>JBNMKT010000061.1:0-13696 GCA_050874485.1 bacterium
AAATGCAATATCACATATACCGGTGTAGATGCAGGCAGCACAGATGCTTCGGACAGCACTCAGCAGGCACAGTAAAAGCCGCAGACAAGAGCTGTGATTACTAATTGATGATTATTTATGATAGAAGGGGATTAAAACGATGGATTTAACAAATGTAAGAGAATTGTTCAAAAACACAGAGGCGTATCTCGGCAAAGAGGTTACGATCGGAGGCTGGGTACGCAGCAACCGAAACTCAAAAAATTTCGGTTTTATCGTAGTAAACGATGGTACATTTTTTGAGCCGGTACAGGTCGTGTACGGAGATGGACTGGAGAATTTTGAGGCAATCAGCAAATTAAATGTAGGTGCGGCAATCATTGTCACCGGAGAACTGGTGGAGACACCGCAGGCGAAACAGCCGTTTGAGATTCAGGCAGCACATGTGGAGGTAGAGGGTGCATCCGATCCGAGTTATCCGCTGCAGAAGAAGAAGCACAGCTTTGAATATCTGCGTACCATCTCACATCTGCGTCCGAGAACCAACACCTTTGAGGCTGTATTCCGTGTGCGTTCGCTGATCGCCTATGCGATTCATAGATTTTTCCAGGAGCAGGATTTTGTATATGTGCATACGCCCCTGATCACCGGCAGTGACTGTGAGGGTGCTGGCGAGATGTTCCAGGTGACAACGATGGATCTGAACAATATACCGAAAAACGAGGATGGTACGGTCGATTATCGTCAGGATTTCTTTGGAAAACCGACGAATCTGACCGTGAGTGGACAGCTCAATGGAGAGACTTATGCGATGGCGTTCAAGAACATCTATACATTTGGCCCGACGTTCCGTGCGGAGAATTCCAATACGACACGTCATGCGGCTGAGTTCTGGATGATCGAGCCGGAGATGGCATTTGCGGATCTGCAGGATGACATGGATCTGGCAGAGGCAATGTTGAAATACATTATCAATTATGTGCTGGAGCATGCACCGGAGGAGATGAACTTCTTCAACAATTTCATTGATAAGGGGCTTCTCGACCGTCTGCATCATGTCGCAGAGTCTGATTTTGCACGTGTCACATATACGGAGGCGATCGAGATTCTGGAAAAACACAATGATAAGTTTGAATATAAAGTATCCTGGGGTGTGGATCTGCAGACAGAGCATGAGCGTTATCTGACAGAAGAGATCTATAAGCGTCCGGTGTTTGTGACAGATTACCCGAAGGAGATCAAGGCATTCTATATGAAATTAAATGATGACGGCAAGACCGTGGCTGCTGTAGACTGTCTTGTTCCCGGTATTGGAGAGATCATCGGCGGTTCACAGAGAGAGGATGATTATGAAAAGCTGCTTGCCAGACTGCATGAGCTTGGCTTAAAGGAAGAAGATTACAGCTTCTATCTGGATCTGCGCAAGTACGGAAGTGCCAGACATGCGGGCTTTGGACTGGGATTTGAGCGTTGCGTGATGTACCTGACCGGAATGAGTAATATCCGTGATGTCATTCCGTTCCCCCGTACAGTCAATAACTGTGAGCTGTAGGATATCAGCTTGAGATTCCCGGTGATTTGTGCTATAATTCTGTAAGTTATAGGACACTTTGCTGCGTATATAATACAAACTAGAAAAGTAAGGCATGGCGCAGATGCAGGAGGTACTGTTGTGGATCAGGTTCAGCCAAAACAAACGCTTCTGGTCGTAGACGATCAGGAGATAGACAGGGACATATTATCAAATATATTGGGGTCGGATTATAATGTCCTGACCGCAAAAAATGGCAAACAGGCGCTGGATATTGTAGATAAAAAAGGAAATTTACTGGCGGCGATCCTGTTGGATATTATTATGCCTGTCATGGATGGATATCAGGTTCTGCAGCAGCTGCATGAGGAGGATCGTGTATCGGAGATTCCGGTTCTGGTGATGAGCCAGGAGAATACAGAGGAATCCGAGCTCAAGGCACTCAAGATGGGTGCGAGTGATTTTATTACAAAGCCGTATCATGCAAGTGTACTCAAGCATCGGCTGATGCGTGCGATCCAGATGCATGAGGCGAGCAAAAAGATCGATGTGCTGCAGCGCGATGAGATCACCGGATTGTATACGAAGGTGGCGTTTGCAGAGCACGCAGCCCGCATTCTGAAGGAGCAGAAGCAGGTGGAGTGGAACATGATTGCACTCGATATCGACCGCTTCAAGCTCGTTAATGAATCCTATGGTCAGCAGGTTGGAGATGAACTGCTGGCATATTTTGCAAAACTGTTAAAACATTATTCCGACACACAGAATTGTATCTGTGCGCGTTCTTATGCGGATCATTTTTTCCTACTGGTAGAACGTCGGGATTATAGTTATATTAAACATCGCTACGATCAGATGATCAGCCATATGGACAAATTCCCTCTGGATATGAAGGTTGCACTCAAACTGGGTGTATATGAGATCCACGACCGGAAAATGGAGATCGACAGCATGTGCGACCGCGCACAGATTGCCGTCAATCAGGTCAAGGGACAGTATGTAAAAGAGATTTCATTTTATGACGATTCGCTGCGCAAACAATTACTGCGGGAGCAGCGGATCACAGACGATATGGAGCAGGCGCTCCGCGAGCACCAGTTTCATGTATATTTTCAGCCGAAATATGATATTTTTTCCGAGACACTTTCAGGGGCTGAGGCATTGGTCCGGTGGATTCATCCGCAGAATGGATTCATGTCTCCGGCAGAGTTCATTCCGGTATTTGAGAGCAATGGTTTTATTACGGAAGTCGATATGTTTGTCTGGGATGAGACATGCAGGAAGATCAGAGAGTGGCTTGACCGGTATAATTGCTATGTACCGATCTCGGTGAATGTCTCGCGAAAGGATATTTATAAACCGAACCTGCCGCAGATATTGCTGGATACAGTGCACCGGCATGGGTTAGAGCCGAGGCACCTGCATCTGGAGATCACGGAGAGTGCATATGTGGAGAATCCGGATCAGCTTCTGCAGGTTGTGGAGGAACTGAAAAAAGAAGGGTTCAAGATCGAGATGGACGATTTTGGAAGTGGCTATTCCTCACTGAATATGCTTGCATCCATGCCGATTGATATGCTCAAGCTCGATATGAATTTCGTGAAAAATTATTCCGAAGAAAATAATTCCAGAGGCATCATGAGCTTTGTCATCGGATTGGCGAAGTGGATGAATCTCTATGTAGTGGCAGAGGGTGTCGAGACCAAGGAACAGCTCGATCTGCTGCGGGGAATGGATTGCAATCTGGCACAGGGGTATTATTTTTCAAAACCGCTGCCTGCGGCAGAATTTGAAAAAGTACTGTGCAAATTCGGAAAGAATCTGGAAAATGTTGCGGATCAGACGATCCGTTTGTCGACGGCTCATGAGGGCGAATATCAGACAATGCTTGTTGTAGATGGACTTGCGGTCAACCGCGCGATCATCACAGAGTATTTTAAAGATGCCTACTCGATTGTGGAAGCGACCGGAGGCAACGCTGCCTTACAGTATCTCAAGCATGTAAAGCGTGCAGACATTGTGCTGATGGATGCACATCTGCCGGATATGGATGCGAATGAGCTGATTCGGGAGTTGAAAAAAGATCCGCTGATGGATCGTATCCCGATTGTGGTCACGACGCATGGCAGTGATGAGACGATTGAGAAGATTCTCTCGGCAGGCGCAGATGCGTATATTACCAAGCCTTATACCAAGGAACAGATGTATAAGTGTCTGAACCGCGTGATGTCAGCACAGGGTGAGCGTTTCAAACAGGAAGAGGAACAGATCCTTGATAAGATCCGGATGATGGAGATGTTGTCCACCAAGGATTACCTGACTGGATTGTGGAACCGTGTAGAGCTGGAGAAGCGCATCGAAGGACATATTGTACATTCACCGGACAGTGAGTTCTATGTGATCAGTATAGACATTGATAATTATAAGGAATTGATCAACCAGCACGGCTATTCGACAGGAGACAAGGTACTGCATGAGGTAGCAGATCGGCTGCAGGGCTGCTTTAGTGACAGAGATGCTGTTGGACGGATCACAGGAGACCGTTTTGGTGTATTTATGGACGAGGCGGTAGATAGTGATGAACTGCTTGTCAGGATGACACATTTGCAGAGTGAGCTGGCGTTCTCAATCAAGGATGTAAAGGTGACCTGTTCGAGTGGAGTCAGCAAGTTCCCGGATTGCGGAAAGACATTTGATGAGTTGTACCGCAGTGCAGAGCAGGCGATGGAAGAGGCAAAGAAGAACGGTAAAAATAGTTTCCGGATCTGTGAGCAGTGCAAGGAAACGGAATCATAATATAAGCATAATAAAGCATCAGAAAAGGCGTATGCAACTGCATACGCCTTTTCTGTATCTTAATCAATTCAATCAGATCGCTGAAGCATACAGATAGTGCTCCTGTTCGGGAGTGAGTGTATCGATCTTTTTGCCGAGGAAGTTCAGCTTGCGGACTGCTACTTCGTTGTCGACCTCCTTGGGTACGACGATCAGTTTTTCAGTCAGTTCGCTGGCATGCTGAACCAGATAGCGGGCAGACAATGCCTGGATTGCAAAGCTCATGTCCATGATCTCTGCCGGGTGTCCATCGCCGCAGGCGAGATTCACGAGACGGCCTTCGCCGAGTACATAGATATTTCTGCCGTTTTCTAAAGTATAGCCCATAATGTTATGGCGCTGTTCATAGGAAGCAGTGCACATCTCGCGCAGACCTGCCATATCGATCTCTACATCAAAATGACCTGCATTACATAAAATGGCACCATCTTTCATCACCTTCATATCTTCACAGGTGATGACTCCGGCACAGCCTGTTACTGTGATAAAGAAATCACCGACTTTGGCTGCCTCATGCATCGGCATGACATCGAAACCATCCATGACTGCTTCAATGGCCTTGATTGGATCGATCTCAGTGATGATGACACGTGCGCCCAGAGCCTTGGCACGCATAGCGACACCTTTGCCGCACCAGCCGTATCCTGCGACTACAGCGATCTTGCCTGCAACGATGAGGTTGGTTGTACGGTTGATACCATCCCAGACGGACTGCCCGGTACCGTAGCGGTTGTCGAACAGATGCTTGCAGTCGGCATTGTTGACCATAACCATCGGAAACTCCAGCTTGTCCTCTTTGGCCATAGCCATCAGACGGATGATGCCGGTTGTCGTCTCCTCACAGCCACCGATCACGTACTGCAGACGGTCGCGCATAGAAGTATGCAGCATATTGACGAGATCGCCACCGTCATCAATGATGATGTTACAGTTATTTTCCAGAACCTTTGTGATGTGTCTGTTATATTCTTCCTCCGTGGAATTGTACCATGCAAATACATTCAGACCGGCCTTGACGAGTGCCGCTGCCACATCATCCTGTGTGGAGAGCGGATTGCTGCCGGTGATGAACATCTGTGCACCGCCTGCTGCCAGTACCTTACACAGGTAAGCAGTCTTGGCCTCCAGATGGATGGAGAGTGCGATGCGCACACCCGCAAACGGGAGCTCCTTTGCAAAATCTGCTTCGAGTGAACGCAGAAGGGGGCAATTCTTGCGCACCCAGTCAATCTTGTGCTCGCCGGACTCGGCGAGATTTATATCGCGAATTTCGTAACTCATGATTTCCTCCTAAAAAGATGTTATTTTTATTCTAGTGGATTTCCTATGGAAATGCAATGCGTTTTTTGGTATGCTATAGATAATATGAAATGATAAAGTTACTGGAACGAGGTACGAGTGATCCGTAACAGGTAAATGTATTAGTAGTAGGATGGAGTAAAAATATGAATAAAAAAAGAGGACTGGCACTGGTGTTGCTGCTCTGTGCCGGTTTGAGTGTGACTGGATGTAGTAAGGATCGGACAAACGATGAACTGGCGTACCGCAAGATCGGTATCCGGTCTATGGAGCAGGGTAATTATAAGGAGGCTGTTGATAGTTTTCAGAAAGCACTGGATCAGTCGAAGGGAAAGATCCGTAATCTGGAACTGGATATCTGTATGAACAAGGCAGAAGCACTATATCAGAATGGACAGCCGGAGGATGCCATCGCTGTCTGCGATGCGGTGCTTGATTATGACAATGGATATGCAAATGCATATTATCTGCGGGGAAATATATACTTACAGCAGGGGAACGCGGAGCAGGCGCTCAGTGATTATGAGCTGGCTGCCAAACATGCGGATGCGGACTATGAGATATACATCCAGCTCTATGAGAACCTGAACCGGGCAGGCAGGGCAGAGGATGGTGTCAAATATCTGAATCAGGCGCTGGAACTAAAGGGCAAAGGACGCAAGTATCTTGCAAGCCGCGGATACATCTATTTTCTGCAAGGAGATTATGCAAGTGCAAAAGATGAGCTGACCCAGGCAGTCGCCATCGAGAAAAAAGAGGGAGAGGATGATAAAGCAGAGTTGTATCTGGCACAGACATATGATCAGCTGGGCGATCAGAGTGAGGCTGCCAAATATTATGAAGTCTATGCAAAGGATCACGCCGATGATGCGGTTGTACTCGAAGAACTCGGCAACATGGCGATGGAGCAGCAGAATTATTCCCAGGCACTGACGTATTATCAAAACGGTCTGGCATCGAAATCTCCGGTGAATGAACAAAAGCTGCGTCGCGGAGAGATCGCTGCGATGGAGCAGATGTATGATTTTGAGCAGGCAAAGGAGAAAATGTCCCAGTATGTGCTGGATTATCCGGACGATGAAGAAGCGGCGAGAGAGTATCTGTTTTTAAAGACGCGGACGGCTGTGGCTGATCAGTTGGAAGAGGAAAAGCAGGAGCAGACGGAGGGAACGGTGGAGATCGAGAACTCCGGGGAGACAGAGGACGTAACGAATGCATGAAAATAAAGAAATAGAGGAACGCGTGATTCTGGTCGGTGTACAGGAACAGGATGGCGATGATACAGAGGATTCGCTGGCTGAACTGGCAGAACTCGTTCATACAGCAGGAGCCGTCGTATGCGACACGGTCATTCAGAAGGTGGACAGGCGTCACCCGGGGACCTATGTAGGTACCGGTAAAGTGCAGGAGATAAAAGAACTTGTAATTATGCATGATGCGACAGGCATCGTGTGTGATGATGAACTGACTCCGGCGCAGATGCGCAATCTCGCGGACCTGCTGGACACCAAGGTTATGGACCGCACACTCATTATTTTGGATATATTTGCGGCTAGGGCTAGTACCAGTGAGGGAAAAATACAGGTAGAACTGGCCCAGCTGCGTTATGAGATGACACGTCTGACCGGCTATGGACGGTCTATGTCGCGGCTTGGAGGTGGAATCGGTACACGTGGCCCGGGTGAGAAAAAACTCGAGATGGACAGACGTCTGATCACCAACCGGATCTCACAGTTAAAAAAAGAGCTTGAGGAAGTCCGTCAGCACCGGGAGGTGACACGCAGCCGGCGCACGAGACAGAATCAGCCGGTTGCCGCGATTGTCGGATATACGAATGCTGGTAAATCAACGCTGCTCAATACGTTGACCGATGCACAGGTATTGGAGATGGATGCACTGTTTGCGACACTTGATCCTACCACCAGATTATTGACATTGTCCGGTAAGCAGGAGATCCTGTTGACCGATACGGTTGGTTTTATCCGGAAGCTGCCCCATCATCTGATCGATGCATTCCGTTCCACATTAGAGGAGGCAAAGTATGCGGACTATATCATACATGTGGTCGATGCATCCAATCCACAGATGGAAAAACAGATGTATATCGTATATGAGACATTAAAGAAACTGGGTGTGGAGGGCAAGCCGGTATTGACACTGTTTAATAAGCAGGATCTGCGCACAGATACAGAAGCGCTGCATGACGCGAGAGCCGATATCACGCTTCATATATCGGCACGGACAGGTGAAGGAATGGATCGGGTTAAGGAGGCATTGGA
The DNA here is from genome assembly GCA_050874485.1 of bacterium. GTDB lineage: Bacteria > Bacillota > Clostridia > Lachnospirales > Lachnospiraceae > W0P33-017. Next base: position 7,924 of record JBNMKT010000061.1, read on the forward strand.
ACAGATGCTGCGGGGCAACAAGATCTATATGGAACGCCTGGTTCCCTATACAGAGACCTCCATACTGGCAAGGATCCGGTCTGCCGGAGAACTGGTATCGGAGGATTACCGGGCAGACGGCATCTACATTCAGGCATATGTCCCGCGAGAACTCTATCCACTGGCTGCCTTTGGTGAAAAGTAGTGGCCACAGCCGGTTCAAACTGCGTTGCGGATTTGATGGTGGTGTGCTACAATAATCGCAGATTCACACGTTGTATGAATCGGTGTAAAAATAAGGAAAATACGGTACAGTTACGATATAAATAATCAGAGGAGGAGAAGGAATGTCACTAATGATTAGAGGTGGCCGTGTGCTGGACCCGGCGACCAATACGGACGAGATCGCGGATATCTATATTGAGGACGGATCCGTCAGAAAAATCGGAACAAAGCTGAAGGAAAAAGCGGATGAAGTGATCGATGCAGCCGGGAAATATGTGATGCCTGGTTTTGTGGATCTGCATGTTCATCTGAGAGATCCCGGACAGACAGAAAAAGAGACGGTGGAGACCGGGGCTGCGGCAGCTGCCAAGGGCGGTTATACGACGATTATGGCGATGCCAAATACCAAACCGGTTGTGGACAATTCGGATGTACTCAGCTATGTCCTGAACAAGGGCAGGAGTGTGACACGGGTGCATATCTATCAGGCAGGTGCTATCACGGTCGGCATGAATGGCGAAGAACTGACGGATATGGAGGATATGGCTGCGCATGGTGCGATTGCATTCAGTGAGGATGGCAAGTCTGTGATGAGAACGGATCTGTGCTGGAAGGCGATGCAGATGCTGGCCAGGCTTGATCTGCCGTTTTTAGACCATTGCGAGGAAAAGTCATTGCTCAATGGCGGAGTGATCAATCAGGATGCGAACTGCGAGCGGCTGGGGCTGCCGGGCATCATGAATGCAGTAGAGAATGTGATTGCATCACGTGATTTTCTGCTGGCATCAGAGGCAGGGACGAGACTGCATCTGTGTCACTGCTCGACCAAAGAGGTTGTAGAGATGGTGCGTGCAGCTAAGAAACGAGGTTTTACGAAGCTGACGGCAGAAGTCTGCCCGCATCATTTTACATTGACTTCGGATGATATACCGGATGCACCTGCGCCTAGAAGCGCGAGTGATGACACCCCTACATTGTCAGCGATTCCTTCCAATAAGGAGGGTTATGAGATGGTCAACTACAAGATGAACCCGCCACTTCGTACCGCTGCGGATCGTGCAGCACTGATCGAGGGACTGCGTGATGGTTCGATTGATTGTATTGCGACAGACCATGCACCGCACAGTGCACAGGATAAGAATAAAGGAATGCTGGATGCACCGTTTGGCATTGTGGGATTAGAGACGGCTGCGGCGCTTACCTATTCGGAATTAGTGGAAAAAGGTATTCTGACTCCTCTGCAGATGGCGGAGAAGATGAGCTATAATCCTGCGAGAATCCTGCGTCTGGAGGGCGGAGCCGGTGAGATCGCGATTGGAAAGGCTGCGGATCTGGTGATTTTTGACCCGAAGGCTGCCTATGTGATCGATAAGCAGACATTTGTGTCCAAGAGCAAAAACACGCCGTTTGACGGAAGAAAGGTCACGGGCCGTGTAGATACGACGATCATCGGTGGTGATATCGTATATCAGTATGAGAGTGAGGAAAAGAAACATGATTGATAAGTTAATCGAGAAGATACAAAAAACGAATGCGCCGATTGTGGTCGGACTCGACCCGATGCTGTCCTATGTGCCGGAGCACATTCAGCAGGCAGCATTTGAGCAGTTCGGGGAGACACCGGAAGGTGCTGCAGAAGCGATCTGGCAGTATAATAAGGGCATCGTGGATGCCGTGTATGATCTGATTCCGGCAGTGAAGCCGCAGATTGCGATGTATGAGCAGTTTGGCATTGAGGGATTGAAGGCATTCCAGAAGACTGTGGACTACTGTCATGAGAAGGGACTTGTGGTGATCGGTGATGTCAAGCGCGGAGATATCGGATCGACTTCGGCAGCTTATGCGACCGGGCATCTGGGAAAGGTACAGATCGGCAGCAAATCATATGCGGCGTTTGATGAGGATTTTGCGACAGTCAATCCGTACCTTGGCACAGACGGAATCAAGCCATTTGTGGATGTGTGCAAGGAGGATCATAAGGGTATTTTTATTCTGGTCAAGACATCCAATCCGTCCAGCGGCGAATTTCAGGATCGGCTGATTGACGGACGAGCCCTGTATGAATACGTGGGTGAGAAAGTAGCTGAGTGGGGCGCTGATTGTGTCGGGGCATCCGGTTACAGTTCAGTCGGAGCTGTTGTCGGTGCGACGTATCCCGAGCAGGGAAAGATCCTCAGAAAACTTATGCCAAAGTCCTATATTCTGGTGCCCGGTTATGGAGCACAGGGTGGACAGGGAAAGGATCTCGTTCATTTCTTTAATGAAGACGGGCTCGGAGCGATTGTCAATTCATCACGCGGAATCATCGCTGCTTACAAGCAGGATAAATATAAGGATCAGGGTATTACACCGGAGAATTATGCAGATGCATCACGTCTGGCAGTGAAGGATATGATCGCAGATATTGCAGGTGCATTGCAAAACAGATAATTATAGGAGTCTAAGATGACAGATAAAGTATTAGAGGATGCGATCGTTATCCGGCAGGAAGAGATCGCGACAGATGTATATAGTATGTGGCTTCGAACCGAGCAGATTGCTGATCTGGCGAAGCCGGGACAGTTTGTGGCATTGTATTGTTCGGATGGCAGCCGTCTGCTGCCGCGCCCGATCAGTATTTGTGAGATCGACCGCGCTGATCATGCGATCCGTCTGGTTTATCGTGTGGCGGGCAAAGGAACCGCAGAATTTGCCGGTTATCATACCGGTGCACAGCTTCGTGTGGTAGGGCCACTGGGCAACGGCTATCCGAAGAAGAGTAAGCGTGCACTGCTGCTCGGAGGCGGTATCGGTGTTCCTCCGATCCTGCAGCTGGCAAAGGAGTTAGATTGTGAGAAGCAGATCGTACTCGGCTACCGGGATGAGCGTTTTCTGGAAGAAGAATTCCGCGCACAGGGTCCGGTGTACATAGCGACAGAGGATGGCAGTTTCGGTACACAGGGAAATGTACTCGATGCAATCCGTGAAAATGGCCTGGACGCTGAGATCATCTATGCATGCGGACCGATGCCGATGCTGCGTGCGGTCAAAGCATACGCGGCTGAACATGGGATGGAATGCTGGATCTCGCTCGAGGAGCGTATGGCATGCGGGATCGGTGCATGTCTGGGATGTGTCTGCAAGAGTACCAAAAAGGATGCACATACACATGTGAACAATAAACGGATCTGTACAGAGGGACCCGTATTTCGCGCTGAGGAGGTGGATATCTGATGAATACAAGTGTAAATATAGCAGGTGTTACATTTAAGAATCCGATTCTCACAGCATCCGGAACATTTGGTTCAGGACAGGAATATGCACAGTTTGTAGATCTGAATAAGCTCGGAGGTGTTGTGACCAAGGGCGTGGCCAATGTCCCCTGGGAGGGCAACCCGACACCGCGTGTCGCCGAAGTGTATGGAGGCATGCTCAATGCGATCGGCCTGCAAAATCCCGGTATTGATGTATTTGTCGAGCGCGATATTCCGTTTCTGGCAAAATATGATACACGGATCGTCGTCAATGTGTGTGGCAGAAGTGAGGCAGATTATGTGGGGGTCGTAGAACGGCTTGCGGATCAGCCGGTTGACCTGCTTGAGATCAATATTTCCTGCCCGAATGTGAAGGAGGGCGGTATTGCGTTTGGACAGGATCCCAAAGCGGCAGCAGCGATCACGAAGGCGGTGAAGGCAGCTGCAAAGCAGCCGGTGGTTATGAAACTCAGCCCGAATGTGACAGATATTGCATATATGGCACAGGCAGTCGAAGATGCCGGCGCGGATGCGGTATCGCTCATCAATACACTGACAGGTATGAAGATTGATGTAAACAAGCGTAAGTTTGTGCTGGCGAATAAGACCGGAGGTATGTCTGGCCCTGCGATCCATCCGATCGCTGTGCGTATGGTCTATCAGGTGGCACAGGCAGTCAAGATCCCGATCATCGGTATGGGCGGTGTCATGACTGCTGAGGATGCGCTGGAACTCATGCTGGCAGGCGCAACAGCAGTATCTGTTGGTACGGCGAATTTTGCAAATCCGAAGGTCGCGGAAGAGATTGTGGACGGCATCAGAGAATACATGGCAGCACATGAGATCGAAGATATCCGTGAGTTCATCGGAGCAGTTCAGTAGGAAATAGTTGACAGATTTTCTCTTTTTGCTATACAATGTAAACCGAATACAAAATTATGGTTAACATTATATGGTGATTTACCGGAAAGGGATAAAGAGAAAATGGAGCATGCATTAGAACTGGCAAAGGAGATTATAGACGGCAGACGGATTACGAGAGATGATGATCTGTCATTTTTCTTAACCTGTGACCTCGACGAATTATGTGAGGGAGCAGACCAGATCCGTGAGCATTTTATTGGGGCAAAGGTAGATCTGTGTTCGATCATCAACGGGCGCAGCGGGCGCTGTCCGGAGGACTGTAAATACTGTGCGCAGTCGGCGCATAATCATACGGATTGTGAAGTCTATGATTTTCTGCCGGAAGAACAGATCGTGGAGATGTGCAAGCTCAATGAGAGCGAGGGAGTCGATCGTTTTTCGATCGTAACGGCTGGACGTGCACTGACTGGAGAAGAATTCGACAAAGCGATTCATGCCTATGAGACGATGCACCGTGAGTGCAAGATCGATTTATGCGCATCGATGGGATTTTTAGATGAAGAACAGTTACATCGTCTGCATGAGGCTGGTGTGAGCAGTTATCATCATAATATTGAGACATCCAGACGGAATTTTCCGAATATCTGTACGACGCACACCTACGAGCAAAAGATCGAGACATTAAAAAAGGTCAAGGCAGAAGGCATGTGCGCCTGTTCCGGTGGGATTATCGGTATGGGTGAGACCTGGGAGGATCGTCTGGATATGGCAGTCAGTCTGGCAGAACTTGGGATTGATTCTATTCCGATCAACGCGCTCATGCCGATCAAGGGAACACCACTCGAGGATCTGCCGCAGCTTACGGAGGATGATATCCTGCGCACGATTGCATTTTTCCGCTATATCAATCCGGAGGCAAACATTCGTCTGGCAGCGGGACGTGCACTGCTGACTGGAGATGGAGAGATAGCTTTCCGTTCCGGTGCATCAGCGACAATCACCGGAAACATGCTCACAACGGCTGCATGTGCGACGATCCGCAGTGACAGACAGATGCTGGAGTCGCTGCATCGCGATGTGACACCGGAATATTGGAAATAGAGCACCTGATCAACAGGGAACCGAATAGAACCTCTTTGCATAGAATAACAGAAATATGCAGAGAGGTTTTTAATTTATGAAAAAGAAAGTATTGGCATTATTGCTGACGACAGCGATGCTGTTACCTGTCCTGAGCGGATGTGGAAAAACTGACCAGACAGATCAGCCCGGGCAGACAGCTACGGGAAAGGAAACAAAAGTAGTGCTCAATGAGGTCGCACATTCCCTGTTCTACGCGCCGATGTATGTGGCGATTGAGGAGGGATATTTCAAGGAGCAGGGTATCGATCTGGAACTCGTGACCGGATTTGGTGCTGATAAGACGATGACGGCATTACTCTCCGGAGAGGCTGACATTGGATTCATGGGGC
>JBNMKT010000062.1:0-13497 GCA_050874485.1 bacterium
AATAACGGTTCGCCACCTGCACATGCCACATCATTGACACACATTGCGACTGCATCGATACCGATCGTATCATGCTTGTCGAGCAAAAATGCCAGCTTTACCTTCGTGCCACAGCCATCTGTACCTGACAGGAGCACCGGCTCCTCCATCTCCTTGATCTTGTCCAGTGAAAATGCACCGGAAAAACCGCCGAGTCCGCCCAGAACCTCCGGACGCATCGTTCCCTTTACATACTCCTTCATCAGCTCTACAGACTTGTATCCTGCCTCGATATCAACTCCCGAATGCTTGTAATCCATGTGTTTATCCTCCTGATCTTCCTCTATATAGTGATTAATAGTTTTTATATCCGACTTCCTGAAGCTTCGCATCCTTTGCGATGACCTGCTCCTTCAAGCCCTTCGAATAGGCCTTCAATCTGTCCAAAAGTTCCGCATCGCCAGTAGCCAAGATCTTGGCTGCCAGCAGACCAGCATTCGCTCCGCCGTTGATCGCCACAGTCGCTACCGGAATGCCAGTCGGCATCTGTACGATCGAATACAGGGAATCCCTGCCGCCCAAAGATGTCGTATGCATCGGGATACCGATGACCGGCATCGGGAAGATCGCTGCACACATACCAGGCAGATGAGCTGCCATGCCCGCGCCTGCGATGATCACCTTGTAGCCGCGCTCTTCTGCACTCTTTGCATATGCAAAAAACTCCTCCGGCTCACGGTGTGCAGAGATAATATTCATCTCATAGTCGATCCCGAGCTGGTCGAGAATGTCTGCTGCCTTTGCCATGATGGGCATGTCCGAATCGCTGCCCATAACGATACCTACTTTTGCCATGATTGTTCTCCTTTGTTGTTCAGATGTTTTAGGTAATTGCAACTCTTATTATTCTAGCATACACTTATTTTAAGTGAAAGTGCTTTTTGCCTTTTTATGTGCATATCTGTCTGCACCGGTGTCTCCTTACTCCAGCGGGCGATTCAGCTCCTCTGTCCCCGGCACAACGAATCTGCCATCCTGAATAATCGGATACTGTGTTCCGTCCGCACCGACTGCGATGATCGAATCGAGTTCGTCATACGGAATCGTAATATCCGTATGGCAGTTCAGGTATGCCTTTGACGGATCTTCCTTGCGAAGCAGGGACACCTCGTTGTCACGCGCAATGATTTCCTTTCCGTCCGGATTATAGACGGCGGTGTCTTCTGCATGTGAATAACAGGTGTCACCGACTGCGAAATGCGGTCCGGTCTTCTCTGCAATCAGGATCGGCAGCTTGTCTGCAATGTCAAAATCCCGCGCCATGCGATAAGCAGTCGTATTCGTTCCGATCGCGAATTCGCCCATCGGCAGCGTGTCATGATGCTTGAGCAGATTCTCATGGATCAGCTTCTTATTTTCTTCTGCACTTGCATAATTGCTACAACTATAGTCCGTCACCTTTCCATCCGTAAATGTGAGTGTCAAATTGTCATATCCAAAATCATTTAAAAATACTTTTGTCACATGCAGTGTGCCATTTGTACCGGTCAGTACCGGTGATGTAAACACCTCGCCCACTGGGATGTTGACATCTGCCACACAGTTTTCAAATGCGGTCTGATGCTCCGGATCGGTGAGCGGATGAATCTTGATCGTCAGATCCGTATGGTTTCTGCCTTTACCCTTCACGCACACATGATCCGCGTGGTCAAGTACATCTATGATCTTCTGCTGCATCGCGCGATAGAGCATGTAATCCAGCGTATTGATCTCTACCGTCCGCGCAAATATCTCCTTAAAATCCCTGCCGATCGCCGGAATCGGATAGGCAATGATCGTAAAGCTGCGCTCCTCACCTCTGATATAGCGGTTCATGATCTGCGCACTCTCATTCGCATAGTAGACATTCAGTTCCTGCTGCTTGTCTGTATAATTGATCGCCTCCGGCTTGTTCACAGGCTGGAACGGGGTCTCGCCAAATGTCTCGATCACTGCGGGTCCGGCATAGACTGCGGCCAGATCCTTATATTTCTCATAAGCGGTGCGCAGCACCTCGAGTCTGCGTTCCACAAACGCCTTATCCAGATAAAATGCACGATCTGATTTATGGTCATAGTCAAACTGACGATTGACAGACTTTGCATAGCAGCCCTTTCTGCCATTTCCACGGTTACCCATGGAATTGATACTGTCGCGATAGATCACCGGCTGCAGCCCCATCTTCTCAAAATTTTTGATCGCCGCACGCACCATACGCTCAAAGCCAATCGGATAGCGCACATCAACAGTTTTCTTTTTTCCCAGATCTTTTCCTGTCACTTCAAATCCAATCCGATACCCTTCTGTATAGGTATCCGCCATCGCCTGGATCTGTTCCTCCGGCAGCGAGTTCAGATATTCTGCTACCTGCAGTTCACTGCTGCTGATATACTCACCATATCGATACAGATAGGACAGATCACTCAGATCCGATTCCATGACAATCTTTGTAAAGAAATCCAACGACGGATCGAGCATCTCACGCACACTCTGCTCGACAAAGATCTCGCTGTAATCATGGAAAAACCAGTAGATAATCTGCTCGATCTCCTTCTTATCTGCCCCTTCCTCACTCTCAAAACAGTTATAGACCTGTACAAACAATTCACAGAGAATCGTGATATCACGTTTTCTGCCCTCATATGCATAGGGCACCGCTGCGCGAAGCTCGGTATATAAAAAGCAGAGCATCTGACCGAATTCTTCACCCAGTAACTCCTGCGCCACCTTAGGGTTCGCATAGCTTCGATCGTAATTGCCCTCCTGCAATTCATAATAAAACTGCCAGCTCATCTCCTCGCATTCGAAAATATCCCTGCGATCCAATGCACCTGTCTCTTCTTTTTTTAAGGCTTCATCTACCAATACGAACAGATCTGCCAGTCTGCGGAAATAGTGCCAGTAGGCTTCCGGCACCTGATGTTCCTCACGCAGTTCATAGATCCGCTCCATCACCAGATCATACCGTTCCTGCACTTCCTCATTTGCTGTTGCATACGCCTCTTTATAACCCATATCTATACTTCTACCCTTTCTTATAAGACTCCAAGCAGTATGGAAATTCCCAGACCATAGATCGCCACCCATAAGAGCAGCATCAGAATCGCCACCACAAGTGCCACCTTGGGGAGACCGCGGAATACATCCTCCTCCCGGTTGGCACGGATTGCTGTCACTAATGCAGCCATCTGCAGCACGAGCACCAGTGCTCCGACTCCACCGATCAGATTGCCCGTCTGATCACCCAGCCGGCTGGTCTGGCAGATTGCATAGATCAGCCAGATCAGAGAAACCACCGACCCTGCCAGAGATAGTATCCCACGTCTGGAATAGCCTTTATTCGTAAATTTAACATTATATCTTCGTTGTTTTTTCATTCCTTATACCCGGTATACCTTAGTATCTTACCATTTCCTGATGCGTGATGACCACCACCTGCGATAACGCCAATAGAGTTTCCGTGCAATTCGAAAGAGCCCATACCCCAGACACACGCCACAGGTATTGAGCAATATGTCATCCACATCAAAACTGCCCACCTTGCTAAATAGCTGTAAAATCTCTATGAGCAGTGAAAACTCTGCACCCAGAAGCATCGTTTTCCAAAAAGATCTCGTATGTCTGACAAGCAGAGGCAAAAAAGTCCCAAACGGCACAAATGCGAGCACATTGCCCGCCAGATTGAGTGCCACAGCCATCCATCCAAGCTGTCTGCGATATACAATAAACCGTCGGATCTCGTAAAACGGAATCAGATTATACTGATAGATGCGTTCTGCACTCGTCCGACCGGTTGCCTCCGCAAAAAACAGAAAATACGCCAGCGCTGCCAGATAAACCGCAAACAGCAGCCAGCAGATTCTGTACTTTCTATCCGTATCACGGTTTTTCATCGAGATCTATACTTCCTTTACACCATACTGCTCATAATATGCATCAATCCGCTGCTTCAATTCATCATCGATCAGTACCTTGCCATCTACCGGCTGGTTATAAAGTGCCTCTACGACCTCAGCCATCGTAACGATCGCTTTTCCCTCAAATCCGTATTTCTCCTTGATCTCATCGAGTGCGCTCACCTTGCCGCCCTGTCCGACCTCCATACGGTTCAGGCTCACCATGAGACCCACGATCTCTACATCAGCGGCTCCGCGTACCTTCGGTACAGTCTCCTCCATGGATTTGCCGGAAGTCGTGACATCCTCGATCATGACCACGCGGTCGCCATCCTGTAAGCTGCAGCCGAGGAATCCGCCCTTATCAGCGCCATGATCCTTTGCCTCCTTGCGATCAGAACAATAGCGTACCTCTTTTCCGTATAACTCACTGTATGCGATCGCAGTCACGACCGCCAGCGGAATCCCCTTATACGCCGGTCCGAACAGCACATCGAAATCGTCTCCGTAATTTGCATGAATCGCTTTCGCATAATACTCGCCGAGTTTTTTTAACTGTGTGCCGGTCACATACGCACCTGCATTCATAAAAAACGGCGATTTGCGTCCACTCTTCAACGTAAAATCACCGAACTTCAACACCTGACACTCTACCATAAAATTAATAAATTCTGACTTGTAGCTTTCCATTTTATTATAGACCTCCTGTTTTAAACCCCTGTTGCTCTCTTATATTCTAAGCAAAGATATACGCATGTAGTATATCATTCCACACCTGCTTTTTCAACAACAGAATGCACGAAGCGTCTTCAGATGCATGGCAGCAAAAAGGAGTGCCGCATCCGCGACACTCCGATTTTTTATTTCCTATACGCTTTATACGTAAACACCCATTTTTGTGTACTGCTGCCACTCTTTGGAGCCCAGGTCAATTCTCCGCCACTCTTCGCAGCAGAGTCTTTGATGTCCAGATACCGTCCGTCTCCATTGATGATACTAACGGTTCCGTCGCTATTGTATTTAAAGCTCAGCTTCTGGCAGTCATATCCGATGGCCTCCTGATAGACCGCACCGTTTGTTCCGGTCAGTGCTTTCCTTGAATTTACATTGCAAAGTAACGTGAATCCGTTGATTTCCTTTATGCGAAACTGCTGATTGTCGTTACCATTCTTTTCCCACAGTCCGATCTGGGCACCCCGATCTGTGCTTCCCTCATAGACATCCAGACAGATCTTCGTATTATCTGCCGGAGAAATGGTATATGCGATCGAATCCTCACCGAAATCATTCACCAGATAATCCGTCTTTTGAAGCATCCGGTAGGCATTGTAAAATCCAACCAGCGCACCCTCTCTTGTAACGCCCCAGCTCTTAGCATATGTACCTAACGTATATGCATTCATGACACCAAAGAGTTCCGACGGTGCCCCTGCAACGCGCAACAGCCGTTTGACCATCGTATCATACTGATCCCTCAGCACCGCCTCGTTCGGTTTGAACTTCTTATTTTTGGTGCTCTTAACAATTCCCAGCTGATATGCCATGATGACATACGGGTCCTTTGTATCGATAAACGGCGATTTCTTACTCTGCTTTGGCAGCTTATGACCGGTCGCCTTGTACCAGTTCACTGCAAGCCTGCAGAACTCTTTTTTCATCATCCAGCCGCCATAGTCACCGGGTTTCAGAATCCCTTGTGCCAGTCCTGCTTTCTTTGCCTGTTTGATGTATACCTGCGTGTTTCTTGATGCACCTCTCAGATATGAATCGGCATGATTGAGACAGTCTCTTTGGATATATCCGATGCATTCACCGAACAAAACCTCTGCCCACTTCGCATTGTAGTTTTCCTTTATGATTTCGACCGCTCCGCCTGCGGCATACTCGCCGATCACGTTCTCATCCGTTACCTTTGGCTCGGCATAGACATAATAGTACTGAAGGGGCTCTGTGACCTTGCCTAACAAAACGGTCTTTTTTACCTTCACTGTTTTACCCTTGACCGTCTCTCTGCCCCATTTTTCCGTATATGCCGAATTATATTTCGTAGCTTTCAGATCTACGATATCCTTGGCATCGACCTGCCACATTCTGCCTTTCCAGAACACGCTGTAGATATACATACCGTTGCAGGCGTTTCTTTCATACATCAGATAGACAACCTCTCCCTCCGGGATGGTCAACACGGTATTCAAAACCCCGGCTCCGCCTTTTCCTGCCTTTCCATAGGTCTTAAACGCTGCCACAGACTCCAGTTCCGCCATGTCCGTCGTCAGTCCCGGCGTATATACTGCCGCCTGCACCGGTTCTGCCAAGACTCCCGCCAGCATCACAAGCGCCAGCATCAGACAGATTGCGTTTTGTAAATGTGATCGTTTTTTCCTAACTCCTCTCATATACATAATCCCTCCTTTTTCTATATGCTATTATGCTATTTTAAAGATGTAAGGTGATGTAAAGTAAATACAAATTTCTGTGTACTGCTGCCCGACTTTGGTGCGAACATCAAATGTGCACCACTGATGGCTTTTCCTCCCTGAATATCCAGATACAGTCCGTCATTATTTTTAATACATACGGTTCCGTCATTATTATATTCAAAGGTCATCTTCTCGCTGTCATACCATCTTCTGTCCTGATACACCTTGTTTGTCGTTCCGTTCAGTGTTTCCTGCGAATTTAAGTTGTCGATGATCGTAAACCCGTTAACATGATACAGGAAGAAATATTGATTTTTGCCACCATTTTGGTTGTATAAGCCAATCTCTGCTCCGGCTGATTTCTCCGATCCCCAGACATCCAGACAAATATTTGGATTATCCGCCGGTGAGATCGTATACACATTATGGCTGGATGCATAATCATCACTGCTGATCAGATAATCCTTCTCCTGAACCAGCCGGTATGCCCGGTAGAAACTGCGTATCGCTGTTTCTCTTGAAACGCGCCAGTAGCTGCTGCTACGCTCACTCACATAATCGTAGACCTTCTTTTCGTCCTTTGTAACGCGCAGCAGGTTTTTCAATAGCGTATTATATTGGTCACATGTCGGCTTTTTATCCGGCTGAAACTCCTTATTCGTGGTGTCTTTCACGATTCCGAGCTGATAAGCCATGATGACATAAGGATCGTTCGTATCGGTATATGGAGATTTCGTACTCTGCTTCGGCAGCTTATGACCGGTTGCCTGATACCAGTTGACCGCAAGTCTGCAAAATTCCGCTTTTGTCAGATTTTTGTTATAATTTTTCAAAATTCCGCTATAGGTCAGCTTTGCTTTTTTCGCCTGTTTGATATCCTGCTGACTCCTGATCTCCCGACCTGACAGATACGCATCGGCAGAATTGAGGCAATCTTTTTGAATATAGGCAATGGCTTGTCCCCATAAAATCTCCGCCCATTTTGAATTATAGTTTTCATTGATGACCGATACATTCGCTCCCACAGCAACTGCACCAATGCAATTCTTATCCGTTATGTTCGGCTTTGCATAAATATAGTAATAATGGAAAGGGTCCATGACATCTCCGATCAGAGCAGTTTTCACCTTTATCTTCTTTCCCTGTGCTTTCTCCCTGTTCCACCATTCCCTGTACGCCGTATCATGTGCCGTGTCTTTCAGATCTACAACATCTTTAGAATCGACTGACCACATTCTTCCCTCATAGTACACACGGTAGATACTCTTACCGGAACAGCTCTCTCTACGCTCGATGTACACTGTTGCCCCTTCCGGAGCTCTGACCACGGTATTGACAAAATTTGTGCCTCCCTTTCCGACCTTTCCATAAACCTGAAATTCTGCCTCCCGTCTCAAATCAACCAGATCCGTGGTAAACCCAGACGCTGCCGCCTGCACCGGTTCCGGCAGAATCGTCACGGCCATCGCGATCATTAACATCAGACAGATCACCATACGAAAATGGAATCGTTTTTTCATAACTCTGCTCATATACATAGCACCTCCTGTTGCGTCTTCCTGCATATTCGCAGTGCATCTCGAAAAATCTTCGCCTGGCACTGCTCATTGCATACGTTCATTCTACCATAATTTTCATATTTATTTGAAAAATAGCGCGAATGGTAACTATATGGCGCGAATGATGCTCAGGTGCTCTGTTTAATGGTTCTGTATTCTATCACTGATCTTTTTTCGGATACGCTGGAGTGCATTATCGATCGCTTTTGGTGACTTTCCCATATATTCTGCGATCTGCCTGTAATCCATGCCTTGCAGATACAGGTCACACACCTGCTTTTCCATCGGGCTGAGCAGCTGCTCGAGTGAAGCAAACAGGCTCTGGTAGTCCTCCCACTCGATCAACAGCCGCTCCGGATTGTGCTCAGAGGTGTCTCCGATCAGATCCCCATAGGTCAGCCCGCTCTCCTCTTCGCCGCTGTTTGCCGAGAGAGAAACATAGGAATTGAGCGGGGCATGCTTGAGCCGTCTCGATGCCTCGATCGCATGATACATCTGCCTTGAGATACAGATCTCTGCAAAATGATAAAAAGAGGCCTCTTTTTCCGGGGAGAAATCACGGATTGCCTTGAACAATCCGATCATCCCCTCTTGAATCAGATCCTCTTTCTCTGCTCCGATCAGATAGAGCGCATTCGCTTTTTTCATGACCAGATGTTTGTATTTTTTACACAGATACTCCGTGATGCTGTCGTTTCCGGCTGACAACTGTGCGAGCAGCTCCTCATCACGGATATCTTCATACGGACTTTTATTCATAATTCTACCGCCTTGTCTGTGTAATATGGTCTGTAGCTGTCTTATGCATGCAGCCGCTGTCGCACGATCTCATAAGCCAGTACACCGCATGCCACGGATGCATTCAGTGAATCGATGTCACCCTTCATCGGAATGGATGCGATCATGTCACAGTGCTCACGCACCAGTTTGCTCACGCCCTCACCTTCATTTCCGATCACGAGCCCGATCGAACCCTTCAGATCCAGATCATACATCTGCGTGCCGCCCATATCTGCACATACGAACCACATCCCCTGTTTTTTCAGATCCTCGATCGTATTCGTCAGATTCGTCACCTTTGCGACCGGTGTATAGTTGATCGCTCCGGCGGATGCCTTTGCGACTGTTGCCGTAAGTCCGACCGCCCGGCGCTTCGGTATGATCACACCGTGTGCACCCGCCAGATTCGCAGTACGGATGATCGCACCCAGATTATGCGGATCTTCAATATTATCGAGCAGGATCACAAACGGTGCCTCGCCGCGGTCCCTTGCGATCTGCAGGATATCTGCTACTTCCGCATAGGAATACGCTGCCGACTGCGCGATCACGCCCTGATGCTTTCCGGTCTCAGAGATCTGATCCAGGCGCTCTTTGGATACAAAATTCAAGATCGTATCGTGTTTTCTCGCCTCGCGCACGATCGAGCGCACCGGCCCGTCCTGACAGCCATCGAGCACATAGAGCTTATCGATCGTCTTGCCGGATCGGAATGCCTCTAGTACGGCGTTTCTGCCCTCGATCTTTGTCTCTGTCACACTCACTGTCTCCTGTCCATGTAACTGTGTATCTTCCATTGTATTACTCCTGTCTGTTTTTATTGTGTGCTTCTGCGTACCGCGCCTCTCTCGGATGATATGCATCCAACGCGATCCTGGTCAGTTCCACGATGCGCTCCATCTGATCGGTCAGATACAGATATCCCATCAGTGCCTCAAAACCGGTCGCCCGGCGATAATCCCCGACAGATGCATTTTTCGCCATTGTCGGAGACTTGGCATTGCGCCCGCGGCGGTAAAAGCTCTCCTCCTCCTCCGTGAGCACCGGAAGCAGCAGATCCACCATCTTCGACTGTGCCTCTGCCTTGACATACTGGCTCGTCTGACGATGCAAAAGTCCCGCACGCGTATTTGTCCGCGCCACCATCACGGAACGGACAACGAGTTCATAGACCCCATCACCGATATATGCCAGCGTGAGCGGATTTACCGTGCGGATATCCACATCCTGATCTATCTCAAATTGCTGTTTGATATATGCATTTAAGCCCGTTTCCATTTTACGCCTTCTCTGGTGTCTTCCAGTAAAATACCCATATCCTTCAACTGATCCCGGATCTCGTCTGCCCTGGCAAAGTTCTTCGCTTTCTTTGCATCGGTACGCTCCTGTATCAGTGCCTCAATATCCGCATCGAGCAGTTCTTCCTTCTGCTCTAAAATAATGCCGAGCACATCACACAGCGTATGCAGGCGCTCGTAGAGCTTCTGCAAGTATTCCTTACTGTTATCAGAGCTGGCATTCGTATTGATATATTTTACCAGTTCAAATACTGCCGATACCGCATCTGCCGTATTCGCATCATCATCCATCGCTGCCTCAAATTTTTCTACATAAACAGCGGTCTCATCATAAGAAGCACGCTCTGCATCGCTCATCGGTGTATCCGCAGCAGCCTCGATCTGTCTGCGCAGTGTGCTGCCTGCTGTCAGGATACGCTCGAGTCCGTTTTTCGCTGCTTCCATCAGATCTGCGGAGAAGTTCAGCGGACTTCTGTAATGTGCACTCAGCATGAAGAAGCGCAGAACCTGAAGATCGTATTTTTCTGCGATGTCACGCACGGTAAAGAAGTTGCCGAGTGACTTGGACATTTTCTGGTTATTGATATTCAAAAATCCATTGTGCATCCAGTATTTTGCAAACGGTACACCGTTCGCTGCCTCAGACTGTGCGATCTCATTCTCATGATGCGGGAAGATCAGATCCTCGCCGCCTGCGTGAATGTCGATCTCGTCACCGAGATATTTTTTAGACATGACGGAGCACTCGATATGCCAGCCCGGTCTGCCCTCACACCACGGGGACTCCCAGTAAGGTTCTCCCTCTTTTTTCGGCTTCCAGAGCACAAAGTCTAATGCATCCTCCTTCAGGTCACCAGTCACCTTGATGTCGCGGTGTCCCGCCTGTAAGTCATCGAGGTTTTTATGTGAAAGTTTGCCGTATTCTGCGAATTTACGTGTCCGGTAGTATACAGTGCCGTCTGCCGCTGCATACGCATAGCCCTTTTCGATCAGGGTAGAGATCATATCGATCATGCCCTGGATCTCATTGGTCGCGAGCGGATGTGTCGTTGCAGGCTTCACATTCATGTCTGCCATATCCTTTTTGCACTCTGCGATATAACGCTCGGAGATCACAGACGCATCAACGCCCTCCTCGTTAGCCTTTTTGATGATCTTGTCGTCCACATCCGTAAAATTGGACACATAGTTCACATCATAGCCCTTGTACTCTAAATAGCGGCGAAACGTATCGAACACGATCATCGGTCTCGCATTACCGATATGAATGAGGTTGTATACAGTCGGTCCGCACACATACATGCTGACCTTGCCCTCCTCAAGCGGTACAAATTCCTCTTTTTGTCTGGTCATTGTGTTAAAAATTTTCATGCTGTTATCCCTTCTTTGCTTAGTTATCTTCGTCCTCTACTCCTGCGTCTGCTGTCTGATACAGCCTCCGCAGCCGCTGCAGCTGCGGCCGGAGTCCGCGACTGCGACACTCGCGTCAAACATGCTATTCAGTGCACAGACTGCCTGCGCGCTGATGCCTTCTTCCCTGCCTGTAAAGCCCAGATGCTCCTCGGTCGTCGCCTTGACATTTACCTGTGACAATTCGAGTCCGAGCGTCTGCGCGATGTTTTCTTTCATCTGCGCGATATGCGGTGCGAGCTTGGGCTTCTGTGCGATCACAGTCGCATCGATATTCTCGATCACATAGCCCTCGTCCTGCAGCAGTTCTCCGACATGTGCGAGCAGCTTCAGGCTGTCTGCGCCCTCATACGCCGGATCTGTATCCGGAAAATGCTGTCCGATATCTCCGAGTGCCGCTGCTCCAAGCAGTGCATCCATCACTGCATGCACGAGTACATCCGCATCCGAATGGCCCAGCAGTCCCAGCGTGTGCGGGATCTCCACTCCGCCTAAGATGAGCCTGCGCCCTTCGACCAGACGATGTACATCATATCCGGTTCCTACTCTCATATTTTCTATCCGCAGCCGCATGTGTGCCGGGCTGCGATCCTCCTTTTTT
Organism: bacterium; assembly: GCA_050874485.1. GTDB lineage: Bacteria > Bacillota > Clostridia > Lachnospirales > Lachnospiraceae > W0P33-017. The sequence continues at coordinate 11,983 of JBNMKT010000062.1, forward strand.
CGTTTATAAACATTCAAGGTTACTGCAAAACCATCCCAAAACGTATTGCCCGGCGACAGTTACAGCAGTTTCCCGATCAGGCTGCTCCGATTGCCCGGCGGTGTCTCACTGTTTCTTCAGCCTTGGCTCGATGTGTCTTTCGCGTTGCTCACACACATAGCCTGCGGCTTTCAGTCATGACATGCCAATCGTCATCAATTCGCTCGCACCTCGCCGGACAAAAATCGCATCTGACGGGAACTACTGCACCTGCCGCCGGCAGCCATATGTTACGCAGTAATTGTAGAACGATTCACAGCGTAAAGATGGCATGCGCAGACACATGTATCTAGCAGGTACTTTGGAGCGGCTGGTACTTAGTGACCGTAGTTTGGTCACTTATGTACCATTGCCAGCGACAAGTAGCGAGAGCGTGCCTGCGATACATGTGCGCGCATGACCAAAGACGATAACGTATCGCATTTTATATAACGCAAGCAAAACAGACATGCTTGCGGAAGCTGCGACCTACAGCTGCCGGTAATGCGCGAGCACCATCATCGCGATCTGGAATGTCATCGCATCATCGAATTTGCGGATATCCAGTCCCACCAGCTTCTCAAAGCGCTCCAACCGGTACACGAGCGTATTCCGGTGCAAAAACAGCCGTCTCGCCGTCTCCGAGATATTCAGATTGTTCTCGAAAAACAGCCGGATCGTGACCTGCATCTCCTCGTCGATCTCCTGATCGGGCAGATGCTCGCCAAATACCTCATGCAAGAACAGCTCACACAGATCTGCCGGCAGCTCGTGGATCAATCTGGCGATGCCCAGTTTGGAATATGCCGCCACTTCCCGTTCTTCCTGAAAGATACCTGAAATCTGCAGCGCCAGAGCCGCCTCGCGGCGCGCATCCTTCAGTTCCGCGAGTGTCAGTTTTTTCGTACTGTAGCCTACCCGCGTCTTGATCATCAGCTCAGAAAGCATCGTATCGACTGCAGAGATCGCGTATTCATATACCTGCTCCGGTGTGACATCACCATCATATGCCTTGATACACACCAGATGTGTCTCATCCTGCAAAAACAGCAGATCCTGCCTGCCATCTGCAAACAGGCTCGTCAGCATCCGCAGTGCCGTATGCCCCGGAAACGGCTGCGCCAGTTCGAATACATACAGGACACGCGGTGCATCTTTCAGTTTCACCCGCCCTGCCAGCTTGTATAACTCTCCATCCGGGATCTCCCCGGCTAAAAGTGCCGCTGCAAACGCATTTTTATCGAGTTCCCTGCGGATCGCATCGAAAAACAACTGTACGGTACGCGCTGCCATCCGGCAAGGCACAGATACCTCTGCAGATGCTCCCTCCGTGACTAACAGTGCCATCTCATTCGCCGTATATACCGGAAATGCCGTATACATATGATCTGTCAGCAGCTGCATATGCTCTGTCACCTGTGAGAAAAGCCCTGCGATCTGTCCCGGCTCACAGGCATCCTGCGGCAGTGTGCCTGCCACATATTCCTCCGGCGTGCG
>JBNMKT010000063.1:0-13418 GCA_050874485.1 bacterium
AGATCAAGTGCACCCAGCGGTTCATCGAGCAGCAGGATCTGCGGCTCATTAACGATCGCACGTGCGATCGCGATACGCTGCTGCTGGCCGCCCGACAGCGTCTGTACGCTACGGGTCTCAAAGCCCTCGAGATCTACCATCTCCAGCGCGCGCTTGACCTTCTTTATAATCTCAGCCTTCGGGAGTTTCTTCAGCTTCAACCCGAATGCAATATTGTCAAAAATGTTCAAATGGGGAAAAAGGGCATAACGCTGGAACACCGTATTGATCGGTCTGACGTTTGCCGGAAGTCTTGTGATATCTTCACCGTTCAAAAGAATCTCTCCGCCGGTCGGTGCATCAAATCCCGCCAGCATACGCAGTGTGGTCGTCTTTCCACAACCTGAGGGTCCCAAAAAAGTGACAAACTCTCCTCTTTTGATGGTCAGGTTAAAATCATCCACCGCTGTAAACCCATCCTCAAAGGTACGCGACAGATGTTTAAACTCCAAGATGTTTTCAGATACTTTTTCCAATTTAACTATCTCCTCCTTCTGTAAAAATCAGACCCGCTTGGTTCCCCGGCCTGTTTCCCGATTAAATGGTAAAAAACCATTGGAAGTAGTGTAGCATAAAAAGAGGACGGTGACAATGCATCACCGTCCTTTTTAGTAAAAAATAAGGGAGAATATTTTCTACGATTTTTAATTAATAACTACGCCTTTACGAAGAATGATATTGGCATAGATTGCGGTCTCTCCGGTCATGATAACAACCTTTGACTTTGCTCTGGTCTTATCATAAAAATCCCACTTGTTGATCTCTTCAAAGCACTTGTCACCGCGCTCATCATGCTTTGCCACGATCTCCTTATAGGTATCCCAGATCGGGGTCTTGGCATCATCACCCGGCTCTACTGCCATCAGTGTACAGGGCGGAACCATCACTCCGTTTGCATCCGGATAGGTATCCAGAGGCATCACCTGAAGGATCGCATCCAGAATCTCAGGTACGCCGTGTCCATCCATACGGATGACAGGTGTATCAAATGAATGTCCGGGGAAATTGCCATCACCGATCGTCAATTCATCGGTATGTCCCATCTCATCGAGAACCTTTAACAGTTCCGGTGATAAAATCGGCGGTATTCCTTTTAACATGTTTTTATCCTCCTAATAATTAGCGAATCGTCTTGTATAAAGGTCCGTATGCAGCACATGCACGGAAGTCCTGTCCTTCCTTATCTGCACCGAATGCGTTCCATGCAGTCGGACGATATACGTCAGCATCAGGAACATTGTGCATACATACAGGGATACGCAGCATAGATGCCATGGTGATCAGATCGGCTCCGATATGTCCGTAGCTGATTGCGCCGTGATTTGCGCCCCAGTTGTTCATTACATCATAAGCGGTCTTGAACGGTGAACCGTCAACGCCATCGGTACGGGGAGCGAACCATGTACAAGGCCATGTATAGTCTGTACGCTTCCATAACTTATCTGAAACCTCTTCCGGCAGATCTACGGTCCAGCCCTCTACGATCTGTAATACAGGTCCGAGGTTCTTTACAATATTCAGACGGATCATGGTAGCAGGCATCTCTGTCTTTGTCTCAAAACGTGCAGAGTATCCGGCTCCACGGAAGTATCCGTTATCAGCAGGGCACCACTCAACAGCATCCATCATCTTCTCGATATCAGAATCTGTCACGTCATACCACTTCTTCATTACAGGCTTGCCATCCTCATCGGTACATACACCGGAAGCATCCAGACAGCAGGAACCAGAGTTGATCAGATGGATAAATCCGTCTGCCTCTTTTGCCTTGCCCTCGATCTCATATCCGGTCACACGCTTTACAGCGTCTCCTGACCAGTAGGTACGAACATCTGCGAACATCTGTGCACGGTTGGTCAGCAGGTTCATGAACATCATGCCGGCACCGTTTAAGGTATCATTCTCTGTTGCTAATGTAAACGGCTCTCTTGCTCCGTTCCAGTCAAAGGATGTATTTAAGATTGCCTCAGGGAAATCACAGTTCGGCCAATGATCGGTCCACTGTCTCTGACCCTGGAAACCACCACAGATCGCATTATGTCCGACAGCCTCTTCGCCGCATCCTTCCGGAAGGTTCGGGTTGCCCTGATACAGATCCTCGATGATGACTGCCATCTTTGCAGTGAACTCCCAGTCTTTTTCCTTCTGCTCATCAGACTTCTTAACGAAATCAGGGTTCTTATCAAAGCCCTGCTTTGCATATTTCTTGATCCATGCCAGTGCTTTCTGGTACTCATCCTCATTGTAGATGTGCTCTTCCATACGACGAAGGATCTCTACCTCATCGACAGACTCTACACGCATACCAAGATACTCCTCAAAGAAGTCATGGTTGATGATAGATCCGCCGATACCCATACACTGGGAACCGATCTGTAAGTAAGATTTGTCTCTCATGGTAGCTGCTGCTACTGCTGCACGTCCGAAACGAAGCAGCTTCTCTGTAACGTCAGCAGGGATTGTATCGTCATCTGCCTCCTGAACATCCTTGCCATAGATACCGAATGCGGGCAGTCCCTTCTGTGTATAGGTAGCGAGTACGGATGCCAGATAAACAGCACCAGGTCTCTCTGTTGCGTTCAGTCCCCATACACCCTTGATCGTCAGGGGGTTCATATCCATAGTCTCTGCGCCGTAGCACCAGCAGGGTGTTACAGATAAGGTGATTGCTACACCTTCCTTACGGAATTTTGCTTCACATGCAGCAGCCTCTGCCACACGTCCGATTGTTGTATCTGCGATGATGACCTTTACAGGCTCACCGTTTGAATAACGTAAATTCTCCTCATATAATTTCTTAACGGCCTTAGCCATTCCCATTGTCTGATCTTCCAGGGACTCACGCACCTTTAAGGGTCCTCTTCTACCATCAATGCAGGGTCTGATTCCGATTACCGGATAATCTCCAATGTATCTGTTCTTTGCCATTTTTTCATATCCTCCTTATATGTGCTATCTGCGCGAACCGTTTCGCGCTTCTGATATTTACATTGTAACGGTTTTTATCTGTCTTTTCTTGTGGAATAATGAAAAAAAATATGACAATATTCACCTGTTTATTTATGCACCCAGCGCTCATGGATCTTTGAAAAATATGCCACTAACGGGCCTAAAAAGAACGCTGTAATCACGGTTCCGATACCCAGATGTGCATTGTTCCAGCCGATAAATCCACTGCCGAGCGCCACGAGAATCACAAGTACACACACGGCATCTGTCCCGACACGCAGCGCGAAATACGGAATCGGGAAACGTTTCGCCAGCCCAAGTGCCAGGAAATCATAAGGTGCCACACCCAGTTCTGCCACCTGGTACATCGCCAGCCCAAATGTCAGTATAACGAGTGATACCGCCATGATAAACAGCCGCAGCGGCAGTCCGAGCACCAGTGATGCGCCGAAAATACCATCCAGTATCCACGTGACGAACTGCACGATATAACCAAGCAAAAACAGATTGATGATCGTACCAAGCCCGATATAATCCCTGCCCCATAATAGCTGGAAGATAAACAGCACGACATTTAAGATCAGCTGATACGTCCCCAGTCCCATGCCAAGACCTTCACTGATCGCCATGGTTGAGGCACAGAACGGATCATTTCCCATCTGCGAAAAGCGCAGCAAAGCGACACCTATTCCCAAGATCAGATTGCCTAAAATGACTGCTGCCAGTTTCCTTTTTGTAACTTTTTTCATTTGTCTGCTCCTTTAAAAATCACAATTTTCCGGCTGCCTGCGCATAGGCGAACAGTTCGCGGTTTGCCTGTTCCATACTGCCAAAATGCTCCCGCGCGCAGATCACCGTCTGACAACAGTCTATCAGTTTCTTCGCCCGCGTCAAGCACTTCTCATCAACCGGCTCAAACGCAGCCGCCTCGACCACCTCTGCCGCCAGCGCATGTGCGACCGGAGCATCCAGATCATTCGCATACAGGATTCCCGTAGCAAATGGGATATTCTGCCTCTGAAGCCGGCGGTAGATCTCTCTGCCGCTGCCATCTCCACCGATCACGAATACCTGCGGCTGTCCGACCGGTGCAGCCAGCTCCAGACCATCTGTGCGTTCATCATAGCTGCCTGCTGTAATATGAAACAATGCCGCGATCTCTCCCGATGTAAAGACCTCCTCCGGGGTACCGAACCGGTATACCCTGCCACCCTGGATGCACAACAGCTTATCCGACACCCGTCTGGCCAGCTCCAGTTCATGCAGGGACAGAATCACAGCCATTTTTTTGCATCTGCATAATTGCTGCAGGATCGATAAAAACTCCAGCTTGTAGCGTACATCCAGATACGAGGTCGGCTCATCCAATATGAGCAGTTCCGGCTCCTGCGCGATCGCGCGCGCCAGCAGCACCCGCTGTCTCTGTCCGTCACTGATCTGCGTAAACAGCCGCTCCCGCAGGTCCAGCACACGCACCAGCTCCATTGCTTCCTCCACAACCTGGTGATCCTGTTCAGATAAGATACCGAACCGCCCGGTATACGGATAACGCCCGGTCTCCACGACCTGCTCACAGGTCATGAGCTCCGCCTGCAGCCGGTCAGTGAGCAATACCGACATCTGTCTGGCACGCATCTCCCGCGGTAATCCAGCCAGATCCTGTGCATTCAGGCAGACCACACCAGTGAGTGGCCGCAGCTGTCCTGCGATACTTTTGAGCAGTGTCGATTTACCTGCTCCATTGGGGCCGATCAATGTCAGGATCTCTCCCCGCTCCAATGTAATCGTGATATTTTTTACAACCGGTGTCCTGTCATACCCGACGCACAGCTCTGTTGTGAAAAAATAGGATTCGTTCATACATGTCTCTTCCTTGTTTTATTTATATCCTACGTAATCTGCCTGATCTGATCCGCCTAGTGGCCATCTCTCTTCCGGTGCATCATCACCCACAGCACAACCGGCGCACCAAACACCGCTGTCACGGTACTGATACTCAATTCCGTCGGTGCAAACACCGTCCGTGCAATCAGGTCACACAACAGACAGAACACACTGCCGCCGAGAAAACATGCCGGTATCATCAGGATCGGCTGGTTGCTGCGGAACAGATATTTGATCAGCTGCGGCACCGCGATGCCAACAAATGAGATCGGTCCTGCATAGGCGACCACACATGCTGATAATACGCTGGATAACAGGATCAGCCCTACACGCAGCGCACGGACATTGACACCCAGGTTCTGCGCATAGCCCTCACCGAGCAGATAAGCCCCCATCGGCTTTGCCAGTAAAAACACGAGCACGGATACGACTGCCACTACAACTGCCATCACCGGCAGACTGCCCCACGCCATGCCGGAAAAGCTGCCCTTCGACCAGTTATGCAGATTCACGATATCTGCATCATCGGCAAATGTAACGACAAAGTCTGTAACCGCCGAACAGATATAACCAATCATGACACCGCAGACAACGAGCATCGACATCTGATGCACGCGTCTGGCTGCCAACAGGACAAATCCAGTCACGAGCATCGCCCCTGCAAATGCAGTCACGATCAGCAGCGCCGAACTCACCCCCGCTGTATTTCCAAGCAGAAATACCATCACAAGCGACACCGTCAGCTTGGCACCAGAAGAGATACCGAGCACAAATGGACCTGCAATCGGATTGTGAAAAAATGTCTGCAGCAGATAACCTGCCAGTGCCAATGCCCCACCGAGGATCAGTACCGCCACTGCTCTGGGCAGCCTGATGTTCCACACGATCCCATACACCGTATCACTGACCGTCCCGCCACTCACACAGGCGAACAATTCTCCCGGTGTGACAGCCACACTGCCGATTCCGATATTCAGTAAAAAAAATACAATCACACCGACTGCCAGCGCTGCATACGCAGCAGCCAGACGTGCATGTGTGTGACTGCGCCGTTCCATGCCATGTCCCATAAATGTCCCCTTATTTTAATGGATAGATATACGTCATCTGATGCTCTGTATCACCGGTAAAAATCGCATGCAGATCTTCGATAAATGCGCCTGCCGACATCGTATGCTGATACATATCATTCGTTGTACACCAGACATTCCCATTCTGTACTGCTTTAAAATCGCGAAGCATCGCACTCTTTGCCACCAGATCATCGACACTGTCCAATTCACCGTCAATCGTGCTGTTGTAGATCAGGCAGTCCGCATTTTTTGCATTTGCATAAAATTCTTCCATTGTCATATTCACGGATGACTTATGATCGGTATCAGAACCGAGATCATCAAACACATATGTCCCACCGGCCAGTTCAATCATCTGTGGCACATAATCTGCGGTTTTTCGCACATTCACGGTTCCATTCGTCGTCAGGTAAAAAAATGCCACTGTCTGTCCCGTTGGTGTATCGTCCTGTGCCATGTGATCGAGAATCTGTGTCTGCTCTGCAAACGCTGCGTCTGCCTGATCTTCCCTGCCAAGCAGGGCACCATAAAACCGGATCCACTCCACACGCCCTAACGGATGCGTCTCATAGCTGGAATAATCAATCAACGTAGGGATTCCAAATTCGGCCAGTTTCTCCACGACCTCCGGTGCATGTGTGATCATGGTATTCTCGATCGCCAGGCTGCAGCCTTCGGATACAATCAGTTCATAATCGGGCATACTGTATTTCCCGGCATAGATCATCCGGCCGTCCTCCATCGCAGCGCGTGCTTCCTCTATATACCAGCCGTCCTCCTGCTGTCCCGAAAAGCGAATGGTATCGATCGCATCCAGTTCTCGGAAGAGATCCATCGCTGCCGAAGCCACCAGATACAGATGGTCGAGTGGCCTGTGCAGTACCGTGATTCCATCATCCAGTCCTTCCGGCGTCTGTGCATTCTCCGGCACAACCAGAAATCTGGCACCGTCCACCCTGGTGGTGAGCATCACATAGCCACCTTCGTAATAGTCCACGGCAAACTGCGTGGCATATTCTGTTTTCATGCTGTCTCTATACACCAGTGATCCGGCTGTCTGCGCTGTGTCCTGTTCTGCCTCTGTCTCCTGCTCTGCCGCTGTCTGTGACGACACTCCCACCTGATTTTCGTCAGATGCAGAAGAAGGACTGCCACAGCCCAATAGCCCCAGCAGTCCTGCCAATACCAGTATCAGAGATCCGATCACCTGTATCTTTCTTCTGTTTTTCATTCGTTATCCTCTACCACTGCCGTCTCTGAGTGAAATGTCAACGTATACTCGATCTCATGCGGCTGACTCATCGCCACCGTATCTCCGATCACCGTGATCGGAGTATCGAGTGCCGTCACCGGTATCTCGAACACGGAATTACCCTCTGTGTTGACCGGAAGATATTTCTCACCATCCACGACCATATAATCATAGTTGGGGCTGCTCCAGGTGACTGTCGCCGTGATCTGGCCGTCTGCTACCTTTACAGCCGTCGGTGACTCGATGTATGCTTTGCCGCTGCCACCTTCAAAAGTGACATCCATCATATAGCTTCCATCGTCCAACGATGCAGCGGCATTTTCCTGATCTGCTGCATCATCTGCAGCCGGAGTCGCATTCGTCACAGATACTTTATGGTCATACCAGGTTCCCTTGGTGCCGATCAGCGCGAGGTCAAATTCCTCGTCCAATGCCGGAACCGGCACATCAAAGCCGTTCACTTCTTCGCTCATGCCATCTTCATAAGTGACCGTATCCACCGTAGGCTCCAACAGCTGTGCACCTTCTTTTTGCGCATCCTCTGCCAGTCCGGGATAGAGATTTACGATGTTTTTTGATGTCAGTGAAATATGGATCGTCATCTCGCCATCTTTCACAGTCAGCGTTCCTTTTCCATCACATGCCTCGTTCACATGGAACATTGTGCTGTCTGTCTGGAACTCTGCCGTATAGACACCGTCTGCCAGCGCTGACTCCTGTGTCTGCTCTGCTTCATCAGACGCATCCTCACTGGCTGCCTGATCATCCGTCTGGTCTGCCGTATCTTCGGTCTGCTGTGCATCCTGCGGTGCTTCCTGTGTCTCTCCACTGTTGCTGCCGCATCCAAATAATAAGGTACTCGTCAGCAATAATACACTGACTGCTGCTGTCATTCTCTTCATTTTCTAATACTTCCTTTATATATTTCCTAGTTCATAACGGCTGCTGTGTGTGCCACATACAACTGCTGGATCGCATCGATCTCTCCGAGACCAGCGATCTGTGTATCTACACTGTCAAATGCACCACTCGCCTCAAACATGCTCTTCCATGAGTCATCATCATCACCGGCCATATCATTGTTCGCATGATCTCCTGCAACGACCATCAGCGGGCGAAGGATCACTTTCTTGTATCCGGCTTCTTTCACTGCCTCGATCACTGCCTCACATGCTGTCTCCTCAGGCTCACCCTCTACCGTTCCGATAAATACATTCTTATAACCCAGATCACCCATCTGTGTCTGCATCTGGCTGTAAGATACCTTCGCAGTATGTGACGTACCATGACCCATAAATACAAATGCCGTACCATCTGCCTCTGCTGCATCCAGACTGTCATATCCTGCATCTGCTACTGCCTCAGAGGTGATCGCCTCAGCTACTGCCTTCTTGTCATCGTTAATGACTGTCGCATCACTTCCAACCTCTCCGAGCAGCGGCTCCGCGATCTTTACAGATTCAAACTGATCCTTATATGATTCCACTGCCTCTGTCAGCTCATCATACTCTGCGCCATGCATCAGGTGTGTCGGCTGAACGACCAGATTCTTCACACCATTGTCAACTGCACGCTGCAGTGCCTGATCCATGTTATCAATATGCTCATCATCACGTGCCTGTACATGATTGATAATGATCTGGGCGGTAAACGCACGTCTGACTGACCAGTCGGGATTCGCCTCTTGGATCGCATCCTCGATACCCTTGATATCCGCTACACGGCTGTCATTGAAAGAAGTACCGAAGCTCACAACAAGGATCTCATTCTCGCCAATGTCATCCTGATTGCGGGGATCATCCTTGGATGCATCTCCGGTATCTCTGCCAAAATAGTCGGGATCTGCATTCTCACCCTCTACGAGCGCCTTCTGCGCATCTGTCAGAGCGTCCCATGCTTCCTTTGCTGCTACGCACTGTGCATCTGTATCATCGGTACGCTCCTGTACATAAATTGCATCGATCAATGCTGCCACCTCATCTGCTGCCTTCTGATCCGCATCCGCATCATCTTCTGTATTCTGCTCCTCCTGCGTATCATCGGTTGTCTCATCTGTTGTTTCAGTGTCACTGTCTGCCTGCTGTGTGTCCTCTGTCTGCTGCGTGGGTGTCTCCTGCTTGCTGCCGCATCCAGCCAGTCCCAGCGAAGCTGTGAGTGTCAGTGCTAACATCATTACTACTACTTTCTTTTTCATTTTTCATGTCCTCCTTGTGGTGTTTCGTACCAGACCCTGCTTACAGGCAACAAAAATAAAAACCCTCTACTGTTATCAGGTAAAGGGTCTGCACGCAAAGAAAACTGAAAAATGAACGGTCATCACTGTGAGCCTTTTCAGTCCTTATGTACAACCAGTTACTCGTGGTCTGAAACGAAATGATTCCTCTCGTTACGGTACAGCACTCAGGCAGGTCTCCCGACTCATAGATCCTCGCATCCGCCATCTTCCCAGTCTCCCAGTGATCTCTCGGCCTCTGCTCCCTAATTACGGTGACGAGTTCGTACAGGACTTGCACCTGTTTCCCTTTTCACCGGAACCGGCCTGAATATACTCCAGCTGATCCCAGCTGCTTTTCAGACCCTTCCGACACCTAAGCACTCTATATGCAATTTTCTGCAATTCGTATGCATTCTATCACAACTCATTCACAGATGCAATAAAAAAATAACAGTTCAGAACCAAATAAGGTTCTGAACTGTTACGCTCATTAGGACAATGTAAACTGCATCACGAGATCATTCAGTGTCTGTGCCTGTGCGGATAACTCCTCACTTGTCGCTGAACTCTCCTGTGCAGATGCTGAGTTCGTCTGTACAACTCCGGTGATCTGCTCTACCACCTTATCGATCTGCTGCATAGACTCGCTCTGTCTGTCGGATGCACTTCTGACATCTGCTACGGTGAGCACGATCGCATCCAGTCCATCCATTACGTTCTTGAGTGCCTCCTCGGTCTCCTGTGTCAGCTTGCTGCCACGCTCTACCTCCTCAATCGAGGTCTCGATCATCTCTCTTGTATTGATTGCAGACTGTGCACTCTGTTCTGCCAGCTTACGGATCTGATCCGCAACGACCGCAAATCCTCGTCCTGCTTCGCCTGCCCTGGCCGCCTCAATCGCAGCATTGAGTGATAACAGGTTGGTCTGTGATGCAATATCCTCGATCTCAGCGATGATATTCTTAATCTGGTTCGAGGTCTCCTCGATCCGCTCCATCGCCACTGTGAGCTCCTGCATCTTCTTCTGGCTCTCTAATGCGGTATGACCGACAACCTTTGCCTTGTCATGCGCATCGTCTGTTGCACGTGCGGTATGTTCTACCTGCTCGGTGACATCTGTGACTGTCGCGAACATCTCCTCTACAGCTGCCGCCTGATCGGTTGCTCCCTGTGCGAGTTCTGTCGCGCCATCTGCCAGCTGTGAAGATCCGGCATCTACCTGCTCAGCCGCATCTACGATCGACTGCAGCGTCTCAGCCAGCTTATGCTTTAATTTACTCATAGATGAATAGATATCACTGTATGCACCAATATATGCATCCTGTCCAATATCCGATGACACAGCAAAATTGCCATCTGCCATCTCTGACAGCAGATGATGGATATCACCGATGATACCCTGAAGCTGTGCTACAATCTCTGTCGTGGAATCCGCCAGTTCTTTTGTCTCATTCTTTGTATCAATCTGCGGTACCGGAGTCTCGAGATCACCCTGAGCCAGCAGCTTCAGACGCTCAGAACACTGATTGACTGCCCCACCGATCTGTGATCCCTTCTTTCTTGCGATCTGTACACCACTGACCACTGCTACGATCAGCATGATCAGTGTGACAATAATACCTAATACGGTTCCACCGATAAAATCTGAAGTCGGTGCTACGACTGCCAGACTCCAGCCGTTTACTCCGACCGGTGCATATCCCATATATTTGCTGTGGCCACCATAACGGTAATGTCCGACACCTGTAGAACCACTGACCATCTTCTGCTCAAGTGCTGCAATCGCTTTCAGGGAAGAATCCGTTTCGGCTTCTTTGATCGTGTTGCTAGAAGACGCTACCAGCTCCTGATTCTCGTGTGCGATCGTATTGCCACTGCCATCCAGCATATAAGCGCTGCCGTGGCTGCTGATCTGAATGGATTCTACAACATTGGACAACGCTGCTGCATCCATTGTCACACAAATGACGCCTGTCACTTCTGAGTTGATCTGTCCGTCTGCCCATATGGGTGCCGCAACTACGATTACCTGATCTCCGGTATCCTTACTGTACACAGGATCACTGAGTGATGTCACACCACCAACTGCACGCGGAAAATATGCACGGTCTGAAACATCGACATCATCACCCTCGATACTCTTTCCGTCTGTTCCGACGATATTGACACCGGCCCAATTATATGTATTGGCATATGTTTGCGCCAGCGCAATCTTTTCATCCGCTGAGACATCTGCCGAAGAAAACGTCGGTACGGTTCCCATGACCTCTACCAGGCTCATCGTTTTTCCCAGACGGTACTTTACCTGTTCTGCGGCCACCTGGGCAGTCACCTTCATACTGCTCTCCATCTCACTCACAGACGACCTGTAATTCAGGATACATGTAACTACACCTACAAGCAGCAGCGAAACTACCAACAACAGAATCATTGATTTCTGGATCTCCTGCTGAATGCTCACAACACCGCTTTTCAGTCCACCATTTTTTACCTTGCGGACTTTTTGCTGAACCGATCTTTTTTTCTTCATTTGTCGATCACTCCTTTGTCTGAACTTCTATGCTATATATTCCCATGAAAGAAAGTATATCATAACCATATATTTCAGACAACTGGATTTTTGACAAAAATCAATCTTCTGATTTCAAATTAACGATCTCAGAAATCGCGATTTTTGAATGATCTGACATCAGGATATATCCGTGATACGCGTCAACCTGCCTGATCTGTCCACTTGCAGTCACATACTGTCCACCTTCCTTATGTTCATCCGGGCAAAAATAAGTGATACAAACCTGAGCTGCCTCTCCTGAGCGTGCGATCAGCTGTCTGAGCTGCTCATCGAGCCGTTCCCGCTCATACTCATCCAGCTCTATCCGCCGTTCTGTCAGCCTGACAGTCTCCCGCACAGCATCCTCATAACCGGTGAGAGCCGCGAATGGAGAAAACTGTGCTGCCCGGTCTGCCATCGGCATCTGCGGATGTCTCTGTGAAACATGATGGGGCAGCCCTATAATATCATCATAATCATTCGTCTGCCAATGATCTGTATCCGTCTTCATGCCTTATGACCTCCGATCTGTTCATTCCGGTCACGCGCAGTAGCACCCTCCTGCAGGTTCATACCTCGCAGGATCGCATTTTTCCCAAATCTTTTCTTGGTCTCTATAGAGGCTTCCTGCAGCTTGCGCTCACGTGCCAGCTGTGTCTGCTCTTTCTGGCGCATCTTCTGTTGCTGCTCATAGTCTGTAAACAGATCCAGTTGTTCATACTGATCCTGCTTCTGCGGTGCATCTGCCTCATCCACCACGTGGTTGGCAACAATATTCAGTCTGCGCACCAGCAAATGTTTATCTACCTCCTGCTCATACATCTGTGCTGCCGCTGCCATGAGCTTTGTGGCAGAGGCGGTATATGCATCGAGATTGACCGTTGCATGCGCATGCTTTGGAATCTGCCGTCCATAATGATCGGTCACAACTGCCCCGCGGTATGCTTTTCGCCGCACGGAATCAGTCAGATTCTCGATGTCGTATCCAACCGTAACGACGATCTGGTCTGTCACGAGATGCTTTTCTACCAGCTCCAGTGCCAGCGCATCTGCCATCTCACGTAACACGAGCAGTGCATCCCCTGCCTCATACGGACAGTGCAGTACCTGTCCGGATCCCAGGCTGTTATTTTCCGGTTTGTATGCCTTGACGGCCGCAACTGTACACGGTTCATAGCCCCATGCATGATCAATCAGAAGCTCCGCATTTTTACCAAATAACCGATATAAAATTTCTTCGTTATCCACGGAGCAGCGCGCCACATCACCCATTGTATACATACCATAGGATTCGAGTTTTCCGGCATATCCCCCGCCTACACGCCAGAAATCCGTAATCGGACGGTGCGACCACAATTCACGCCGGTAGCTCATCTCGTCGAGCTGTGCGATGCGCACACCGTGTTCGTCTGCCGGAATGTGCTTTGCCATCACATCCATCGCCACCTTCGCCAG
>JBNMKT010000064.1:0-13122 GCA_050874485.1 bacterium
AAGGATTCAGGTGAAGTCGATGTGGCAAAGGCAGATATCTATGTAGATGGAGCATATGTGCGGACGTTTGACCCGCATGAGATCGGCTGGCTGCATACGAATCCGCTGCTGATTTTTGATGAGGCAGAGTCTAAGGAGCATACGGTGCGTGTCGAGATCACACCAGATGACCGCGACAAAAAGTGCACGATCTTGGGCTTCGGGTATGTGAGATAAAGAAAATGACAGAAAAAATAACAGAATCTATGACAATAGCTAATAACCCGATTCTGGGTGGTTTTTATCCCGATCCGTCGATCTGCCGGGTCGGTGAAGATTTCTATCTGGTGAATTCGAGTTTTGCGTATGCACCGGGTATCCCTGTCTTTCATAGCAGGGATCTTGCGCACTGGGAACAGATTGGTAATGTATTGGTACGCGATACACAGTTGAAGCTGGATCAACAGGAAATATCGAGAGGTATTTTTGCACCGACGATTCGTTATCACGATGGCGTGTTTTACGTGATCACGACAAATGTCAGCTACGGTGGGACATTTATTGTGACAGCAACGGATCCTGCTGGCGTGTGGTCAGACCCATATGAACTGGGCGAGGGCGCTGCCGGGATCGACCCGAGTCTCTTTTTTGATGATGACGGGCGTTGTTACTATGTTGGTACACGGCCGAATCCAGATGGGGTGCGTTATGACGGCGACTGGGAGATCTGGCTGCAGGAGCTGAATCTGGTTGCGATGCGGCTCATTGGTGAGAGCATGGAGATCTGGAAAGGTGCGATGAAGCATGCGATCTGGCCGGAGGGACCGCATCTGTATAAAAAGGATGGTTACTACTATCTGCTAATCGCCGAGGGCGGCACTGAATTAAATCATAGTATCTGTATGGCGCGAAGCAGACAGCTGTTTGCATGGTTTGAGGGCTGTCCGCGCAATCCAGTCTTTACGCACCGACACCTGGGGCGCGATTATCCGTTGATCTGTGCCGGGCACGGAGATATGTTTGATGATGCTGCCGGTAACTGGTATCTCGTAATGCTCGCTTCGCGTGCCTGCCACAGGCATTGCAGTCTGGGGCGGGAGACTTATCTGGCGCGGGTTTCATGGGAAAATGGATGGCCGGTTGTAAATCCGGGTGTTGGAGTGCTGGAATCACAGGTGCAGCTTTCGTTACCGGAGCATCGGTTTGCACATGAAGTAGGCGGTGATGTGCGTCTGGATTTTCAGACACCGGATTTGGATGCACGTCTTGTCAGTATTATCCGGCGGGATCCGGAGCTATATTCGTTATCAGCCAGGCCTGGCTATCTGCGTTTGTATGCAGCAGCGGCCAGAATCACGCAGACACAGCCGTGTGCTTATCTGGGTGTACGCCAGTCATCGTATGATGCCATGGTGCAATGCAGAATGGAATTCATACCACGCGGGATGGAGACTGCTGGACTGGTTCTGTATCAGAATCATGAGAATCACTTGCGCATCGAGATTGCAACTTCGGATGTGGCAGATGCAGGTGACGGTGGACGTCTGATCTGTGTCACAGAACATGTGCATGGCTGCGATCGCGTGGTGACGGAGCATCCGGTTTGTGCGGCTGGAATGATAGCGTTGTCTCTGCAGCTACATGAGCAAAAGGGTAGTGTATGTATTGAAGAACATGGAGTGTCAGAGCAGATTGCGGATGATCTGGATCTACTGGCATATACGACTGAAGAGGCAGGCGGTTTTGTCGGCTGTACGATTGGTATGTATGCGTCTGGTAATGGTACGGATAGCAATAATTATGCAGATGTAGAATGGTTCTTATATAAAAATGACAGTTGTTTTTGACAACTGTCATTTTGTGTTAGCAGGTATACATTTTCCGGAATTCTGTTGGCGTGCAGTCTTTGATGATTTTGAACATCCGTATAAAAGAGGACAGGCTGGAGAACCCAGACTGCAGAGCAACCTCAGTGATCGAGATCTCTGGATCAATCAGCAGCCGTTCGGCATGTGCGATCCGTTTACGGTTCAGATATTTATAAAAAGAGCATCCGGTGAAATCTTTAAACAATCGTGTAAAATGATATTTACTGAAACCAACCAGACGCGAAACATCGTCTAATGTCATATCTTCAGTACAGTGATCCTGAATATACTGGCACACGAAGATGAATTTTGTCATGTATTCCTGCTGCTTTGTATAGGTCACTTCCGAACTGATGCCTTCACCGGTATATTTACGTCCAATCAGAATGAGCATTTCAAGCAGGCTCGCATAGATGGCAGCGCCGGATAGAACATTACCACTGAAGTATTCTGCCTGAATCTTCATCATCAGTGAGAGAAGCTGGCTGTGGATATCTGGTGCATTGTCTTCTGTGATATGGATGACCGAAGGAATACTTGAGAGAACCGCCTCTATTTCGGAGACATTCTGTAGCATCGCAAAGTCGGCCTGGAAAATGAGACGTTCACCTTCACACGCCTCCATACTGTGTAAAACACCGGAATTGATAAAGAAAAAATCGCCTTCCTGCAGCTGATATGTTTCACTCTTACATGTAATCTCGTAGATGTTCTGGATCGGTACGATGATTTCGATTGGCGTATGCCAGTGTGAAGGATACGCCTCATAGTCATGATTGTCAAATAACACAAAGCCGGTAACTTGTTTGTAATTGACGGTTTCTTTGATGCCTTGAAGTGTCTCGATCATAAGTTCTGTCCCTTTCGCGCTGTCACTCTCGATATATGCGACCCACATCATGCAAGTATGATCGGTTTTCATATTCTCGATTGGCATTGCCCATTATTATTACATATTGTTTCAAAAATTGCTATTATTTGCAAAAATTGCACTTGTTTTATACTAAAACTTGCGCTTTGTTATGTTTATCATATCATAAAAGAAGAAAAAATCAATTAAAAATACAACGATTTCACAATATCAAAAAATATGTCTTGTAATAAAAAAGAAAAATTGCACAAAATAAAGGCATATGTTATAGTTGAATATAGACAAAAGGCATACAATAAGAATCTGTAGTATAGCAAGAATTGATACATAGCAAGCAACTATTTTAAAGCATATAGGGTGTGTCTTTGCTATGCTATATGTGTAGTAAATAACAGTTATCAAACAAAAAACAAGGGAGGGTATTTGATAATGAAGAAGAAGGTATTATCAGTATTACTGAGTGTAGCGATGATGTCTACATTACTTGCAGGATGTGGTAGCAGCACTGACAGCGCAGATGCGCCTGCGTCAGACAGCGGTGAGAGCAGTGAGAGCAGCGACAGTGGGGATGACGCTGCAACGGCATCATCTGATGGAGCGGAGGAGATCACATGGATGTTCTGGGATGATTTGAATGCGACAGAGGATCTGATCTCGATTGGCTACAAAGATGTTGTGGACAGATTCAATAAAGATTATGAAGGAAAGTATCATGTGACTCCGATCACGACCAATCTGGAAGAGTATTATACGAAGCTGAATGCACTGGTTGCTTCCAATGAGACGCCGGACTGCTTTATCGTCAGCCCGGGACCGAACCTGGATGTATATGTAGATCCTGGTGTGGCAGCAGACCTGACCGATGATCTCAAGGCAGACGGATGGCTGGATACATTCAATGGTGGCGAGGGAGCATTCTCCCAGCAGACTTATGATGGCAAGATCTATGCAGTTCCTTTAAATATCGCGGCAGCATGTGTATTCTATAATACCGAGATGTTTGAAAAAGCTGGTATCACCACGATGCCTACTGACTGGGACGGATTCATTGATGCATGTGACAAGTTGCAGGCAGCAGGTTATACACCGATCTCTATCTCAGCAGGTACTGCATGGTGCTTATCCATGTTAGCGGGTTATCTGTGTGACGCAGAAGGTGTAGATCTGGATGCGATCGATGCAGGCACCGCTCACTGGACAGATGCAAACGTTGTCGCTGCTGCAAACAAGATGCTCGAGCTGTCCAAGTATTTCCAGCCGACAGCAGCAGGAGATACAAACGATGTCGCAACTGCAAACTTCTACAATGAGGAAGCTGCAATGCTCATCCAGGGCTCATGGGCGATCGCTCAGATCAATGGTTCAAACCCTGAGTTTGAGGATAAGTGTGGAGTATTTGCATTCCCCGGAACGAATGGCAGAGTCATCGCAAAGTCTGATAGCCTGGCAATGAGCGCAAATACCGAGCACAAGGATGCGGTTCTTGCATTTATGAAGTATTTCACAGACGATACAGCACAGAAGTATACGGCTGAGGTTGGTGGAAAGATTCCGGTCACTAAGGTTGATTATGATGCAGACAAGGCACCTGCACAGTTGGCATATGTTATGGATGTATTCAGCAATGCATCGTCTACTTTCGGATTCTACAATGAGTCGCTTGCTTCGACAGAGGCAGGATCTACATTTGATGATGCAATGGTATCTATCTACCTTGGAACGCCAGTAGAGGAAGGATTACAGACGATCGAAGATTTCTATGTAAACAACGTATGGAATAAGTAATCGCACAATTGGACAAATAAGAGCTGGCTGCGGGATTGGAGGAGTCTGGTCCCGCAGTTTCTAAAATTCTGGAGGTTTTTATGGACAAATTATTGAGGAATAAAAAAGCGATTATCTTTTTTATCGCGCCGGCGTTCCTGCTATTCACGTTTGTTTTGTTTATTCCGATCTGCCAGTCGTTGTACTATTCACTGTGCAACTATGATGCATTGACAAAGCCGGAATTTATTGGATTTGAAAATTACAGACAGTTGTTTTTGAACGACAAGACGATGCGCATTGCGCTCAAAAATTCTCTGTTTTTTATGGTGTTCTCGTGCGTGTCGCAGCTATTCATGGGTCTGCTGCTGGCGGCATTGCTGACCAATATTGAAAAAGGAAAAAACTTTTTTAAAAACGTATATTATCTGCCTTGCGTGTTGTCCTCAGCGGCACTTGGTTTATTGTGGATGTTTATCTTCAGTCCGAAGCTGGGTATCAATCAGATCCTAGCGACATGGGGTATTCAGGGACCGTTGTGGCTGATGGATGTCAAAGGATTTATCAATCTGCCGATGAAAGTCATCGCATTCGTTGCGTTATGGCAGTATGTCGGACAGTCGATGATGCTGTATATGGCACAAATCTCGGGTATTGACAAGAGTCTGTACGAGGCATCCTATATTGATGGAGCAACGAAAAAACAGGCATTTTTACATATTACACTGCCGCTGATCAGACCGATGGTGGCTACTGCGATGTCGCTCAACTGTATTGGTTCGCTGAAGTTTTTTGATCTGATCTTTAACATGACAGAAGCCGGACCGAATCATCAGACCGAAGTGCTCGCGACACATCTGTATACACAGGGATTCAAATATTTCAAATACGGATATGCCAGTGCAATCGGTGTCGTTTTACTCGTTTTGTGTCTTGTGATGACCTTTATCATTAACAAGTTTGTCAAAGTGGAATCATATGAAATGTAATGCAGGGGAGGAGAGATGACATGAAAAGAAAAAGTGGAAAAAAACTGAGCGTGTCACGGATTGTGGTATATGCGTTTTTGATCATCCTTGCATTTATCTATCTGGCACCGCTTCTGTGGATGCTGTTTGTTTCGGTGAAAGATAATGCGGAGATCTTCACTTCGCCGTTTGCGTTGCCGAAACGTATTCAGTGGGAAAACTATACGTTTGCATGGACTGCCGGTTATCTCGGCAAGGCAACACTCAATTCGGCAATTGTCTGTGTGACTGCACTCATTCTTAGTCTGGTAATCGGCTCGATGGCAGCATTTGCGATCGCGAGAATGCGGTGGAAATATTCGAGACTCATGATGACATATTTCCTGATTGGAATGATGGTGCCGATCCACTGTGTGCTGATCCCTCTGTTCAAGACATTTTCGAGCATCGGATTGTACAATAATCTGTTTGGACTGATTATTCCGTATGTAACATTTTCGTTACCGATCACGATCTTTATTATGGAAGGATTTTTTGAGAATATGCCGCAGGAGATCTTCGAGGCGGCATGTATCGATGGATGTAATATCTACAAGTGCTTTAGTGCGATTGCGGTGCCGCTGTCTAAGACCGGACTGTTCGTGACCGGACTGATGTCGTTTGTCGCAAACTGGAACGAGCTGTTGTTGGCGATGGTATTTATCTCGAATGATCTGAAAAAGACACTGCCGGTATCGCTGTCCAAGTTTGTAGGACCGTACAACACGAACTATGTACAGATGTTTGCAGCGATCATCATTGCGATCATACCGACGATTGTTGTATATTGCTGCTTTAGTAACCAGATTGTAGATGGATTGACTGCAGGCGCAGTAAAAGGATAGCAGAAATTTCATAGAGAGAAACAATGGGACTGTCGCAAGAACAAAATTTTTCTGCGGCAGTTCTTTTCGTTCATCCGTTTTGTTCTCATACTTTGGTACGATTTACATTATCTGAGGCTGTGGATATAATAAAGCAACAATAGTAATTGCAGTGCGGAGGAACAGACGTATGGGACAGAATATAAGACAGAAACACAGGTTCAAACAGCTATTGGTGGCAGGTCTGTCGCTTGTGATGATTGCAGGAGCACTCGATCTGTCGATGCTCACAGCCACTGCGCAGACGATGGAGCCGGAGGTGATGCTCACTGCTGCTGACAACGCAGAGGGCAGTCCTACGGTGAGCGGTAGTGCGATTGTAGAACATATACACCACTGGAGTTATGAGGGGGTGGGGAATAGCAATCTGATGAGATGTACCTGTGACAGTACCGTTGGAACGTGTCCGTTCGAGCATAACGAGGCATGGTTTCTGTTAAAACAGGGTATTTTCGTCTATGATGGACTGGAGCATGAAGTGCGGGTAGAGGTGTCAGTCAGAGAAAAGGGAATGACAAGAGATGTCTATGTTGATCCACAGACGATCGGCATCACTCTGCCGGACATCGTCTATGTGGAGAATGATATGGGCAGCCCGACTGGCATACCGATTGCCGGCAAGCCGGTGGACGTCGGGCATTACCTGGGATATCTGACGATAGAAGGGGCGAGGGCGAGAGCAGAAATTAAGATTGAAAAGGCAATCCCGGTAGTCAAAAGTCAGGTGATACCATCGGCAATCACATATGGAGAGGCATTGAATGATTCTGAACTCAGAAATGGAATCATGCAACGCAGCGAAACAGATCAGACAGAGGTTCCGGGCACATTTACATGGAAAGAGCCGGATGTGCGTCCAACAGCAGTAGACAGCGAAACGCTGGAATATGACATTCTGTTCACTCCGGTGGATCAGGTAAATTATGCATCTGTCGAATTAAAAAGTAAGCTGATTGTGCATAAGGCAGTGAATGCACCGTATATGCCGGGTACAGTGAAAAATGTCGCCAACAGTGTGACGAGGGTCGGTGATATTACATTGCCGGCCGACTGGGCATGGACAGCTTCTGATCAGGATATGGAACTGGAGGTAGGTGTGGTAAAAAACGCGACTGCTGAATATACGGGTGCGGATAAGGGTAACTACCAGAATGAGCAGGTGAAGGTGCAGGTCACGCGGTCAGCATGTGAGCACATCGCAAGTGAGGTGCTCTATACCGGGAGTGGTGAACGGGCACCGACCTGCACGGTCGATGGTCTCGGACACAAGGAATGTATGAGATGTGGCAAAGTTATCGATACAGGTATTGTCGTAAAGGCAGCGCACAGATTTTCTACTGACTGGACGATCGATGTGGCGGCCACTACAACGGCGGAGGGCAGCAAGAGCCATCACTGCATGGACTGCAGCGAAAAGACAGATATTACTGTGATCCCAAAGGTGACGATCTCTGGTGGTGGCAGCGGCTCCGGAGGAGCAGGCGGCGGTGCGGTCACACCTGTAAAACCTGAACAGCCTTCTGGTACACAGGAAGGTGACATTCCGGTTAAAAATGAGGATGGGACCGGCCAGACTGATACGGCACCCGCAAAATTGGGATTGCGTGCAGGCAGGACTACGACAACAACCCAGAAACTCACATGGAAAGAGGTCAGTGGGGCGGATGGCTACGAGATCTATGCAGCACCACGCAATACAGAGAAAAAAACTTACCGGTTGAAGCTGCAGCGCACGGTCAGACGTACAAAGACCGGTTATACGCTCAGAGGTCTCAAATCTGGCACGGCATACCGCTATGTCATCAAAGCATACCGGATCATCGATGGTGAAAAGGTGTATATCACCGGGTCAAAGACCATCTATGCGACGACAAAGAAAAATAAGTAAATACGGATGAAATTGGATGATATAAAGCTGGCGCGGATTTTTGCGCCAGCTTTTTTAAAGAAAATGAAAAAAGATGAAGACATATTGCAGACCGATGCGTTATAGTGATTAGCAGACAGAAAATAAAGCAGAAAAACAAAGGGGGTGAGACGCATCGAAAAGGTATCAGACATGGACATTGATCAGTATTTTTCCTATCTGCTCAGGCAATATAAAAAGCTGGTGTATAGCATCTGTTATAAAACCTGCGGCAACCCGTTCGATGCGCAGGATCTTACCCAGGATACATTTTTAGTGGTTTACAAGCATCTGGGTACATTTGACCGGGTGTATGAGCGTGCGTGGATCTGCCGGATCGCGAGCAATAAGGCGATTGATTATATCAAGAGCAGAAAACGTCTGGAAGAATGTCACGAGGATGAGTATTTTACAGAAGTGGCAGATCCGGGAGGCGGACCGGAGGAAGTATATTTACAAAAAGAGGCAAAGGAACTGGTATTATCTGTCTGCAATCAGTTGCAGAGCCCCTACCGGGAAGTCGCATACGAACATTTCTATCTGGAAAAACCGATGCCGCAGATCGCGCGTGAGAAGGAGACAAATCTGAAGACGGTTCAGACACGTGTATACCGTGCCAGAGCACAGATACGCAAGCTGTTGGAAAAACAAAAGCATGCCCAAAGCGTTGGGAATGGCACAAGAAAAGCTGGAAAAGGAGGAGATAGCTCATGACAACACAATTACAGCAGATACATCTGACAGAGAGTGATTTTAAACAGTGGGAGCAGGGCACACTCTCTCCTACGCAGGTGGATAGCTTCCTGACGCATACAGCGAACTGCCCGCATTGCGGGGATGCGTGGATGGCATATATGGAGCATCATAGTGAGGCACTCGAGCAGCCACCGGCATATCTTGAGGAAGAGATCGTGGAACGTGTGCATGAGCCGGATGTGGTGATTGCGCAGAAAGCACACACGACCTCGAAACGGGTGCAACTGCTGTTGTACAGTCTCAAAGTCGGTGTCGCACTGGCAGCCTCGATCTATATGATATTTGCGATGGATGCGCAGACACTGAACCAGATGATGCAGTTGTTTGGAAAATAATGATTAGGATGAATAGGAGGACAGATCTATGACGAGAAAGAAACGAGGATTTTGGACATTTATATTTTCACTGATGCCGGGTGCGGGCGAGATGTATCTGGGATTCATGAAGCGTGGTGTCAGTACGATGCTGGTATTTTTAGGCTGGTGTGCGTTTTGCACGGCGACAAGCTTTGAGGCTGGTGTGATCCTGCTTCCGGTCATGTGGTTTTACAGCTTTTTTACCGTACACAATCTGGTATCGCTGCCAGATGAGGAATTCTACCAGCAGGAGGATGAATATATCCTCATCCATATGGACCGCATCGTAGGCATCGACCAGTGGGAGCGCGGCAAGGTGAAGTTTTTGGCGGCTGCACTGATCATTATCGGTGTGTTTACGGCAGCACAGACTTTGTGGCAGATGTTCTGGGATATTCTGCCGGACTGGCTGGCGGATGAGGTTCGTGTGTTTTATATTGGTCTGCCAAAGGTCGTGATTTCCTTATTGCTGATCGCGCTTGGAATCTATCTGATCCGTGGACAGAAGAAGAAACTTGACCAGCAGGCCGAGGTCGTATATGATATGCCGCAGTCAGAGATGGATGGGGCAGGCAAAGCATCGGCAGTGGCACCGGATGTGATTGTGCTGCCGGATACAAAGAAGGAGAATGAATGATGAAGAAGACGAGACGTGTAGGGAGTCTGACCTGCGGACTGGCGTTGATTGGATTTGGCGTGATGTTTCTGTTGAATACGCTCTTTGATCTCGTAGCATATACCGCGATATTCAACCTCTGGCCGCTGCTGCTTATCTGTCTGGGCGCAGAGATGCTCTTTGCGAATTCGAAATACAGTGATACAGAGCAGTTCACGCTTGTCTATGATAAGGGAGCAATTGTACTCGTGATCCTGGTCACAATCTTTGCAGTTGGCATGGGTGGTGTGGATTATTGTATGCATCTGGCACAGCAGTATGGAAATGGTGTTTTTTAAGAACAAGACTTGATTTTTTATAAAAATTGCGCTAACGTTTCTGGTAGTACACAAATGAAGGTCTAAAGGGGACGTTGGCATGAATAATACAAATAAAAGGTATGAGATCGATATGGTGAACGGCCCCATCTTAAAAAAGATGCTGCTGTTCACCATTCCTTTAATGTTTTCCAGCATTTTACAGCTATTGTTTAATGCGGCTGATATTGTGGTGGTTGGCCGCTTTGCCGGCGATAATTCACTCGCGGCAGTTGGCTGTAACGGCGCATTGATAAATCTGATGACGAATGTGTTTTTGGGTTTGTCGGTCGGCGGTAATGTGCTCGCAGCACGTGATTACGGAGCCGGAGACGAGGCAGAACTGAGTAAAACCGTGCATACGGCGATGCTGCTCGGTATTGTCAGTGGAATGATACTGACATTCGCCGGTGTGATCTTCGCGCCACAGTTGTTAGAGCTGATGCAGACACCGGAAAATGTACTGCCGCTGGCAGCTTTGTACCTGCGGATTTATTTTCTCGGTATGACTGCGATGATGGTATACAATTTTGGCAGTGCGCTGCTGCGCTCGATTGGTGACACAAAACGTCCACTCTATTATCTGGTAGTGGCAGGCATTATCAATGTGATTTTAAACCTGATCTTTGTCATTGTATTCCGGATGGATGTGGCAGGTGTCGGACTTGCGACTGTGATCTCCCAGTGTGTGTCCGCGGCGCTCGTTGTGCGCTGCATGATGCGTGAGCAGGGTGGGATACGGCTGATACCGCGGCAGCTGCATATCTATAAAGATAAATTATTGCAGATCGTACAGGTCGGATTGCCTGCGGGCTTTCAGGGTGCAGTGTTCTCGTTATCCAACGTGGTGATCCAGTCATCGGTGAATCTGTTTGGCGAGACGGTCGTAGCCGGCAATTCTGCAGCGATGAATCTGGAGGGATTTGTCTATGTGTCCATGAATGCATTTCATCAGGCGGCGATCTCATTTACGAGCCAGAATGTGGGAGCCGGCAGACAGGACCGGATAAAGAAGATCCTGCTGACCGCGGAAGGCTGTGTGATCGTGACAGGTGTGTTGTTTGGCTGGACGATGTATGCATTCGGGCGTCCGTTACTGCACATTTATTCGAGCAGCGAGACTGTGGCAGATGCAGGGATGGTGCGTATGCAGATTATATTACTGACTTATGCATTGTGTGGAATGATGGATGTCGTTGTAGGTGTGCTGCGAGGCATGGGTTATTCGGTCGGGCCGATGATCATGTCGCTCGTTGGTGCATGTGGACTGCGTCTTGTATGGATCGCTACGGTATTTCAGATCCCACGGTTTCACCGGATCTCCACGGTCTATCTGTCTTATCCCATCACATGGGTGATCACATTTATCGCACAGTTGGTTTTGTATTTATATGCATCGAAAAAAATGAGGGGAACAGCTTATGCGAACCATTGACGAGGATATTAAAAATCAGACATTTCGTACCGCCTATCTGCTCTATGGAGAGGAGGCTTATCTGAAAAACCAGTATAAGGATAAGCTGAAGGCTGCATTGTGGCAGGAGGGCGATACGATGAATGCCGCCTTTTATCAGGGAAAGAACACGAATCCGAAGGAACTCATTGATCTGGCAGAGACGATGCCTTTTTTTGCAGATCACAGGCTTATTCTCGTGGAGGATTCCGGTTTTTTTAAAAGCGGGGCAGAAGATCTCGCAGAATATATGGAACATGTACCACAGACGACGACATTTGTGTTTTCAGAGACAGAGGTGGATAAGCGCAGCCGGATGTACAAGGCGCTGAAAAATAACGGACGGATTGTGGAGTTTGCGGCGCAGAACCAGGAGCTTTTGACGCGCTGGCTGCTCGGGCGGCTGAGACGGGAACACAAAAACATCACAAAGGCGGCTATGCAGGAATTTTTTGACCGTGTTGGGCTGGATATGGGAACACTTGACCGGGAGATGGAGAAACTTATCTGCTATTGCATGGATCGGGATGTGATCGAACTGGCAGATGTGGAAGCGATCTGTCCACAGGCTGTTACCAACCGGATCTTTGATATGGTGAGTGCGATCGTGGAATGCCGCAGAAAAGATGCACTCGAGATGTATTATGATCTGCTGGCGCTCAAGGAGCCGCCGCTTCGCATCCTTTTCCTGATCACGCGGCAGTATAATATTTTGATGCAGCTCAAGGATCTTGGGCGCAAAGGTATGAACAATAGCGCGATGGCAAAAGCGGCAGGTATTCCACCGTTTGCGGTCAGCCGTTCACTCGGTCAGGCATCGCGGTTGTCGATTAGCAGTATCGAGCATATTTTATCGTATAGTGTGGAGATGGAGGAAGCAGTCAAGACCGGACAGATGAATGAGCAGATTGCAGTCGAGCTGGTGATCATAGAGGCGAGCCGCGAGCGGGAATATAAATAAAAAAGGTTGCAAAAAATAACGCATTTGTTGGATTATTTTTTGCAACAAAAACAGTCCGGATGAGAGGGTGCTCTTCCGGACTTCTATTTGTGGGTTAATGTATATATTTGATTACTGTTCGACTGATTAAGCGATCTTGTTGACAGCTTTTGTCAGGCGAGAGATCTTTCTTGAAGAAGTATTTTTGTGATATACTCCCTTGGAAGTAGCCTTGCTGATCTCACCGATTGCAGCCTTTAAAGCCTCGGTAGCAGCAGCCTGATCCTTAGCAGCGATCGCAGCGTCTACTTTCTTGATAGATGTCTTTACTTTAGATCTGATTGCTTTATTTCTTGCAGCCTTACG
>JBNMKT010000065.1:0-13037 GCA_050874485.1 bacterium
AATCAGTGATGCTGATATGGTTATCCTTGCAAGGGATATTTCAAAGCAGATTGAATCTGAATTAGAATATCCGGGTCAGATCAAGGTAAATGTGATCAGGGAATCACGTGTTACGGATTACGCAAAATAATCCGGACAATCATCTGAACAAGAGACTGATTTGAAGGCGTTAAGATGTGATCTTAGCGCCTTTTACTTTTATAAGGAGGTTTTATCATGGAAAACAAAATCAAACGAATTAACCGTACATTAAAATATCAGGGGGCGATTGTAGACTTCTACAGTGATACGATGCAGATGCCCGATGGCAGGACGGCGCAGTGGGATCTGATCCATCACAGAAAGGGAGCTGCTGCAGTCGTGCCGGTATTACCTGATGGAAGGATCGTGATGGTGCGCCAGTTTCGCAATGCCCTGGACCGGATCACCTTAGAGATACCTGCGGGGGCACGTGACAATACAACGGAGGAGACGATCCGCTGTGCTGCCCGAGAATTGGAGGAGGAGACCGGATATCATAGCGAACGGCTGGATTTTCTGATTTCACTGCGCACGACCGTAGCATATTGCGATGAATTTATAGATGTGTATGTGGCACATGATCTGGTACAGCGGCAACAGCATCTCGATCCTGATGAGTATGTGGAGATCGAGAGTTACGATCTGGATGAACTCTGTGAGATGATCTATGCCGGAAAGATACAGGATGCCAAGACAGTGGCTGCACTCATGGCATACAAAAATAAATATCGCATAGATTAGAGATAAGGAATCTCAAAGGAGACGGACAATCATGCAGACGCGGGAATTATCCGTCAAACAGCAGTTGTTTCTCATATTTTTAGCCTGCTTTTTGCTCGGCATTGTAGGGGCAAATATTTTTATCGCGGAGGGCTTTCAGGGGAGTGGAAGCCTTACGCGCTATTTTTTGAAGCAGTTTCAGTATACACAGATCAATTTCTATGATGTGTTGTGGAATGTGTGTGTGAATCGCCTCGGTATTTTCCTGTTTCTGTTATCCGTGGGATTGATGCGGGGCGGCAAATGGTTTTACAGTGGATTTGCTGCGTGGAGTGGATTTGCCTATGGCTATTTTTGTGTATTGGCGATCGGTGCATTCGGCTCTGCCGGATTGCTCTTGTGTATGGTGGCACTGTTTCCACAGTTTATCTGCTATATTCCGGTATACCTGGGGCTGGTTATGTTGTGTGTACAACAGCGGCGCAAAGATCTGTGGCGCGGGATAGTGGTTCGTCTGGTGCTTTTTTTCATTCTTTGTGTGGGAATATTACTTGAATCTTACATAAATCCTCTAATTTTGCAAAAAATGTTAAAAATATTTTAAGAAAATTACATAATAATTGCATTTTTTATTACAGGTTGATATAATGAGCGAAAGTGAGAAAAATGCAAATTTATTTGCATTTGGCGAACGGCGATATTATTGAGTGATGCAATCACGATATAATGAGCGAAAGCAATGAGCAGTGCCAATCGAGAATATGCAGTTCGATCATGCTGGCATGATAAGAACTGCATATATCGAGAGTGATAGGGCGAATGCCCGGACATCGAGGAAAAACGAAGTTTTTCTGAGATGCACTGCGAATATTCCAACACATAATATAATGAGCAGTAGTTTTGGGGGCAGGTTTTTACATGAAGAACGAAATCGATGCGTTTATCGGTTATATGCAGGAGCAGAAGCAGATATCTGATAATACGGCGGCAGCATATACGAGGGATCTATGCAAACTGACAGCGTATATGCACAGCATGGGGATGGATGATTTTGAACAGGTGAATACGGGCGTATTGCAGGCATATCTGCATGAATTGGAAGTACAGGGACGTAAAGCCGCAACGGTCTCACGTGTGATCGCCAGCATGAAGGCTTTTTTTGCATGGCAGTGCGGACAGGGGCTGCGTGTGGACAATCCGGCGCAGGGACTCAAACCGCCACGGATTGAGAAGAAACCGCCGGAGATCCTGTCACAGGCGCAGATTGTGAAGCTGCTGGATCAGCCGTCTTCCGGAGCACCAAAGGAACTGCGGGATAAGGCGATGATGGAGCTGTTGTATGCGACGGGTATCCGTGTATCTGAATTGCTCGCATTGCAGCTGGATGATGTGAATCTGCAGTTAGAATATGTGACCTGCAGAGATGGGCGCAAGGAGCGGACGGTTCCGTTTGGTTCGAATGCGAGGGAGGCACTGGATGCATATTTAAAGCGCAGCCGGCCGAAGCTGGTGGATAATGAGGAGTGTCAGTTATTGTTTACCAACTGCAGCGGTGAACCGATGAGCAGACAGGGCTTCTGGAAACTGTTAAAGCATTATGGCAGGCAGGCGGGACTCACAGAAGAGATCACACCGCATACGCTCAGACATTCGTTTGCAGCGCATCTATTGAATAACGGAGCAGATCTGAAATCCGTACAGGAGCTGATGGGACATTCGGACATCTCATCGACACAGATCTATATGCAGTTGTCCGACCGCACGATTCGTGAAGTGTACAAGCAGGCACATCCGCGCATGTAGTTCATAAAACAAAAGAAAAACCAGAAGGTACATGTGGTATCTTCTGGTTTTTCTTTTAAATGTATGATACAAAATCCTACAGACGATCAGCAGGACTCAGCAATATCGTAGATCAGCTTTTCGGAATCATCCCATCCGAGACACGGATCAGTGATGGACTTGCCGTAGACATGATCACCGATCTTCTGGCAGCCGGGCTCTAAGTAGCTCTCGATCATGACACCTTTGACAAGTGTCTTAATCGTGTCAGAGATCTGGCGGTTATGAACGACTTCTTTCACGATACGAACCTGCTCCTCGTACTTTTTGCCAGAGTTGGAGTGGTTGGCATCAATGATCGCTGCGGGGTTGAGCAGATCGCGCTCACTATACATCTCAGAAAGCCGCATCAGGTCTTCGTAATGATAGTTTTGAACCGTATTTCCATGTTTGCTCACGGCACCGCGCAGTACGACGTGTGTGAGCGGGTTTCCGGTCGTTTCCACTTCGTAGCCGCGGAAAGTAAAATGATGCGGATGCTGAGCCGCA
This sequence comes from bacterium, assembly GCA_050874485.1. GTDB lineage: Bacteria > Bacillota > Clostridia > Lachnospirales > Lachnospiraceae > W0P33-017. The sequence goes on from JBNMKT010000065.1 coordinate 3,073, forward strand.
TATACGGAATTGAGCATAACAGAAAAATCACCACTCGTAGGATTTTTCATGCCGGAAGCCACATCAAAGCCACTGACGGTCAGACGATGCTGCTGATCCTCTACGGAACGGGCACCGATCGCTACATAAGAGAGCAGATCGGATACATACTCCCAGTTTTCAGGGTATAACATCTCATCGGCGGGAGTCAGCTCGCTTTCGCCGATTGCGCGCAGATGCATTTTTCTCACGGATATCAGACCTGCGATCATGTCCGGAGCCTTCTCGGGATCAGGCTGGGAAGCGATTCCCTTGTAGCCCTCTCCAGTTGTACGGGGCTTGTTTGTGTAGATACGGGGAACGAGCAGCAGACGGTCCTTGACTTTTTCCTGAACCTTTGCCAGACGGTTCACGTATTCGCATACGGGATCTTCACTGTCAGCAGAACAGGGTCCGATGATCACTAAGAATCGATCGTCCTTTCCGGTAAGTATGTCGCTGATCTGTCGGTCGCGGTTCTGTTTTATAGCAGCCAGTCGCTCGGACAACGGATACTGTGTCTTGATCTCTCCGGGCGAGGGAATCTGACGTAAGTAAGTAAAACTCATTTGTAACATCTCCTTATTCTATTTACGATTTCTCACTATAGATAATAGCGGAAAACAAAATATCTGTCAATTGCTTGCACGGGTAAACCAAAAACGCTATACTTGTGGTATTAGTCATGTGAAGGCTGCTGCGAACAGAGTGAGCGGCAGAAATGGAGGAATAGACATGCATTATGGCGCATTGAAAAAGACAGATATCGCAAACGGTCCGGGTGTACGGGTATCGCTGTTTGTATCTGGCTGCAGGCATCACTGCAGAGACTGCTTTAACCCGGAGACATGGAGCTTTACTTATGGGGAGGAGTATACGGATGCGGTGACGTCAGAGATCCTGAAGGCACTGGAACCCGGCTATATCAAAGGCATCACAGTGCTCGGTGGAGAACCGTTTGAACCGGAAAACCAAAAAGAACTGTTACCGCTGTATCGTGCGATTCGCGAGCGGTATCCGGACAAGAGCATCTGGGTCTACTCAGGGTATCTGCTGGATGATCAGTTGTGGCGGGAGAGTTCTGCACGCACTGATATCACAGATGAGATCCTCTCGCTCATAGATGTATTGGTCGATGGGGAATTTGTGGCAGAAAAAAAGAATATTTCACTGAAGTTCAGAGGGTCGGAGAACCAGCGCATTATCAATGTGCCGGAGTCACTTGCGACAGGTCAGGTTGTTTTGCTGCCAGATGAAGATATTCTGTAAAAAATTGCCCGCAACTGTGATAAAAGGATAGATTTTTACCGATAAATGTAGTATATTAGGGACTTGTGAAAAGAACATTTTTAGATATATATGAAGGAGAAAAAGAAAATGGTTAAGGTTGTGAAATTTGGCGGCAGCTCCCTCGCCAGTGCGGAGCAGTTCAAGAAGGTAGGTGCAATTATCCGCGCAGACGAGACACGCAGATTTGTAGTACCCAGTGCACCGGGCAAGCGGAATGCGAAGGACACCAAGGTCACAGACATGCTCTACGAGTGCTATGGCATCGCAGAGGAGGGAAAAGAATTTTCCGGAAAACTCGGAAAGATCAAGGATCGTTATGATTCGATTATCAAGGGACTGGATCTGACATTGTCACTGGATGAGGAGTTTCAGACGATCGCAAAGAATTTCAAGGCAAAGGCCGGAACAGACTATGCAGCGAGCCGTGGAGAGTATTTAAACGGTATGATCATGGCTGCATATCTTGGATATGAATTTATCGATGCGGCAGAAGTCATCCGTTTTGACAATGAGGGCAATTTCCTCGCAGATGAGACGAACGAGATTCTGTCCGTGCGTTTAGAGCATAGTGAGAATGCCGTCATTCCCGGATTCTATGGCGCAAAAGAAGACGGAACGGTTCACACGTTTTCACGTGGCGGATCTGATATCACAGGATCCATCGTAGCGCGTGCGGTGCATGCATCGATCTATGAGAACTGGACGGATGTATCCGGATTTTTAGTATCTGATCCCCGGATCATTGACAATCCGGCAGTGATTCACACCATTACTTATAAGGAGCTGCGCGAGCTGTCTTATATGGGCGCTGGCGTACTGCATGAGGATGCGATCTTCCCTGTGCGCAAGGAGGGTATCCCGATTAATATTAAAAATACAAATGCACCGGAAGATCCCGGTACGATGATTGTCGAGAGTACCTGTCATCAGCCGGAATATACGATCACCGGTATCGCGGGCCTGCGTGATTTCGTGGCGGTCAATGTCGATAAGGATATGATGAATTCCGAGGTGGGCTTCTGCCGGAAAGTATTACAGGCATTTGAGGATAATGATATTTCGATTGAGCACATGCCGTCTGGTATCGATACGATGACTGTATTCGTACAGAGACAAGATTTTGAAGGCAAGGAGCAGCAGGTATTATCTGCGATCCATAAATATGCACAGCCGGATACGATCGAGATCGAGGGCGGACTGGCACTGGTCGCTGTCGTAGGACGCGGTATGAAATCTACACGCGGTACAGCGGGCAGAATCTTTTCGGCACTTGCACATGCACAGGTCAATGTCAAGATGATCGATCAGGGATCGAGTGAGCTGAACATCATTATCGGTGTAAAAAATGATGACTTTGAGCGTGCGATTCGTTCGATCTATGATATTTTTGTAGAGACACAACTGTAATCAGACGTTATTTATGGCGATAGACAATGTTTTGTGGTGACTAGGAGGACTGCATGATGGAAGAGGAGTATACCATTGGAGACCAGATGACAGAAGATGGGCAGGAGGCAGGTACAAAGGCAGAAAAAACCAAAAAACAGACGAGAGCACAGAAGCGGAAGATGCATAGCATCCGTTTTACCCTGATTATGATGGTGACGATCCCGGCGGTTGTCACGATGCTGGTGACTGTGCTGTATGCGAGATCGTCCATGACGGCCGGCATGCAGGAGGAGATGATCGATGGGCTTGTACTGATGGCAGAGTCAATCAAAGGCGGTTATAATGAGACCGCAGGTGATTATACACTCGGCGATGATGGCTGCATCTATAAAGGCGATAAAAATATTACTCCTACACCGGAATCTATGGATATTTACACGGAAAATCTGGATGCAGATGTAACGCTGTGCTGGGGCAAGACCCGTGCAGCCACTACGGTCACGCAGGACAATGGATCACGTGCGACGGGGACAGATATTTCCGATGATGTATGGTCCGTCGTACAGGCCGGTGAGACTTACAAGACCAATGATATCGAGGTTATGGGAGAAGCGTATTATGCGGTTTATGTTCCGCTCGAGAATGAGGATGGCAGTGTGGTCGGTGTATTGTTTGCCGGCCGTCCCTGCTCAGATGTAGCGTCGTACATCAACGGAAAAGTAAATTCGCTGGTGATGTGGGCAGTACTCGTCCTGATCGTGTGCAATGTTGTCGGATTTTTCGTGGCAAATGTGATCGCAAAGGTGTTGAAAAAGGCATCAGAGATGTTGTCAGAGTTAGCTGAGGGACATCTGAATGTGAATATCGACGAGCGCATCTTAAAGCGTAAGGATGAGATCGGACAAATGGGTATGGCGATTGAGACATTGCTCGATAAGCTCAGATCTGTTGTCAGCCAGCTCCAGCAGTCCTCTGATACGTTACACGCATCCGGCAATTCGCTGGATCAGATGGCAGGACAGTCATCAGCAGCCGCAGATGAGATTAGCCGTGCGGTAGAAGACATCTCCAAAGGCGCGGTATCCCAGGCGGAGGAGATCGAGAATGCTTCGCAGGAGATCGCTACTATGGGTGAAGTCATTGAGGATATTGTACATAGTGTCGGCAATCTGACTGACGCATCTGCTAATATGACAGTAGCGGGCAATGCATCCGAGACGACGATGCGGGAGCTGAGTGAGTCGAATGACCGCACAACTGAGGCGATCGCACGGATCGGTGAGCAGATCCGCACGACAAATGCATCCATCGAAAAGATTGGTGCGGCAGCATCGCTCATCACATCCATTGCGGATCAGACGAGCCTGTTATCCCTCAATGCCTCTATTGAGTCCGCACGCGCGGGTGAGGCTGGCAAGGGCTTTGCAGTCGTTGCAGGTGAGATCCAGAAGCTGGCGGTACAGTCTGATGAGGCAGCGGCAGAGATCCAGCAGATCATTGATACATTGCTCAGAGAGTCTGAGCAGACGATGGCTGTCATGGAGCAGGCAGAGGGACTCGTAGCAGAGCAGCAGCAGAAGCTCGATGCGACCAAGCAGCGTTTTGCAGAGGTCAATAACGGTATCACTGTATCACGTGAAGGTACAGATGTGATCCGTGGCAATGCAGGCTCCTGTGACCGGGCGCGTACACAGGTGGTCGATGTGATCTCCAATCTGTCAGCGATCTCGGAGCAGAATGCGGCATCCGCACAGGAGACGACAGCATCGATGGAAGAACTGAATGCGACGATCAACATGCTGGCAGAGGCAGCCGGTAATCTGAAGGTGCTCTCTGAACGGTTGAATGAGGAGATGGATTTCTTTCAGATGTAATTGCATATCGCATGATAAGAGGCAGCAGGTCAGTGAATGACCTGCTGTTTTTGCGTGCAGGCGGCGGCAATCACAGTAGCATCCCGATCAGATTGCTCCGGTTGCCCGGCTGTACCTCGCCGGACAAAAGTCGCAACTGACGAGATCTCCTGCAATCGTCGCCGCCAGCTTTAGGGTATATAAATATATGTATTCGTTGTAAAATAGGTTGACAAATACTGTACTACGTGATATAAGTGTATTAGCACAACTAATACAGCTAGCATACGCATAAAGTTGTAGAATTGTGTTGCGTAAGAAGGAAGAGAAAAATCATTGGAAAGGAGGAGCGCGAATGATCCAACTGAACTACCGTGATGCCAAGCCGATCTATGAGCAGATAAAGGAAGGTCTGCGGCGGCTGGTCATCACAGGAGCGATCGCGAAGGATGAGAAGCTCCCCAGTGTGCGTGAACTGGCGAGCGAACTGGCGATCAACCCGAACACGATCCAGCGTGCCTATCGCGAACTGGAGAGCGAGGGTTACATCTATACGGTATCCGGCAAAGGCAGCTTTGCAGCGGAGCAGGCAGATGTGACCGGAAGGAGGAACGAAAAGTTGTTAAGGGAGTTTGATGAAATCGTAAGAGAGCTGTTGTATCTGTCAGAGGACAAGGATGCCCTGATCAGACGGATTGAAGAATTAGCAGGAGGAGGGGAAGAGCGATGATCCAAATCACAGATGTTGTAAAAGATTTTGATGGATTCCGCGCGCTGAACCATCTGAATATGCATGTGCCAAAGGGCGCGATCTACGGACTGGTCGGACCGAACGGAGCCGGAAAGTCGACGATTATCCGCCATATTACGGGTGCTTACCATCAGGATCTGGGCGAGATCAGGATTGATGGAGAGCCCGTCTATGAGAATCCGAAGGTGAAGGAGAAGTTCTCTTATATCCCGGACGATATCTTTTATTTTATGCAGGCGAATACGCTTGATATGATGAAGTTTTACAAAGGTATTTATAAGAAGTTTGACATGGATCTGTTTCATGCACTGGCAGACTGTTTCCCGGCCGTGGATGTCAGACGCAATATCCGCAGTCTGTCAAAGGGTATGCAAAAGCAGGTAGCATTCTGGCTGGCAATCTGCTGCAGACCGGAGCTGCTGATCCTGGATGAGCCGGTAGACGGACTCGATCCCGTGATGCGCCGCCAGATCTGGAGTATCATCATGGGCGATGTGGCTGAACACGGAACGACCGTACTCGTATCCTCACATAACCTGCGTGAGCTCGAGGATGTGTGCGACCATGTCGGCATTATGAATGATGGCAAGATATTGATTGAGCGCTCATTGTCAGATCTGCAGGGCAGCGTGACGAAGGTGCAGGTCGCATTTGATGGGGAGATGTCTGCACTGCCTGAGCATATCAAGGTGCTGCATCAGACGATTGCAGGGCGTGTCCATACGCTGATCGTCAAGAGCGAGCCGCAGGAGGCGCAGAGAGTGCTGGCAGCGATGAACCCGATTTTGCTGGATGTGCTGCCGCTGACTTTGGAAGAAATCTTTATTTATGAGCTGGGAGGTGTGGATTATGCAGTCAAAGATTTCCTTTTTTAATCCGACGGTATGTAAAAAGAACCTGACACGCTTCTGGCCGTTTGCTTTGTTATATCTGGTCTATCTGATTATCGTGCATCCGTTAGTGATCTATACGTCGTTCAATCAGTTGATCTATTATAGCAGCGACATGACCGCGGAGTCGCTGGTATACAGCCATTTTGTCGAGATGACAGAACCGGTCAGTATCTTTCTCGCAGCGATCGTCATGGCGATCGCGGTATTTGGCTATCTGTACCAGAGCCGCAGTGCGAATATGATCCATACACTGCCTGTGACGCGGACACAGCTGTATGTCACGAATTATGTATCCGGCTTGCTGCTACTCATCGTACCGCAGTTTTTGGGAGCATTGCTTACCAACCTGGTGATTCTTGACAGGGCGGCGGATACGACATGGATTGTCTGGGGCTGGTTTGGGGTCACTGCCGGTGAGACGCTGTTCTTCTATAGCTTTGCAGTGCTGATGGTGATGTTTACCGGACAATTACTGGCAGCGGGTCTGTTTTATCTGATCTGGAACTTTTTATACATTGTGACTGTGTTTCTAATCGATGGTATGGGGACATTATTTTTCTATGGTATGTCCGACAATCTGATCGGGACAAATGCGCATCCGCTATTTCCGCTGTTTTACCTGATCCGCAAGGTTGGCTTTGACAGGAACAGCCTGACCGGAGAAGTGTGGTCCAAAGGATTGTGGGTGTTGCTGGCATATATGCTGGTCGGCATGGTATTTGCGGTACTCGCCTGGTGGATCTATGAGCACAGACGGATCGAGTGTGCGGGTGATTTCCTATCGATGAAATGGACGGCTCCGGTATTCCGCTGGGGTGTAGTCTTGGTTGGCGGTATCGGCTGTGCATTGTTTGTGACTTATATCATCAGCGATTATAGCAGCTGGAACATGAGGGTTGCCCGGTTTGTGATTGCTTTGATTCTGTTTAGTGTGGCATTATTTTTCGCGTCTGAGATGTTTATTGAAAAAAGTTTCCGCGTCTTTCATAAACGGATGATCGTGGAATGTGTCTCCTGCGTGGCAGTGCTGCTGGTCGGTACAGCGCTTCTGCACTTTGATGTGTTCGGTGTGGAGAGCTATGTGCCACAGGCAGAGAATGTAGCGATGGTCTGTGTCCAGTGGGAAGACAGGGAGGTCGATTTTGAAGATCCGGAAAAGATCGGCGAAGTGACAGCACTTCACCAGCTTATGGTTGACCATCTGGATGAGCAGAAGAAGTACACAGATGGGAATGGAAATGAGACCGCTCCCACGGACGGAATCGAACAGACCTATATAGGATATGTGTCGATTGAGTATACGATGAAAAACGGAAAAGCCGTAAAGCGTAATTATTACAGTACGACAAAGGATCAAAGCTACGCAGAGCAGGTGGATGGGCAGTTACAGGCATTTGCTGCGGATGAGGACGGATTTTTGAGCAGTGTGCTCGGTCTCAACTATAAGGAACTGGATTGGAAGGCTTCCTATGCGTATGTCAGCCTGCCGGTGGTAGATCCGAATGGAAATTGGTATTATGATGATTCGGAGACGGATATTTCTGATCCCGGGCAGCTGCAGAAGCTGTATGAGGCATGGCTGGCGGATGTGAAAGCAGGAGCATTCACCGGCAACGACTTATCGTCGATGGCTGCAGAACTGAGTCTCCAGTTTGAGACCAAAGCGGATCTGGCAGATGTCCGTTATCCGTCAGGCAGCTCTGTGAGTTACCGGCTGGATTACTATGATACCAATGGTGGTGTGGTCTCAAACAGTACGAATATATATCTGAATGACAGATGCACCCATCTGATTCAGGCACTGATAGATATCGGTGCGGTAAAGAATGCCGGAGATCTGAATGTATCAGTTGAATAAACGTGCTTAAATATGGTAGAATAACCTCAGTGCCGTGTGGCACTGAGGTTATTTTTGTTGATGGTGAGTAACTATTCAGCACAGCCCGAAGCATTTATTGCTGAGGGCGTAAGAAAGTGATTCAGGAGTGCAAATAAATGACAGAAATGAGAGATATAAGATAACATGAACAAACAGACACATAAGATCGCACAGGTGGCGCCGGGCAGTATTGCCGAGGAGATGGAGCTTACGCCCGGGGATGTGATCTTAGCGATTAACGATCAGCCGCTTGAGGATATCTTCGATTACCATTATCTGGTTGAGGATGAATATCTGGTCGTGCTCGTAGAAAAACCGGATGGTGAGCAGTGGGAGCTGGAGATCGAGAAAGATATCGATGAGGATCTCGGCATCACTTTTGAGAATGGACTGATGGACGATTACCGTTCCTGCTCGAATAAATGCATTTTCTGCTTTATTGACCAGATGCCGCCTGGTATGAGAGATACACTGTACTTTAAAGATGATGATTCGCGACTGTCCTTTTTGCAGGGCAATTATGTGACACTCACGAATATGAAGCAAAAAGATATCGACCGTATTATCCGCTACCGGCTCGATCCGATCAATATATCCGTGCAGACGACGAACCCGGATCTGCGCTGCATGATGTTACACAACCGTTTTGCAGGAGATGCGTTAAAAAAGATCGATACCTTGTACGAGGCGGGTATCCGCATGAACGGTCAGATCGTATTATGCAAAGGCGTGAATGATGGTGCGGAGCTTGCGCGCAGCATCCGGGATCTGATGAAGTATCAGCCATATATGGAGAGTGTGTCGGTCGTCCCGGTCGGACTGTCAAAGTACCGGGAAGGACTGTACCCGTTAGAACCATTTACGAAGGAGGATGCCTGCGCCGTGCTTGATCTGATCCACAGCTGTCAGGAGCTGAGTATGGAGGCGCATGGCACGCACTTCATCCATGCGAGTGACGAGTGGTATCTGCTCGCAGAACGTCCGCTGCCGCCGGAGGATAACTACGATGGCTATATCCAGCTCGAAAACGGTGTCGGCATGCTGCGGCTGCTTCGGGAGGAATTTGCAGAGGCGCTTGCAGAGGCTACGGGCGATGCGGGATTGGAAAAGACGGTATCGATTGCGACCGGTCGTCTGGCAGCACCTCAGATCGAGCGTTTGATAGAACAGCTTCATGAAAAATATCCGAAAGTGACCGTACATGTCTATGCGATCCGCAATGATTTTTTCGGGGAGCGCATCACGGTGTCGGGACTTTTGACCGGACAGGATCTGGCAAAACAGCTGTCTGTGGTTCCGTTGGGTGAAAAATTGCTGCTGCCGTGCAATGTCATCCGCAGCGAGGAACAGGATTTTCTCGATGATATGACCGTGGCAGAACTGGAAAAAACTTTACAAGTACCGATAGATATTGTAAAATCAAGCGGAGCAGATCTGCTCGATGCAATCATAGGAGATAGAGAAAATGAGTAAACCGATCGTGGCGGTCGTAGGCCGTCCCAATGTAGGAAAATCAACACTGTTTAATGCGCTGGCAGGTTCGCGTATCTCGATCGTGCAGGACACACCGGGTGTGACGCGTGACCGTATCTATGCGGATGTGAGCTGGCTGAATTATAATTTTACAATGATCGACACCGGAGGTATCGAACCGGACAGCGGCGATGTGATCCTCTCGCAGATGCGTGGGCAGGCACAGATCGCGATCGATACGGCAGACGTGATCATCTTTCTGGTCGATGTGCGTCAGGGTATGCAGGACGCGGATGCAAAAGTCGCAGATATGCTGCGCCGTTCACAAAAGCCGGTGATCTTAGCAGTCAATAAAGTCGATAATTTTGAGAAGATGTCGATGGATGCCTATGAGTTTTATAACCTTGGAATGGGTGAGC
>JBNMKT010000066.1:0-12935 GCA_050874485.1 bacterium
GCAGTATATATGATACTAGACTGTGTCATGGGCACCCGGCTCAGGTAGGTGATGGCTGTGGACAGGATGCTCTTGTTTGTATGTACGATCGTGACCGGTTTTCCGGTCGTACCGGTCGTAGATATGATCGCAGCGGGTGTCTCAGCCAGCAGATCGGCTTCTGGCAGTTCGTAATCGCAGGTTGCAGAGAAAAAATCCTCCGGGATCTCTCCGGTATGTTTGGATAGAACCATCGCCGGTCTCTGGGATTTTAAGATTTCCTGTAAATGATACAAAGAGATATCCTTTTACAGAGGGAGAACAATACATGCATGGAGCTGAACCGCCAAAAACACTGTATAGAATAAAATCGGATCATCAGCTTCGATTGCAATCTTACTCCCCTTTTTGATCTTTTTCTGCTTCAGATAATTGGAAAAGACCAGGATCTTTTGGGCGAATTCACCGTAGGTGATATGTCTGTCCCGAAAGATCAGTGCGTCCTTTGAGGGGTATTGTTTACTGTTTTCCAAAACAATTTTTACAAGACTATTCATGCAGAACCTGCTTTCCTGAAATATAATAAATTTATTTTAGCATAAAACTGTGATAAAATAAATTCCAGAAAATATTTTGGATGAAATTCGGATCAATGTTAGAACGATTTTGCTGTGAATAGAGAGGAGGCACATCCGGTGAAGCCGCGTCAGAAACCATTGGGTGAAAAAAATATGGTGGGTGCGTCAGTGACGAAACTGCGCAAATTGAAACATATTTCCCAGAAGGAACTCGCCATCAATATGCAGCTGATGGGTATCGATATCAATCTGTCATCACTTTCAAAACTGGAGGGACAGACGCGTGCTGCAACAGACCGGGAGATCTATGCGATTGCGAAGATCTTTCATATATCGGTGGATGAACTATTCAGAGAGTTATAGGTGCTTCCGGTGGCAGCTGCCCGGCGGGTGATTGCCTATTGACAGAATCGGACGAAGAATGTAAAATTTATAAAACCAACCGAACAGGTAGGATAAGAGAAGGCGGATACTCTGGTGGGTGTCTGCCTTTGTGTTGCCGCGCATCCGTAAAAAACTGCCAGTGGCAGGCTCGGTGGGATGTGGAAAACAGGAAAATGAGGTAATAGGAAAAGAGGAACAACATGTTAAATCAGTTTTCGAGAACGCAGTTATTACTCGGTGAGGAAGCCATGCAGCAGCTTGCACAGTCCAGAGTCGCAGTATTTGGCATCGGTGGTGTCGGCGGATATGTGTGCGAGGCACTTGTGCGCAGTGGTGTCGGGGCATTCGATCTGATCGATGACGATAAGGTATGTCTGACTAACCTCAACCGTCAGATCATCGCGACGCGTGCTACGGTCGGAAAATATAAGGTAGATGTGATGAAGGAACGGATGCTCGCCATCAATCCGGATGTGGATGTACGCACGCATCAATGCTTTTATCTGCCGGAAAATGCAGATCAATTTCCGTTTGATGAATATGATTATATTGTAGATGCAGTCGATACGGTCACAGCGAAACTGGAGATCATCATGCGTGCACAGCAGATGGGTGTCCCTGTGATCAGTGCGATGGGAGCAGGAAATAAATTGGATGCGAGCCGTTTTATGGTCGCAGATATCTACAAGACACATATGGATCCACTCGCAAAAGTGATGCGTCGTGAATTGAAAAAACGCGGGGTCAAAAAATTGAAGGTTGTCTATTCTGATGAGAAGCCGACCCGTCCGATCGAGGATATGTCCATCAGCTGCCGGACACATTGTATCTGCCCGCCGGGGGCAGCGCATAAGTGCACCGAGCGGCGGGATATCCCGGGCAGTACTGCATTTGTGCCAGCAGTGGCAGGTCTGATTCTCGCTGGCGAAGTAATCAAAGATCTGAGTGCGCCGTATCGCAGGGAGGAGGCATAGGTTTATGGAATCTAAGGAATTACAGGAAAAATACGAACACTTAAAACAATATCTGCGTTCGCTCGGTAGCGTGGCAGTCGCCTTTTCGAGTGGTGTAGATTCCACCTTTTTATTATACGCTGCAAAGGAGGCACTCGGAGAGCGTGTGATTGCAATTACCGCGCGCTCGTGCTCGTTTCCGCAGCGTGAATTAAAAGAAGCTGCTGCCTACTGTGAGAAAAACGGAATCCGGCATTTTATCGTAGACTCAGAGGAACTGAATATCGAAGGATTTGCACAGAACCCACCGAACCGGTGCTATCTGTGCAAACACGAGTTGTTTGAGAAAATACTGGCGATCGCCAAAGAAGAAGGGATTGCGGCAGTCGCAGAAGGATCAAACCTCGATGATAACGGCGATTACCGTCCCGGACTGCAGGCAGTCGCAGAACTGGGCATCAAAAGCCCGCTGCGCGAGGCTGGGCTGACAAAGCAGGAGATCCGTGCGCTTTCGAGACAACTCGGTCTGCCGACCTGGGAGAAACAGTCGTTTGCCTGCCTGAGCAGCCGTTTCCCGTATGGTGAGACGATCACAGCGGAAAAGCTGCATATGGTCGATCAGGCAGAACAGCTGCTGTTAGACCTCGGTTTCTCCCAGGTACGTGTGCGCATCCATGGAACGGTCGCACGTATCGAACTGCTGCCGCAGGAGTTTGCAAAGCTTATGGAGGAGACGACCAGAGAGCGGGTCAATCAGGCATTCCGGTCATATGGATTCTCCTATGTGGCACTCGATCTGCAGGGATACCGCACCGGCAGCATGAATGAGACACTGCGTTACTGTTCACTCGTATCTCGTTCCAGTAACGATTCGCAGGCCCATTGAAAGTTTTGCTTCGCAAAAAGAGCCTGCTCACTCCTGAATCATGTTCTTACGCAGCCTGACAGCAAGTGTCCGACTGCTGTATGAACAGTAACGACACTGCATTTGGGAGAGGATCATTACGCGTGACCGCTTGCTTTTTCGCATGTGAGGTGCTATGATAGGCGGGAGGTAGTTGAAGCATATGAGACAGACGATATCACGAAAAAAGCGGATAATTTTATATTTGCTGATCGCATGTATGATGGTTGCCGGAGTGTGTTCCGGTGAATCACGGATTTCGTCTGCTCATTTTCCGGCAGCAGCCACGGATACGGATGCTGTCTATCGACTGATTCCGGATCTGTTGCTTTCTGACGAAGCATGTACCGAGCAGATGATCGGTGCCGGAACGCGTCTGCCTCAGATCCGCGCGATCCGCCTGAACAGACGTGCGTTTCGCGTATTATTGACCGAGATCGCTGTGGGAGAGATCGCTTTTGCCACAGAACCCGGTTTCTTTCTCTATCGTGGCGAGTACTGTCTGCCTGATCTGGCACAGGGACTCGTGACGACGATTCAATATATCCATGATCTGGATGGGAAAAAATCCGCATAACAACACGAAAAACATTCATATTGAAAGCAGAATATTTCGCAGCCTGTGTGATGCATTTGCAGCATAGGTTTATTTGTGTATGCCAAAATCGCATAGGCTCATTTGTTGTGTCAGAAGGAGGAATCTGTATGGACATGATAGTAGTGGCGGTAATGGCAGTGTTGATGATCGGTGCGGCGATCTGGTGCTGGCGCATCGAAAATCTGCCAAACGCGGATGAGAAAAAAGATCAGAAATAAGAATTCAGAAATAAAAATCAGAAATTCAGAACATGGAGGAAATAAGTATGAACCTGTTGATGTGGTTATTAGTCATTATAGGAAGTGTAGCAGGAGTAGGAACCACACTCTATATCATTGTATCATTTATAGGAGTAGTCGCGTATAAGATCTATCGGATGGCAAAATATCATATGTCTCTCTATGACTAATACTAAGATCATAATTAAGATCGCGATTAAGATTAAGCGATTATGACTGACAGACGATTGATTGATCGTCTACTGCATGAAACACCCCTCTGTGTGCAGAGGGGTGTTTTGTTGTCTTTAAAATACATCAAAAATCGTGCCCAGGCAGTCAGAAACGAGAAAACTTTATAAATAAGAAGTTGAAATACACAGGGATTAACTGTATAATGAGGTTATATGGCTGGAAGTCTGTCCACTTGCAGCCGTCAGGAATACGTTTGCCGGATGGCATGGGACATATTGTGTGGCATATTATTATGGATAGAGAGAAGACAAAAGGAGAAGCGTAATGACAATACAAGAGTGTTATGAGAGTTTTGGTGGGGACTTCGCGGATGTGAGCCAGAGAATTCCCAAAGATGAACTGATTCAGAGATTTGCTTTAAAATTTCTGGACGACAAGAGCTATGAGAGTCTGGAGGCTGGACTGAAAAGCGATGACATGGATCAGGCATTTCGCGCGGCACATTCATTAAAGGGTGTCAGCCAGAATCTGAGTTTTAAAAACCTGGGTAATTCCGCCAGTGAATTAACAGAGGAGCTCAGACATTGGGAGACTACGCCGGTGGATAAGGCACGCTGCGAAGAATTATTCAAACAGGTATCCGCTGACTATGAGGCTGTTATAACAGCAGTAAAACAGCTATAGAACTTTTGGGTGGGTGATATAGCGAAAGGACGAATGGATGAACAGGGTGTATACACAACTGACACAAAAGGACTACACCAAAGACCAGCTCGCAGAGATACAGGCGGGACTGGCGCAGGGGCTGGATGTGTCAATCTATGCCAGAGTAGAATTTCTGGCAATTCAGATGCATGAGATTCGTCTGGGGCTGGAGAAGGAGTTACCGGTTAAGAAATATGCATCACTGCAGTATGACTGGTTTCAGATGCGCGAGATCCGACAGGGGCTGGAAGCAGGACTGGATGTGTCCGGTTATGCGTCTCCACATATCGGTTACGAGACAATGAAACAGCTGCGCATGGGGTTAGCCGAAGGCATAGATCTGTCTGCATACAAGGCATTGGATCCAGGTGTGCTCAAGCAGCTGCGGCTGGCGCTGCATGATAAGGTAAATATCGTCAGTTATATTGTAGAAGGCTATGATGCCGAACAGCTGGAAGAGATCCGGGAGGCATTGCACGAAGGAGTAGAGATCGCCGGTGCTGCACGCAAGGATCTGAGAGGTATCGCGCTGCGTGAGGTATTCTGGGGATTAAAAGAAGGACTGGATGTATCGATATACGATGATCCTGCGTTCAACTGGCAGCAGATGCGTGAACTCCGGTTGGGGCTGGAGCATATGCTGGACGTCAGCGTGTACCGGAATGCATATTATACACATGAGCAGATGCGTGAGATCCGGAAGGGGTTGGAGGCAGGACTTGATGTGAGTTATTATTCCAGCCTGATGTATACTGCACAGGAGATGAAAGAGCGCAGAACCGCGTTGGAGAAAGATCCCTCCGTATGGGTTCAGTCGCAGCTCTCATCGATCGATGAATTAATCGAGCAGGCCGGTGTACCGACCAGACGGGAGGAGTCGGAGCATTGCCGCGTGACAGTGAGCGGGGATGAGATGCGGGCTTATATTGATGTGTTCGGTGGCAGAGATGCGATCAGCAAGATTGAGATCGTCAAAGAGCTCAACCGACACGGAGTGGTATATGGCATCAAATATGATGTGATCAGTGAGATTGTCCGTGGCAACGTATCGCGCAGGGAATTGCTGATTGCTGAGGGTGATCCGATGATCGCAGGCGAGGATGGCTGGTATGAGTTCTCTTTCCGCACCAGCGTGGCACGTACTCCAAAGTGTCTGGATGACGGAAGTATTGATTACCGTGATGTAGAATGGTTTGAGACTGTCCAGAAGGGACAGACACTCGCGGTCTACCATGAGGCGACAGACGGACAGGATGGCATGACGGTTGCTGGCAGATCCATGGTCGCGAGACGTGGAAAGGAACAGGCAATATTGACGGGCAGTGGTTTCACCAGACAGCCGGATGGAAAGACATATACCTCTGATCTGCAGGGAATCGTGACGCTGAGCGGCTCCATGCTGCATGTGAAGGAGCTGCTGATTGTGCAGGACGTGAATCTGGCGACCGGAGATGTGTCATATAATGGAAACGTTCTCGTAGAAGGCAATGTGAGCAGCGGAGCCAAAATCACCGCGACTGGAGATATCGTGGTCAAAGGATTCGTGGAGTCGGCCGAGATCAAGTCGGCGACAAATGTATTTTTGCGCAAGGGCATGAATGCCGGAGGAACCGGATTCGTGCATGCGACAAAGGATGTCATTGGTTATTTCTTTGAGGGCGTAGAGGTCTATGCCGGAGGGAATGTGCAGGGCGATTACTTTTTGAATTCACAGATTCATGCAGAAGGAACGGTCAATGCGATCGGCAAAAAGGGATCTCTTGCAGGCGGCAGTATCTGTGCGGAGCAGGGATTGCACGCGCAGAGCATCGGCAATCGTTCCGGGATTGCCACTTATGTAAAGCTTGGAATGGCAGAACGCCTGCAGCGAAGGCAGCAGGAGATCAATGACCAGCTCACCTCGGTAGACAACGAATTGCGTGCATTGCAGGATGCCCGTAGGGATTTTCAGACAAAATACGCACCGGAGATCCGAAATACGATGGAGATCTATTTAAAGATTGAAAGTGCGATTTATACAAAAGAGCGTCAGCTGCAGCAGCTGCTCGCGCAGAAAGAACAGCTGCTCAAACTTCAGGAAAAGGACGCAGAGAATGTACAGGCTGTGATCGAGGGTTATTTGTATGACGGCGTAACAGTAGACATTGATGGAGTCAAGTGGAAAGCAAAAGCGGTGAAAGGGATCACTGTGAAGCGGGTACGAAAGAGAATCGCGCTGTATGCAAATCATCAGATTTCAGGCACAGTTCGACCGGAATTGGTTGAATAAAGGAGAAAAATATGCGAACAAAGATACTTATCGTGGATGATGTGGATATCAATCGCGAGATACTGGCAGAGATGTTGAAAGATGAGTATGAGATTGTGATGGCGGAGAATGGCAAGCAGGCACTTGCGATTCTGGCACAACAGAGAAATGACATTGCACTCATGCTGTTGGATCTGTTCATGCCGGAGATGGATGGTTTTGAAGTGCTGGAGCTTGTGAGCAAACAGTCATGGAGCAAACAGCTGGCGGTTATGATCATCAGCAGTGACAATAACAGTCAGACGGAGAGCCGTTGCTTTGATCTGGGTGTATCGGATTTTATCCACCGCCCGTTTGATGCACGGCTGGTCAAGCGCCGTGTAAACAACGTGATTTCGTTATATCAGTATCAGAACCGGCTGGAACAGAAGGTAGAAGAACAGACCCAGACTCTGAAAAAGCAGTATCAGCTGTTGCAAAGACAGGCCAAGCAGTTACACCAGAGCCGCGCAAACGTGATCGATATTCTCGGTACAGTTGTTGAGTACCGTAATCTGGAGAGTGGAGAGCATATTAAACGAGTCAAGGGCTACACACGGATTCTGGCGGAAGAGCTGATGAAGGATTATCCGGAGTACGAGCTGACACCGGAGAAAATAGATGTGATTGTATCTGCGAGCGCGCTGCATGATATCGGTAAGATCGCTGTGCCGGATTCGATCCTATTAAAACCGGGTAAACTGACCAAGGAAGAATTTGAATACATGAAATCCCATACAACCAGAGGTGGAGAGATCCTGATGAATATTAAGAATGTATGGGATGAGGAATACGGAAAGGTATGCTACGATATCTGCCGGCATCATCATGAGAGGTATGATGGCAAGGGCTATCCGGACGGACTGAAGGGAGAAGAAATCCCTGTATCCGCGCAGATTGTGTCGGTTGCAGACGTGTATGACGCGCTGGTAAACAAGCGTGTATATAAGAGTGCTTTTTCAAAGGAGAAGGCATTCCAGATGATTATTTCCGGCGAGTGCGGTGTGTTTTCACCGAAGCTGCTCGACTGTTTCTGGAATGTCCGCAAGGAATTTGAAAAGCTGGCAGACCAGACGCTGGATGCTGAGCAGACAGAAGCAGCAGGCTAGCTGTACCGTGTAAATAGTTGATAAGGAATCAGTAAATGGGAGCAGTTGTTACATTAAAAAAAGGTGAAGGCAGAACGCTCAAAGCCGGAGGTCTGTGGATCTTTGACAATGAGATAGACACGATCATGGGATCGTTTGAAAATGGTGATATTGTGATCGTCCACGATTTTGACGGTTATCCACTCGGACGAGGATTTATCAATACGAATTCCAAGATCCGTATCCGGCTGATGACGCGCCATGTGGATCAGGAGATTGATGAAGAATTTTTGCGGATGCGCGTGCAGCGTGCATGGGAATACCGCAAGACGACGGTAGACACAGCTTCTTGCCGTGTGATATTTGGTGAGGCGGACTTTTTGCCGGGCTTTGTCGTAGATAAATATGAGGATGTACTGGTTGTCCAGTGTCTGGCGCTTGGCATGGAGCAGTTCAAGCTGGCGATTGTACGGCTACTGTGTGAGGCACTTGAGGCGGACGGCATACATGTGCGCGGTGTCTATGAGCGCAGTGATGCCAATGAACGCAAAAAAGAGGGCTTGCCGAAGGTCAAGGATTTTATCGGTGAGCCGTTTGATACAAATATAGAGATCGTTGAAAATGGTGTGCATTATCTCGTAGATGTTGTGAATGGACAGAAAACCGGATTTTTCCTCGACCAGAAGTACAATCGTCTGGCAATGCAGCGGATCTGTAAGGGCAAAAAGGTGCTGGACTGCTTTACGCACATGGGCACATTTGCACTCAATGCGGGATTTGCAGGTGCCACAGATGTGCTGGGGCTGGATATATCGGAATATGCGCTGAGTCAGGCGAGAGCCAATGCACAGCTCAATCATCTGGAAGATACGGTACATTTTCACTGTGCCAATGTGCTCGATGAGCTGCCCCGGCTGGCTGAAGCGGGGGAGAACTATGACGTGGTCATTCTCGATCCGCCTGCTTTCACAAAATCCAGGGAAGCGACGAGGAATGCGATCAAAGGCTACCGCGAGATTAATCGCAAGGGTCTGAAGCTCGTGCGGGATGGCGGTTATCTGGCTACCTGCTCCTGCTCACATTTTATGACGCAGGAGTTGTTCACCAAGACGATTCGTGAGGCAGCAAATTCTGTGCATAAGCGGCTGCGTCAGGTAGAATTCCGCACGCAGGCACCGGATCATCCGATTCTGTGGGCGGCAGATGAGAGTTATTATCTCAAATTTTTCATCTTTCAGGTAGTCAGTGACAGGTAGGAGAGAATATGTATTCATTTCAGACACGTGTTCGCTATAGCGAATGTAACAATCATCATGAAGCGACGCTGACGGCATTACTGGATTATCT
Organism: bacterium; assembly: GCA_050874485.1. GTDB lineage: Bacteria > Bacillota > Clostridia > Lachnospirales > Lachnospiraceae > W0P33-017. The sequence continues at coordinate 9,237 of JBNMKT010000066.1, forward strand.
ACAGGACTGTTGTACGTTTCAGTCGGAGGATCTGGGGATTGGACTGGATTATCTGATGGAGCATCATACCGCGTGGATTTTGAGCAGCTGGCAGGTGGATATTCTGCGCTATCCGTCGCTGGGAGAGCAGATAGAGATCAGCACATGGCCGTATGAGATGCGGGACTTTTTCGGGCTGCGTAATTTCAAGATAGAAGATGCGCGTGGCGAGATCATCCTGAAAGCCAATTCGGTGTGGGTATGTGTGGATACGCAGACTGGTAAGCCGATGCGGCCGTTACCGGAGATGTTGGATAAATATCCGCCGGAGCCCAGACTTCCGATGGAATATCTCGGAAGAAAGCTGCCCAGACTGCCGGAAGGGCAGGCGGGCAATCCGATCCGTGTACCGCATTATTTTATCGACACGAATCAGCATGTAAACAATGCAAAGTATATATTGATCGGAGAAGAATGTCTGCCGGAGAATTTTGAGGTTCACCGGATCTGGGCAGAATACCGCAGACCGGCAGTGCTCGGGGATATGATCTGCCCGCATGTATCAGTGGAGCCGTCCTGCACAGCTGTGAGTCTGTGTGATGAGGATGGGGCGGCATACTCCAATCTGCTGTTTTATGAGCATGCAGATGAGGGTGGCCACGCATAAAGCAAGTTAGGAGAAACTATGAAATTAGGAGAATATCAGACGCTGACCATTGTAAAAAAAGTAGCATTTGGCGTATATCTCGCTGAGAGCCGGGATTCCCAGGAAAAGGTATTGCTGCCAAAATCGCAGGTACCGGAGAATGCAGTGCTGGGAGATGCAATGGAGGTGTTTTTATATCGGGATTCCCAGGATCGCATGATTGCAACCTGTGCGCGACCGAAGCTGACACTGGGAGGACTGGCGGTGCTGCGTGTATCGCAGATCGGAAAAATTGGCGCATTTTTAGACTGGGGACTGGAAAAGGATCTGTTTCTTCCATATAAAGAGATGAATGGAAAGGTGCGCGAAGGAGATGAGGTGCTTGTGACGCTCTATCTGGACAAAAGTTCCAGACTGTGTGCCAGCATGAAGCATCTGTATGACAAGCTGGAGACGAATGCCCCTTATGAAAAAGGAGAGACTGTAACCGGCAGGGTCTACGAGTTCGGACATGATTTCGGTACGTTTGTTGCTGTGGATGACCGGTATTCGGCAATGATCCCGCGCAGCGAGGATACATCAGATCTGAAGATCGGGGATATCATCGAGGCACGCGTGACAGATGTCAAGGCAGATGGCAAACTGGATCTTTCGCGGCGCGCCAACAAGGAGACGCAGATGGACGCGGATGCGCAGAAGGTGTTGCATGTCATAGAGGAATATGCAGGTGTGCTGCCTTTTAATGACAAGGCTTCACCGGAGATCATTATGAGAGAGATGCAGATGAGCAAGGCGGCATTCAAACGTGCGGTCGGACGTCTGTATAAGGAACGCAGGATCGAGATCACAGAGAAAAGCATCCGCCTGTTATAAATAAGGTATAAAAAATGCCCACAGACATTGGTCTGCGGGCATTGATCATATGTGCCTCTTTTTATTTGTTATATGTAGAGATCTACATTGCTTCCGATAGCTGGATTGACAGATAACTCCATCGCGCGGATGAGAGCCTCACCACTGGACTGACTGACATCTAACTGTTTGCTGAGCATGGCTACACCGATATCTGAAGGAGTGTCATAGCCGCCGACTTTTGTGGAAGTCTGATTCATCTGATATAATGCGGTTGAAGCAAGTGCACCTATTTCCATATGTATGCTCCTTTCTGTATGCCTTTGATTCACTGATTAAAAATCCAAATTAACTATAGTATAGCACCACAACAAGAAAAGTGCAACGACGGAAATATTTGACAACATCTAGTGGTTGACATAGTTACATAATCTTGCTATAATGGCACTGTAACAAATGTAACAAATTCGTAACAAATAAAATAAAGTTGAAAGAATTATACGTTTGGAGGGTATTATGAACTATAGAGCATTACGAAGAACTACCTGCTGTGTAGCAAGCGCACTGACACTTGCAGCATGTCCGCTGAGTGCACAGGCAGCACCGATTGCAGGCGCGACAGGTTTTACTAACGTTAATGTGACATCTGAATTGACGGCGTCATCACCGACGTCAGGCATCTCTCTTCTGTTATCACAGTATCTGGCAGAGAATACAATCGCTTCAGAAATGGTGGAAAAGGAGACAACCGCTGTACAGACAGTTACCGCAGCAGAGACGAGCGCAGTAGCTGATGAGACAGAGGGTGAGGTCGAGGAAGAAAAGACCCAGAAGAAAAAGAAAGTAATGATCGTTGCAGATGTGGAGGGATATGTAAATGTCCGTGCACGTGCTGATGAGAATAGCAAGGTTTTAGGAAAGCTCTATGATGAGTCTGTCGGAACCTTATTAAAAGAGAAGAACGGCTGGTACAAGATCAAATCCGGAAATGTAACCGGTTATGTAAAAGCCGATTATGTAAAGAACGGAACGAAGAAGCTGTTGCAAAAGGTCGGCAGCAGAGTCGCTACCGTAGATACACAGACACTTCGTGTGAGAGAAAAAGCAAATGGTGATTCAAAGGTCATCGAACTCGTACCCGAAGGAGAAGAACTGACCGTAGTCAGTGAGTCAAAGAAGAATCAGGGTTGGGTCAAAGTCACAGTAGAAGGTGGCGATGGATATGTATCCACAGATTACGTTACCCTGACAACCCAGTACACATATGCAGAATCCAGAGAAGAAGAGAAACAGCGTCTGGCAGAAGAGGAAGCTGATCGTCTGGCAGCAGCTGCGGCCGCTGCAGAGGCAGAGCAGAACAACTCAACCAGCAGCTCTAGCAGTAGCAGCAGTTCTTCTTCTAGTAGTTCATCCAGCAGCAGTAGCAGTAGTTCGAGCTCATCCAGCTCATCTAGCAGCTCCAGCAGTTCGAGTGACCGCTCTTACAATGCTCCGTCAGGATCAAACGGACAGGCTGTTGCCAACTATGCATGCCAGTTCGTCGGCAATCCGTATCGCTATGGTGGTACAAGCCTGACCAACGGTGCTGACTGTTCTGGATTTGTTATGTCAGTATATGCAGCTTTTGGCGTGTCACTTCCGCACTCATCCAGCGCACTCCGCAGTGTCGGATATGGTGTGAGCATCGATGAGATCCAGCCGGGCGATATTGTATGCTACAGTGGACATGTAGGTATCTATGCTGGAAATAACACCTTAGTTCATGCAAGTTCACCGGAGACTGGTATCAAGTATACATCGCCGATTACTTATAGAACTGTGCTTGCTGTACGTAGAATTTTCTAAGATCTTCCAATAATATAAGTATACGATAGAGACTCCATGAAAAATGGGGTCTCTTTTTGTTCGGCATGAAATTCCTATGAAACAAAATATTTTGCAAGGATTTTTGAAGTTATTAGGCAACTCTTTTGACCACAAATTGTTACAATTATTACAAAAGGCAAATTGCACAAAACGACAGGAAACGAACAAAAAGTTGTACCAGACAATGCAGAATTATTCAAAAGTTATCCACACCTCAAAAAACGGTTTTATCCAAAAAAGTGAGTTATACACGAAGTTATTCACATTATCCACAGAAAATGTGACAAATTTTGCGGTTTACATAGTGGAAAAAGCGAACGGAAGTTTTGTGCACATACAATAAATATGAGAAATCC
>JBNMKT010000067.1:0-12824 GCA_050874485.1 bacterium
CCGGAAATCCCTTTTAGTATCTTTCCCTGCATGTGCAAAGATTCCTTTTTAATTTTATCACTCTAGTTTTGTTTCTCAAACGTAGCCGCAACATTCTGCGTGCTCGTCGTTACATTGCCTTCTTCATCCTCCATCACCCATTCAATCACGAGTTTTCCACTGGAACTCTTGATATTGGTGACTTCAATATGGAACGGGAAGGATGCCGCTGATACGTTTGTCCATGAATCGAGTTCATTGCCGTCTGCATCCTGCAGTGTGATATTTGCTGAAACGACCGTATCATCATTCGGCAGCTTGATATTCGCACGCAGCATATAGAGTTCTTCCTTCTTGCCGAGACTGACGGTGAAGCCAATACTCGTTCCACTATACACCGTCTTGCCTGCTACCTCAGTCTGGTCGATGACCTTTCCTTCCTCAACCGTATCACTGTAATCGGAGCTGACGGTTCCGACCTGCAGACCTTTTTCCTCCAGTGCCTTACGTGCCTCTGACTCTGTCATGTTTTTCAGATCCGGCACTGCTACGGACTGCTTGCCCTGGCTGACGACGATCGTCACCTTCGTACCGTTCGCTACAGATGCACCGCTCTCCGGGCTCTGTCGGATGACGGTACCCTCTGCGACTGTATCAGAATTCTCATACTCTCTGTTATAGTCCAGACCTGCATCGGTCAGCATGCCGATCGCTGCCGTATCTGTGTATCCTGTCACCTGAGGCACCTGTACAGACTCCTCGCTGTCATCCTCACTCTTGCCGCTGCTGACTGTGACACGCACCATCGTACCCTCATCAACCATATCACCAACCGGTATATCCTGCTCGATAATCTGACCCTGTTCATACTCATCGGAAACCTCGGTCGCTGACTGGTAGATCTTCAGACCCATGTTCTCCAGCTCGGTCTTTGCCTCATCGAAATTCTTGCCCTTCAGGTCAATCATCTCGATCTTGCCGGACTCATCCTCGATCGTGGTCGGATCCTCCGGTTCCTCTGAATTGTTCTTTTTACCACCAAAGATACCGACCATGCTTCCGATCAGGTAGATGATAATGATCAGAATGATGACTGCGGTCACAATACCTAAGATCGTGACTGCCTTTTCCATCTTCGGATTGAGGAAACCACCTTCGTCCTCCTCATCCTCATCGTCTTCATCCTCATAATCATAGGACTTTTTAGCAGCTGTCTTTGCTGATGTTTTTTCTGCATTCGCATAATTTTTATTTGCACGCTCCTGGATACCGCGCACATCTTCCTCACGGATCACTGTCGTCTTTGCCTGACTGATACCGGAATCGATCGTCACAAAATCACTGTCAGGTGTCATCAGCGCTTTTTTCAGATCGACGAGCAGTTCACCCATCGTCGCATAGCGGCGGTCCTGACTCTTCTGCGTACACTTTAATATGATCTTCTCAAGACTGATCGGCAGATCCGGTGCATAGACCGAAGGTGCTACCATCTCCTCCTGCAGATGCTGGATCGCGATCGCTACCGTTGTATCTCCATCGAACGGCACACGTCCTGTCACCATCTCATACATCACGATACCGAGCGAATAGATGTCACTCTTGCCATCTACGAATCCATTCCGCGCCTGCTCGGGAGACGTGTAATGCACACTGCCCATCACATCCGAATGGATCGTATTCGAAGTCGCCGCACGTGCGATACCAAAATCTGTGACCTTGACCTTGCCCTCATTGGAGATCATGATATTCTGAGGCTTGATATCACGATGCACAATATTGTTATTATGTGCAGCTTCAATACCGCGCGCTACCTGAATCGCGATACTGATCGCCTCTTTATAGTTCAACTGGCCCTTCTTCTCAATGTATGTCTTTAACGTGATGCCTTCTACATATTCCATCACGATATAATGCATATGCTCCTCACTGCCGACATCATAGATATTGACGATGTTCGGATGCTGCAGACCTGCTGCGGACTGTGCCTCAGTGTGAAATTTTGTCACGAAATTCACATCTTCCGCGAACTCCGGCTTCAGCACCTTCACTGCAACAAAACGTCCCAGAACCTGATCCTTTGCCTTATATACGTCCGACATTCCGCCGGCACCGATTTTCTCGAGGATCTCGTACCGATCCGCTATAAATGATCCTATTTCCAACATAATTCTCTCACCTCAAAATTTTTCATACCATGTGCCAGATCCGCACACGATCAATGCTCATTATATTTCAATCACGGCAACCGTGATATTATCTTTTCCACCACCACGATTGGCAGCCTCTACCAGATGCTGTACTTTTTCTACTACATCGCGTCCGGTCTGCAGGATCTGCCGCATATCCGTGTCATCTACCATATTGGACAACCCATCTGTGCACATCAGTATCATATCACCGGGCTGTACCTGCTGTTCAAAAAAATCAATCTCCAAATCCTCAAACGCACCGACTGCGCGTGTGATAATATTTTTATCCGGATGGGACTTCGCCTCCGAAGGCTGCATCTCTCCCATGCGAACCATCTCCTGCACCAGTGAATGGTCTTTTGTGATCTGCTCGAGATCATCCCGCAGCAGATATAATCTGCTGTCGCCGATATTCGCAACATACAGACAATCATCCACGATCGTTGCGATCACGGCTGTTGTTCCCATACCGCTGAACCGTTCCTCGCTCTTTGCCATTGCCATCAGCCCTGCATTGGTCTTGTTCAGCGCACCGCGAATCAGATCTACCGGGCTCTTCATCGGCGCATGCTCTATGTATGATACAATCTGTTCAACGGTATACTTCGAAGCAAAATCACCGGCGTTGTGACCGCCCATGCCATCCGCCACGATAAAAAGATTCGGTAGATTTCCCACCGGACTCTCAGAGGTATATACATAATCCTGATTTGATTCCCGGACTCTCCCAATGTCCGTCAGGGAAAATGTCTTCATCCTTTATCGCCTGCCTTTCCTGCTTTTCATGATCGTCCTCTGCTCAAGCAACGATCTATATTGAGAATTTGATTACAAAACCCCATAATCGTTTATATGGTATCATAATGAATCAAAAAAAGCAAGAGAGGGGCTTGTATCCCCTCTCCTGCCAGATGTTTGCATTGCTGTTTTTACTCGTCATTCATCCGGTAATTTTACCTGTGCCCGGCGCTGCGCGCCGTCCATATGTCGCTTGCGAAGCTGTCCACATGCCCCGTCAATATCGCGCCCCATCTCCCGGCGCACCGTGGCATTGATCCCGTTTTTTTCCAGTTTCTGTCTGAAGGCTTCGACTACCGTCCGCTCTGACTGCACAAAATCACGCTCCTTGATCGGATTGACCGGTATCAGATTGATATGGCAGTTTTTGCCCTTTAACATCCGGCACAGTCCCTCTACATCCGCATCCGTATCATTCACACCGCCAACGAGCGAATATTCAAATGTGACGCGTCTGCCTGTCTGGCGGAAATAATAATCGCATGCGTCCATCACATCTGCCAGATCATATTTATTGGCAATCGGCATCAGTTCCTTTCGCTTTTCCTGACTGGATGCGTGCAGCGATAATGCCAGTGTGATCTGCAGTTTCAGATCTGCCAATTCGCGGATACGTGGTACAAGTCCACACGTCGATACCGTCAGATTACGCTGACTGATATTCAGTCCATGTGTATCTGTGAGCATCCGGATAAACACGAGCAGATTGTCATAGTTGTCGAGTGGCTCCCCGCTGCCCATCACTACCACATTCGAGATGCGCTCTCCGATATCGCAGCCGATCCGGTAGATCTGCTCTAACATCTCTGCCGGGGTCAGACTGCGCGCCAGTCCATCCAGAGTAGAAGCACAGAACCGGCATCCCATCCGGCATCCGGCCTGTGAGGAAATGCATACACTGTTTCCGTGCTTATAGCGCATCAGCACACTCTCGATCATATTGCCATCATCGAGTCCAAACAGGTATTTGCGTGTTCCATCCTGCTTCGAGATCTGTACATCCAGTGGTTTTAACACCGTCAATGTACACTGCTCCTTCAGCTGCTCCCGCAGTTTCTTGGACAGATTCGTCATCTCGTCGATCGAAGTGACATGTCTGACATGCATCCACTCATAGAGCTGCGTCGCACGGAACTTTTTCTCTCCCAGCTGTGTCATATATGCACACAGCGCATCATAATCCGCCGATTTTAAATCAAATTTATCCATAATCATTATATCCTGTCAAATACTGCAATATAGAATCCGTCCTGCTTATCATCCGGTAAGATCTGCTGCTCACTGATCTTTTTAAAAGAAGGGTATGACTCCGCAAACCAGGCCGCATTGTCCTCGTTTTCTGCCCGGTTGACCGTACAGGTACTGTAGACGAGTCTGCCGCCGGGTCTCACATATGCCTGCACAACCGCGAGTATCTGTCGCTGCAGATCTGCGAGTTCCTGTGTCTGTTCCTGTGACATGCGGTATTTGATATCCGGCTTGCCATGCAGCACACCCAGCCCCGAACAGGGCAGATCTGCTATCACGAGATCCGCAGCAGCGAATGCTGCTTCGTCCGGCACTGTCGCATCCCATACCTTTGCCGACACATTATCTGCATGGCAGCGGTCTATATTATCCAGGATCAGATCCACCTTGTACTCCGTCAGATCACGCGCCTGTACATGACCGGTGCCCTCCATGAGCTGTGCCGCATGGATCGCTTTGCCTCCCGGAGCCGCACATACATCAATGATGTTCCATCCCTTTTGTATCTGTGCTGCATGTACCGCCTGCATGGCACTCAGATCCTGCACATAAAAATCACCGCGCACAAATGCCGGCAGACTGCCGAGATGATCATAACCGCTGATCAGTAGTGCATCGGGATACTGCGTTGCCACGACACGCACACCTGCCGCTTCCAGTTCTGCACGCAGCTGTTCGGTCGTGATCGCTGACCGGTTGACACGGATCGCAGTCGGACGTTCCTTCAACATAGCTGCGCACATGTGATGAACCGTGTCATAATCATAAGCCTCCATCCACATATGTACGAGCCAGCGTGGCATGGAATAAGTCACCGACAAATACTGCTCCGGCTCTGCCTGTTCATCCGGATAAGTGATCGTCCCAGCTTCGTGTGCGCGGCTGATCGCACGCAGCACACCGTTGACAAACCCTTTCAATCCGGAAAATCCACGTTTTCCAGCGAGACGCACTGCCTCATTACAGGCTGCGGAGGCGGGTACACTGTCCATATAGAGCAGCTGGTACACGCCGCTGCGCACGATGCAGCGGATGACCGGCTTCATCTTTTTTACAGGTGTTCTGGAATACTGATCAATCACCGCATCCAGCTCAATCATCCGCTCCAGCGTACCCTGTGAGAGTCTGCTGATAAATGCACGGCTCTTTTTTTCCAGATACTGATATTTGTCCAGCACTTCTCCCAGTGCAATATGGCTGTGCACGCCATCGCGCGTCACCAGCAGTAAAATATCGAGTACCAGTTCTCGTTCATTGATCTTTGCCGTATCAGTCGCGGTCATTTCGTCCTCCAAACAAGATGATCAGTCGTAACATCTGTAAAATAGCTGCCGCTGCACTCGCCACATAGGTAAGCGCTGCCGCACGCAGCACCTTTCTCGTCTTGGGCAGTTCCGATTCATTTAAAATATGCATATCCTCGAGCATCACAAGTGCACGGTGGGATGCATTGAACTCTACCGGAAGTGTCACAAGCTGAAACAATACTGCAAATGAAAAAGCAATAATTCCAAGCTCAATAAACAGGCTGCCTGTCCGGCTTGAAAACAACAGGCCGATCAAAATCAGCGGCCAGGCCAGTGTTGAGCCAATATTTGCCACCGGTACAATCGCACTGCGCAGATTGAGCGGCACATAATTCACATCATGCTGGATCGCATGCCCGCACTCATGTGCAGCGACTCCGATTGCAGCGACAGATCTTGAAGCATACACTGCATCCGACAGGTTCAGCGTCTTGTTTCTCGGATCATAGTGATCGGTCAGCCGGCCGGACACATGCCGGATCTGCACATCATAGATACCTGCTGCGCGCAGAATCTGTTCTGCAGCCTGTGCACCTGTCATCCCGCTCATGCTCTGATAACGTTCATATTTACTATAGGTCGTCCGCACCCGGGCTGATGCGATCATGCAGATGACTGCACCGATCACGACCAGAAAATACGTCGGATCCCAATAAAATCCATATCCATAATAAGGCATAGTGATTCCTCCTTTTTACATTTTACACTGTTAGGCGTTTGTGAAACTATCTTAAAAACGTGTTGCCCAGCACACAGCCTTCTGTCAGTGCGCTGCCCCGCAGAAAATCTGCTGCCAGCATCCGCTTTTTTCCCTCCAGCTGCACTTCTGTACAGATGAGCACTCCATCACCGGTCTGTACGCCAAAGCGGTCTTTTTCCACCAGTACGACTGTACCCGGCGCTGCATCTGTCTGCTGGTCGCTCACCTGTGCCGACCAGATCTTTAATGTCTTGCCGGCAAGGGAAGTATATGCACTCGGCCACGGATTTAATCCGCGGATCTGACATTCGATCGCATGCGCACTGCGCGTAAAATCGATCCAGCCATCTTTTTTTGAGATCTGTCCAACCTTGGTTGCTGCCTGCTCATCCTGCGGTGTGTAGACGGCACTACCATCTACAATGGAAGGAATCGTGTCGACACACAGCTTTGCCCCGGTCTCTGCCAGACGGTCAAATAATGTGCCGCCAGTATCTTCCGGTGAGATCACTACTTCTGCCTTTGCGATCATATCACCGGTATCCAGTCCGACATCCATGCGCATGATCGTGACACCGGTCACAGCATCTCCGTTTAAAATCGCCCACTGGATCGGTGCGGCACCCCGGTATTTCGGCAGCAGCGATGCATGCACATTGATGCAGCCATATGCCGGCAGATCGAGCAGTTCTTTCGGCAGGATCTGTCCAAATGCTGCTACCACAATCAGTTCCGGCTCGTAGCCACGCAGTACCTCGAGTGCTTCCGGCTCGCGCACGCGCCTGGGCTGATAGACCGGTATGCCAAGTCTCTCTGCGGTCTGTTTGACCGGAGGTGCTACCAGTATCTGTTTTCTGCCCTGAGGCTTGTCCGGCTGGGTCACTGCCAGCACGACTTCGTGTCCGGCTGCTACCAGTGCCTCGAGTGTACCGACGGCAAAATCCGGTGTTCCCATAAAAATAATACGCATGTTGGTCTCCTTTTTTCTTTAATATACGATCTTTACATCATTACATGAGGTCGCAGCTCCCGCAAGCATGTCTGTTTTGCCTTATTGCACGAACCATTCCGATGAGCCTTGGTAAGCACTAACTCGTGTTCAGCAAAGGCTTCCACGAGTTACAAGTCTCATCTTCGTCATGCAAAGGCGGCAAAATCAGACATGACTTTGCTCGCGCTGCTACGTTATAAATGGCGGCTAGTACAACAGTTCCCGTCAGATGCTCCGTTTGTCCGGCGAGATGCGAGACACCGCCGGGCAATCGGAGCAGGCTGACCGGGATACTGTTGTGCCTGCCGCCCGCAAGTTTAGAGCACAGAGCTTGCGGGAGCTGCGACCTCTTAGCAATATGCTTGCATGACCCAAAACCTGGCAAAAATAGTTTCGCAAACACCTATTAATATACGATCATTACATGTGGCGCAGTTCCACCACTAATCTTCCTCGTAAGTCACGTCGTGCAACGCCCCTTCCACCTTCTCGGTGTACATATGTCCGTCAAGATGATCGATCTCATGGCAGAGTGCCCGTGCGAGCAGTGCTTCTCCCCCTACTTCGATCTCCTCCATATCCGGATTTAATGCACGCACGATAACATGGTTCGGGCGTGTGACCTGTCCTGCTTTTCCTGGAAGGCTCAGGCATCCCTCATCTCCGGTCTGTTCACCATCCGATGCGATGATCACCGGATTGATCAGTACGATCGGTCCTTCTCCGATATCAATGACACAGATACGCTTTAACACGCCGACCTGCGGTCCTGCCAGTCCCACTCCGTTTGCATCATACATCGTATCGAGCATATCATCAATCAGCTCGCGGATACGCGGCGTCATCTCCTTAACCTCTCTACAGGTCTTTTCCAATACTGCATCCCCCTGGATGCGAATCTGACGTAAAGCCATTTGCTATTTCCTCCTTTAATATCTATTCACCTAAATATTCACCTAAAAACCATTCATTGGGTTGAAATCAAACTGAACACTCGTCTGACGCCAGGTATTCCCCGCCAATAAGTGCTCGATCCCCTCTTTTGCACAGATCAGCACCTCATAATCTTCGCTTTTGATATAGATCACGCGGCGGTAAATATCATTGACTTTTGCAACTGCAGCCTCCGTCGGGCCGATCACCTGCATCTGCATCTTCTGCGCACACAGCCATGTACCGATTGCACCGGCGCAATTCTCAGCCTGCGACTCTGACGGCGATGTCACTGCCACGAGCAGCAGATTCCATACGGGAGGATAACACATCATCTCCCGATAGGCAAGTTCCTGCTCATAAAACTGTTCATAATCCTGTGCCTGCGCGGTCTGCACAGCATAATGATCCGGCTGGTAGGTCTGGATCACGACCTCACCCGGCCGGTTTCCCCGTCCCGCGCGTCCGGCTGCCTGCGTCAGCAGCTGAAACGTCCGCTCCGCTGCCCGGTAATCATTGCCATGCAGCGACAGATCCGCTGCCAGAACGCCTACGAGCGTCACTTTTGGAAAATCATGCCCCTTGACAATCATCTGTGTTCCAATCAGTATATCCGCTTCCTCATTGGCAAATGCAGACAGGATCTTCTCATAGCTGTCCTTTGTCCGCGTCGTGTCATAATCCATGCGCAGCACACGTGCCGTCGGAAAGCGCTCTTTCACGATCTCCTCGATCTTCTGCGTCCCTGCGCGGAATGCACCGATATATTTTGAACCACAGGATGGGCAGGTCGATACCTGCCTCGTCTCATAGCCACAGTAATGGCATTTGAGCCGCCCATCATTATGCAGACTGAGCGACACATCGCAGTGCGGGCATTTGAGCACCTCACCACATGCCCGGCATGAGACAAATCCAGCCATGCCGCGGCGGTTCAAAAAAAGCATCGTCTGTTCCCTACGCGCAAGCCGCTCCTCCATCAGCTTCTGGAGCGTATGGCTTAGAATCGAGCGGTTGCCGCTTCGCAGTTCCTCCCTCAGATCCACCACCTGACAGGCTGCCAGCGAACTATCCGCCTTCGCACGGTTTGTCAGATAAAAACGTCTGACAAGCCCCTTTTGCGCATAATAGCTGCTCTCGAGAGACGGTGTTGCCGATCCGAGCACCACGCTGGCTCCTGCCATGCGCGCACGCGCAAATGCAGTCTCCCTCGCATGATAGCGCGGGACAGTCTCTGACTTGTAGCTCGTCTCATGTTCTTCATCGATAATAATATATCCAAGATTTGAAAACGGTGTGAACAGTGCAGACCGTGGCCCGATCATGACATCGAGTTCACCGTTTTTCGCACGCAGGAACTGGTCGTAACGTTCCCCCTGCGACAGCCTCGAATGCAGGATGCTGACACGGTCTCCAAACCGGTTATAAAAGCGCATCACGGTCTGAAACGTGAGCGCGATCTCTGGGATCAACACAATCGAAGCCCTGCCTGCGGTGGCAGCCCGCGCAATCAGCTCCATATACACCTCGGTCTTGCCGCTGCCGGTCACGCCCTGTATCAGATAGTTTTCATACCGCCCTGCCTGAAAGTCCGCATCGATCGCATCCACAACCGCCTGCTGCTGCGCATTCAGAGTCAGCGCATAGCCCTTTTGCTCCAGATGCGCAACCGGATTGCGGTAGCGGTCCTCACATTCGATGCGGATGATATTCTGTTCTTCCAATGCCCGCATGACAGCCGCTGTCACATTCAGCTTGTGCAAAACGACCTCATAGTCAATCGCCGGGTTTTCAATCAGAGCCTCCAGCAGTCTTGCCCGCGCCGTCTGGTGTTTTTTCTGCATCTGCATAAGCAGATCCACAGCCTCTGTATGATCAGGGACTGCCAATACAACCGTGCGCTTTTGCTGCAGCCGCTCCCTGGTCTTGACCGGAATCACCGTCTTTAACGCCTGGTTCATCGTACCGCCATAATTGCGGCGCATCCACGCCGCAAGTGCAATGAGCTGGGATTCGATCGGCACAGATTCCTCGATGATCTGCGCGATCTCCTTTATTTTTGCAGGATCATAATCTATATGATCCGTGATATCCGTCACATAGCCGGTGCGCAGTCTGTTGCCGCCTCCAAACGGCACACGCACCTGCATACCGACCTGCAGATGTATGAGCATCCCATCCGGTATACGATACTGAAAGACCTTATCCAGTTTCTCATGTGAGATATCGATGATGATATCTGCGTACATGCTATGCCTCACTTTTCAGTTCGGCGACGACTTCTGCGATCAGTTCACGCTCATCCATGTGATGTTTGACACCACAGATCTCCTGATAATCCTCATGTCCTTTTCCAGCCAACACAATGACATCACCGGGTTTTGCATGCGCGATCGCATAACGGATCGCTTCCTTGCGGTCAGCGATCTCGACAAACTTACCCTCCGTCTTTGCCATGCCGATCTTGATATCATTGATGATCGCCTGCGGCTCCTCATATCTGGGATTATCGGACGTAATAATCGTCAGATCGGCCATATTGCCACTGACTTCTCCCATCTCATAACGGCGCAGCTTCGAGCGGTTGCCACCGCAGCCAAACAGACACACGAGTCTGCCCGGCTCGTACTCCTGCAGCGTAGACAGCAGGCTCTTGAGACTCATCGCATTATGTGCGTAGTCGATCATCAGTGTAAAATCATCCGATACTTTCACGATCTCGATACGTCCCTTGACCTTTGCCGCACGCAGCGCAGACTGGATATTTTCGGTAGTGACTTTAAAATGATGGCATACCGCAATCGCAGTCAGCGAATTATACACGCTGAAACGGCCGGGCACATGGATCTCTACCGGACAGTCCACAAGTCCCTTTGCATGATATTTCACGCCCAGATAACCCTTGCCCTTGATCAGCTCCATATCCGTTGCACGCAGGTCTGCCTTTTCAGATAATCCATAAGTCTCTATCTCACACGTATGACCGGCGAGCATTTTTTCCGTGTGCTCATCATCCGCATTCACGATACCGAGACGGCACTGTTTGAACAACATGCCCTTGCATTCCATGTATTCCTCGAATGAAGCATGCTCATTCGGTCCGATATGATCCGGCTCGAGATTCGTGAAAATACCAATGTCAAACACAAATCCGCCAACACGATGGAGCTTCAGTCCCTGTGAAGACACCTCCATCACAACAACATCTATACCCGCATCCACCATCTTGCGAAAGCTCTCCTGGATCACATAAGACTCCGGTGTCGTATTGACTGCCGGGATATGTGTCTCCCCGATGATCGTCTCGATCGTACCGATCAGGCCAACCCGGTAACCCGCATGCTCTAAAATAGACTTGATCATATAGGTCGTTGTCGTCTTTCCTTTTGTTCCGGTAATACCGATCGTCTTTAACTGCTCTGCCGGGTATCCGAAATAAGCTGCTGAGAGTTCTGCCAATGCAAGTCTCGTATCCGGCACACGGATGACAGTCACACCATCCGGTACTTCCACTTCATCCTGCACGACAACTGCTGCTGCGCCTGCTTTGCACACAGACGGTATAAAAGTATGTCCATCCACGACTGCGCCCTTGATACACACAAAGACACTGCCCTGCGTCACCTTTCTCGAATCATATACAAGATCTGTCATTTCAATATCTGTGCTGCCCTGCGGACAACTGTATTCCATACGTTCTAGTAATGTTTGTAATCTCATCGTCTACCTCCTAATTCACAGGTCAACTATATCCATATAGACTATATTATTGCTTTTTTGTAAGTGGCGCAAGTATCTTCCGCATAAAACCGTTTTTTCCGGGCATACTTTTTTTATGAATATACGAACACACGACTCATTATTTCCCAAAAATTTTTTCCTCTGCGGACTGACCGGCTGGTGTATGGAGATCCTGTTCACCGCCGTAAAAAATGTACGCCACATTGACCGCCGGTTAGTGGGACAGACGTCGATCTGGATGTTTCCGATCTACGGATGTGCCGCGCTCATCAAACCGGTCTATCACCTCATCAGCAGACTCCCTGTGCTTGCGAGGGGCAGCATCTATTCCGCTGCGATCCTGACCGGAGAATTCATCAGTGGCAGCCTGTTAAAAAAGCATGACTGCTGCCCCTGGGACTACAGTCATGCCCGCTTTAATATCCGTGGTATCATCCGATTAGATTATGCGCCACTGTGGATGGGCGCTGGTCTGTTATTTGAACAGATCCTCGGCTGTCATCGGGACCGCACCTGATTCTGTGCCAGAAACTGCCGGTAAAAGACCAGACCAAGCAGCGTTGTCAACGTCTCCGTCACCGGAAACGTCAGCCAGAACGTATGCAGTCCGAACCGTGAAAAGACATATCCTAACGGCACAAACAATACGACCGTGCGCACGATGGTGAGCAGGGAGCTCTTCAGTGCGCTGCCGATCGCCTGGAAAAATACCGGAAAGATCAGTGATGTCACCATCGGCAGGAAACCAATTCCGATCCAGTGAAACCCGTATGCCCCGATCTCGATCACCTGCGCATCAGACGTAAACACGGACAGCATCTGCGCCGGAATCAGTTCAAAACACAGCGTGCCAATAAACATCAATATCTCGCCCCAGAGCAGTGAGACCGGCAATGTCTTTTTGCAGCGCCCTATATCTGCTGCCGCATAATTATAGC
>JBNMKT010000068.1:0-12701 GCA_050874485.1 bacterium
ATTACGTAGTGATCCGGATTGGGACATCAGCTCTAATCGTGAATCGGGAGATGGTTTTAGTGACATTTTGATCAAACCGGAACATCCAGAGAGTGGGCTTGTGATCGAAGTCAAATATTCCGATACTGTGAGTGGGCTTGAGAAAGCATGCGAGAAAGCAATTACTCAGATCAGAGACCGTAGATATGATGAAGTACTGCGGGAGGATGGCAGAGAGGATATTTTTGCATATGGGATTGCTTTTTGCAAAAAGCGCTGTAAGGTGATCTGCGAACGGTTGTAGGTTGTTGAAAGACAGGCAGGAGGTAACCATGGCGAGAACAGTAGCGATCGGTCTGCAGGATTTTGAGCAGATCAGGACAAATAACTACTTTTATGTGGATAAAACAGCGTTTATCAAAGAATGGTGGGAAGCGGGTGACAGCGTGACGTTGATTACCCGGCCGCGTCGTTTTGGAAAGACGTTGAATATGAGTATGCTGGAGGAGTTTTTCTCTGTAAAATTTGCCGATCGCGGAGATTTATTTGAGGGATTGTCGATCTGGGAGGATGAGACATATCGTGATCTGCAAGGCACGTATCCGGTGATTGCGCTATCGTTTGCCAATGTGAAGGAGAGTTCTTATCAGAATGTGCGTGACCGGATCTGTGGAATTATCAGGAAAATATATGAAAAAAATATATTTGTCCGGGAAACGTTAAGTGAATCTGAGCAGGACTATTATGATCGTGTGTTGTCTGTCGATGTGCGGGATGTGGATATTACGATTGCATTGCATGAGATGTCAGATTATTTATATCGATATTATGGAAAAAGGGTGATCATTTTACTGGATGAATATGACACTCCCATGCAGGAGGCATATGTGAATGGATTTTGGGATGAATTGGTTTCATTTACGAGAGGACTGTTCAATTCTACTTTTAAGACCAATCCGTATATGGAACGTGCCATCATGACCGGAATTACGCGTGTGAGCAAGGAATCGGTCTTTTCGGATCTGAATAATCTGGAGGTGGTTACGACTACCTCGGACAGATATGCGACAGCATTTGGTTTTACGGAGAAAGAGATGTTTGCGGCGGTGGATGACTGTGGGCTGTCAGCTTATAGAGATCAGGTGAAAGCGTGGTATGATGGTTTTACGTTTGGAACGCATACGGATATTTACAATCCGTGGTCTGCGATCAATTTTCTCGCGAAGGGCAGACTGGGTACGTACTGGGCGAATACGAGCGCCAATGGTCTGGTGAGCAAGCTGATCCGTGAGGGTGATCGCAGAATCAAGGAGTCTTTTGAGCGTCTGCTGCAGGGGATGAGTATCCGTTGTTCCATTGATGAGCAGATTGTCTATAACCGGCTGGATGAGAATGCGGATGCAGTCTGGAGCCTGTTGCTGGCAAGTGGTTATCTGAAAGTGCGGGATTACCGAATAGCAGATCCCGATTCGGATAATGCTTCAGATGAGTATGAATTGGCACTGACTAACCGTGAAGTGCGGATTATGTTTTATCATATGGTGAAAGACTGGTTTGCTCCGGCGGGCAGCAATTACAATGATTTTGTAAGGGCATTATTGGATGGTAATCTAAAAGAGATGAATGCATATATGAAGCGTGTGCTGTTACAGACGTTCAGTTATTTTGATACGGCCAAAAATGCTGCTGTTTCAGAACCGGAACGTTTTTACCATGGTTTTGTGTTGGGACTGATTGCGGAACTGGATCGGGAGTATGTCATCACTTCAAACCGCGAAAGTGGATTTGGCAGATATGATGTGATGTTGACACCAAAGGATCTGGGTAAACATGCGATTATTATGGAGTTCAAGGTGCATGATTCAGATGAGGAAGAGACTTTGCAGGATACTGTTCAGGCTGCTTTGAATCAAATCGAAGAAAAGCAGTATGCATCTGCGCTTGAAGCGCAGGGATTTTCTGCCGAACAGATTCGTAAATATGGATTTGCATTTGAGGAAAAAACTTGTCTGATAGGAAAACAAGAATAATCGTATCGGGCAGATGAATTTTATAAAATAGATGAAATGTAACGACATCAAGGACGATGTCACGTGAACCAAGGAGGGTAGTGTTGATGAAATACGACATTACAGATTTATGTAAAGGCTATTATAAAGACAGAATTGTACTGGTGACAGGACATACCGGGTTCAAGGGTAGCTGGCTGTGCGCGATGCTGGAACTGGCTGGTGCACAGGTGATCGGCTATGCATTGCCGCCGCAGGAGGGCGACAATCTGTTCACGCTGTCCGGCGTGGCACAGGGGATGCATTCGATTGAAGGTGATGTGCGTGATCTGGAGCATCTGCGGCAGATATTTGAGGAATATCGGCCGGAGGTGGTCTTTCATCTGGCCGCGCAGCCGATCGTGCGTGAGAGCTACCGTGACCCGGTCGGTACATACGAGATAAATGTCATGGGAACTGTGAATGTGTTCGAATGTGCGAGATCCGTGCCCGGTGTGTGTTCTGTCTTAAATATTACTACCGATAAAGTCTATGAAAATAGAGAATGGAACTGGGGCTACCGTGAGATCGATCCGTTAGATGGGTATGATCCGTATTCGAATAGCAAGTCCTGTTCGGAGCTCGTGACGCATAGCTATAAAAAATCGTTCTTTGACAATATGAATATTGCAGTATCGACTGCACGGGCAGGAAATGTCATCGGAGGCGGTGATTTTGCAAAGGATCGTATTATACCGGACTGTGTCCGGGCTGCGATTGCTGGTGAGGACATTGTTTTGCGCAATCCCTATGCGATCCGCCCGTTCCAGCATGTGTTGGAGCCGCTGTATGCATATCTGCTCATAGCGGCAGAACAGGCGCAGGATCGTTCTAAACAGGGCTATTATAATGTCGGACCGGCTGAGGCAGATTGTATTACTGTGGGAGAACTTGCGACGTTATTCTGCGAAGCGTGGCAGGAGGGGATGCGTTGGAAGAATGTATCTGATGATGGCCCACATGAGGCGTCTTTTCTGAAGCTGGACTGTTCGTTGATCCAGCATGTGTTTGGCTGGAAGCCCTTATGGGATATCGGACAGGCAGTAAAACAGACTGTCGAATGGAGCAAAGTATACCGTGCGCATGAGGATGTACGTGCGTGCATGGAACACCAGATCACAGAGTTTTTGAATGAGAGAGCGGACAGATGAAGGTAGTGATATTAGCAGGTGGAAAAGGAACACGCATCAGCGAGGAGTCGCGGCTTCGGCCAAAGCCGATGGTGGAGATTGGCGGCAGACCGATTTTGTGGCACATCATGCGTCATTACGCGTCCTATGGATTTACAGAGTTTGTCGTGTGTTGTGGTTATAAGGGGCATATGATCAAGGAATATTTTGTCAATTATTATCAGCACAACAGCCAGTTAGAGATCCGTTTGCAGGATCAGAAGATTCAGGTGCTCGGAGCGGATACCGAGCCGTGGAAAGTGACACTCGTAGATACAGGGCTGGAGACACTGACTGCGGGCAGGATCTTAAAGGCGAGACATTATATCGGAGAGGAACCGTTTATGCTGACTTACGGAGACGGTGTCTCCGATGTGGATCTGCATGCGCTGATCGATTTTCATAAAGAGCAAAAAAAGATCGTCACGATCTCAACGACACAGCCGATCGGTCGTTTCGGGGCATTGCGCCTCGATGAACAGACGAATCAGGTACTCGGCTTTAAGGAAAAGGCCAGAGAAGATCAGGCATGGGTCAATATGGGATTTATGGTCATGGAGCCACAGGTATATGACTATCTGGGAGACGGCAGTACGATGCTGGAGACCGAGCCGTTTGAGAATCTGGCGGCAGATGGCCAGATGGCGGCCTATCGGCATACCGGCTTCTGGTCACCGATGGATACGGTGCATGACAGAGAGTATTTAGAGAAGCTGTGGGACAGCGGAGAGGCGCCGTGGAAGGTGTGATCTGAGAGGATGTTCTATTTGGTTGAGAATACAGAAAGGATGAGATCGTAAAATGAGTATGTTTGAACATAAAACAGAGCAGGAAGCGCGTGAGGAGATCCTTGCAATCGTGGAGGAATATTATCAGGCGTATCATAAGAAGGATAACAGTTATCATAAAGGTGACCGTATTCCGTATGCATCCCGCGTTTATGATGCACAGGAGATGAGGAATCTGGTCGATAGTTCACTGGAATTCTGGCTGACTTCGGGGCGTTATACGGAGCAGTTTGAGCGCGAGCTGGCGCAGTATATCGGCGTGCGGTACTGTTCGCTGGTCAATTCGGGTTCTTCAGCGAATCTGCTGGCATTTATGGCGCTTACTTCGCCGCTGCTGGGTGAGCGGCGCGTGAACCGTGGGGATGAGATCATTACGGTGGCAGCAGGATTTCCGACGACTGTGACTCCGTATCTACAGTATGGGGCAGTTCCGGTATTTCTGGATCTGACGATCCCGCAGTATAATATCGATATCGCGCAGCTGGAGCAGGCATGTTCGGAGAAAACGAAAGCGGTGATGATCGCACATACGCTTGGCAATCCGTTTGATCTCGCTACAGTGCGTGAATTTTGTGACAGGCATGGACTCTGGCTGATCGAGGATAACTGTGATGCACTCGGTAGTGAGTATTGTCTGAATGGTGAGTGGAAAAAGACAGGCAGCATCGGAGATATTGGTACGAGCAGCTTTTATCCGCCGCATCATATGACGATGGGCGAGGGTGGCGCTGTCTATACAGACAACCCGCTGCTGCACAAGATCATCCGGTCTATGAGAGACTGGGGCAGGGATTGCATGTGTCCGTCCGGCCATGATAACGTGTGTGGACATCGGTTTGACCGCCAGTATGGAGAATTACCACTCGGATACGATCATAAGTATGTCTATTCACATTTTGGTTATAATCTGAAAGCAACAGATATGCAGGCAGCGATTGGTTGTGCGCAGTTGCAAAAGCTGCCCGGTTTTGTCGAGCGCCGCAGGTCGAACTTTGCGCGTTTATATGAAAAATTATCTGTGGCAGAGGACCGGCTGATCCTGCCGCAGGCGTGTCCACAGTCGAATCCTTCGTGGTTTGGATTCCTCATCACCTGTAGAGAGGGTGTAGATAAAAATCATGTGGTACAGTATCTGGAGTCGCATGGTGTGCAGACACGTATGCTGTTTTCCGGAAACCTGCTCAAACAGCCCTGCTTTGATGAATTGCGTGCATCGCAGACCGGTTACCGTGTCATCGGCGATCTGAGCTGTACGAATCAGATCATGGAACGCAGCTTCTGGATCGGTGTCTATCCGGGTATGACGGATGAGATGATTGATGCGATGGCAGGGATGATTCTGGAGGCGATGGAGTAGAAATAAAAGTGGGAAGTGGGAAATGATCTGATTGATTATTTCCCACTTCCTGGTTTATAATATAAAGGGAAAGGGGGAATCCACATGAACTATTTGACATCTGTACAGATTGCTGAGAAATGGGGATTGACAAAGCGCAGAGTGAATTCATTGTGCCAACAGGGTTGTATTGTTGGAGCATACAAAGAGGGTTATCGGTGGATGATACCAGAAGATGCTGTGCGACCTGGAAAAAGCAACCGGGAAACAGCAAACAGAAAAATGGGAAATGGGAAAATTCCTCTTGCAGTCGGGATAGAAAATTATAAAGAGATTGTCGATAAAGCTTATTATTATGTAGATAAGACATTACTGATTCGGGAATTGCTTGATAATGGCGGAAAAGTGTACTTGTTTACAAGACCACGCCGGTTTGGAAAGACGTTGGGACTGAGTATGCTAAAGACTTTTTTTGAGCAGGAGATCGGGGAGCAGGGAGAGCCAGTTGATAATAGCCGTTATTTTGAGAAGCGGGCAATTTTAAAAACCGGTAATAGTTATACAAGACACATGGGGCAGTATCCGGTGATTGCGCTGTCGTTAAAATCCGGCAAGCAGCCAGATTTTCAGACGGCGTATGATTGTCTGATTGAACAGATTGCCCTTGAATATAAGCGTCATGCATACGTTTTGGGTGAGCGGGATCTATTGACAGAAGATAGAGAAAAGTACCGTGCGATTATGGGGCGGAATGCGCAGATCAGTGATTATGTGACGGCATTGGCTTTTCTGGCAGAATGTTTGAAAAAATATCATGGGAAAAATGTTGTGGTACTATTGGATGAGTACGATGTGCCGTTAGAGAATGCATATTTTCGCGGTTTTTATGATCAGATGATAGATTTCATCCGGTCATTGTTTGAATCGGTGTTGAAGACGAATGATAATCTGGAATTTGCAGTTGTCACCGGCTGCTTGCGTGTAGGCCGGGAGAGTATTTTTACTGGATTGAATAATCTGGAGATTAACTCTGTGATGAATGACAACTTCGCAGAATATTTTGGCTTTACACAGGCAGAAGTTGAGAAAATACTGAATTTCTATGTCGTGGATGAAAAATATGAGGAAGTAAAGCACTGGTATAATGGTTATTGTTTTGGACAGACGCAGGTGTATAATCCATGGAGTGTCACTAATTATGTGAAGACAGCCGTGACGAATGAAGTCGCTTATCCACGTCCTTATTGGTCCAATACTTCCTCTAACAGTATTATCCGGGAATTGGTAGACCGTGCGGATGAGCAGGCAAGAATAGAAATTGAGCGTCTGATTAGTGGGGAATCAGTTGAGAAACCGGTGTTTGAGGAGATTACCTATGAGGATATTTACAGATCGCAGGATTATTTGTGGAATTTTCTTTTCTTTACGGGATATTTGAAATTGGTAAAGCGGACGATGATAGGGAATGTGGTTTATGCGACATTCGCCATCCCGAATGAGGAAGTACGCTACATTTATCAGAATACGATACGTGAGTGGTTTGAAGAAAAACAAAAGTCAAATGATTTCTCAGAGTTGTATGAGGCGATTCGTGCTGGACATAGTCAGCAGATTGAAGATTTTTTGAATTGCCAGCTGGAAGGCAGCATTAGTTATTATGACAGTGCGGAACAGTTTTATCATGGTTATATGCTAGGTGTGTTGAGTGGAATGCATGGTTGCGAGATTTTGTCAAATAAGGAACAGGGTGATGGACGGCCAGATCTGGTGATCAAGCCGTTTTCGCCGGTACAACCGGCGGTTATTATAGAGCTGAAACGGACAATACGTTTTACGCAGATGGAACAGATGTGTGACCGGGCATTGCAGCAGATGGACGAAAAGCGGTATGCGCAGGAGCTGCTCAATGAAGGATATCAGCAAATTATAAAATTAGGAATTTGCTTTTGTAAAAAACATTGTATGGTAAAGGCTGATACGGATTTGCAATAGGACACCCCCTAAATATATTTGTATCGTTGACCGATATAGTTTATAGATTGACAGAGAATACTTATCATGGACGGTAAGTGCTTGGAAACATGGAGGTTGCGATATGAATACGGAACAGCTGATGACATTTATGATATCCCCGGACAGTACGGTCGTAGAAGCGATGGAGCGCATCGACCGTAATGCCAGGGGTATTTTGTTTGTAGTAGAAGATAATAAGCGGCTGGTCGGTGTCGTGACAGACGGTGATATCAGACGCTGGCTGATCAAGAGTGGCGATTTGAATGGACATGTGGGACGTTTCATGAATCATTCGCCGCGGCTGATCTATCGCAAGGATATCCGGCAGGCGCAGCAGTATATGACCAGATATTCGATTACTGCACTTCCGGTCGTGTCTGCGAAGGGATGCGTCACGGATATTATATTCAAGGAGCGCGAGGACAATGTCGAGGCAAGGGCTACGGACGGACTACGTGATATTCCGGTCGTGATCATGGCTGGCGGAAAGGGTACGCGTCTCTATCCATATACGAAGATCTTGCCGAAACCGCTCATTCCGATCGGAGATATTCCGATCATGGAGCGGATTATTGACCGGTTTCATGCTTACGGCGTGCATGATTTTTGGGCGACAGTAAATTATAAAAAGAGCATGATCAAGTCATATTTTGCGGAGGCAGAGCATGATTATGACATTAAATATGTAGAGGAGGACAAGCCGCTTGGAACTGCAGGCAGCCTTTGTCTGATAGAAAACGAGTTTGACCGGCCGTTTATCGTGACAAACTGTGATATTCTGATCGATGCGGATTATGAGGATCTGTATCGCTATCATGTGCAGTCTGGCAATGAACTCACGATTGTGACTGCGCTGAAAAATATTGTTGTGCCTTACGGAGTCATCCATTCGAGTGAAAACGGCGCAGTGATGTCGATGGAGGAAAAGCCGAGGTTATCTTATTTTGTAAATACCGGAATGTATATTTTGAACCCGGATCTATTAGATGAGATCCCGAAGGATACCTTTTTCCATATGACAGATCTATCGGATGCGCTGTTAAAGCAGGGACGCAAGGTAGGCATGTATCCGATCAGCGAGGATTCATTCCTCGATATGGGCGAGTTTGAGGAGATGCACCGTATGGAGACGAAGCTGAACCTAAAGGCAGAATAGCGGGATCAGAAAAGGCTTGGAATAAAGGACAGATATATGAAACAGAGATTGATCTTAACCGGAGCTGGTGGTTGTATGCGGGAGCTGTTGTGGCAGATTGAGGAGCTGAACCGGCAGCAGGAGACATGGGAGGTCATCGGCTATGTGGATATTTCAGACGAGCATGGCACGATTCATGTCGGCGACTGTGAGTATCCGTATCTGGGAAATGATGATTTTTTATTAAATAGAACAGAAGAGACGAATGTGGCGATCTGTGTTGGAGATCCGGCTTTGCGTGAAAAGATCGCAAAAAAGCTAATGGTTAATCCACAGATCAGATTTCCGAACCTGATCATGGGGGATACGCGGATCTGTTCGGACGTAAAACTGGGACAGGGTGTGATCATTTCAATGGATTGCAGAGTGTCTACCAATGTCGGTATTGGAGATTTTACTTTTTTAAATATCGGATCTGTTGTATGTCATGATGGCAGGCTGGGTGACTATGTGACGCTCAGTCCGGATGTGCGGCTCGCCGGAAATGTCACAGTTGGCAGTGGCAGTGATCTCGGTATGGGTACACGGGTCATTCAGGGGATTCGTATTGGAACACGCGTGATTACTGGAGCTGGCAGTGTAGTCGTGCGTGACTTGCCGGAGCTGTGTACGGCAGTCGGTGTACCGGCGAGAGTGCGGGAACTACGGTTTGTATAAGCGGATCTATATCGTGTCATGCGGTGCATGGTCGCAGACAGAAAGATGTGTAGGATATGAGTATTAGAATTATTGCAGAAGCCGGGGTGAATCACAACGGTAGTATCGAATTGGCAAAACAGATGGTAGATCAGGCGCGGGCAGCCGGAGCCGATTATGTGAAGTTTCAGACATTTCAGCCGGAAGCGCTCGTATCACGTTTTGCCGAGAAAGCAGAATATCAAAAGGAGACAACCGGAAGTGGTGAGAGCCAGTTGGAGATGCTTCGTAAACTGGCGCTGACACAGGAGGACTTTCGTGAATTAAAAGGATACTGTGATAGGGTGGGCGTTGGCTTTTTATCAACGCCGTTTGATCTGGAAAGCATTGATTTTCTGGAGACTTTGCAGATGGATTTCTGGAAGATTCCATCTGGTGAGATCACAAATCTGCCTTATCTGGTGCGGATCGCACATACCGGACGTGAGATCGTGATGTCTACTGGCATGTGCAGTGAGGCGGATGTCGCGGCAGCAGTCGATGTATTACGAAAAAATGGAGCGGGAGCAATCACCTTGTTACATTGCAATACGCAGTATCCGACACCGATGGAGGATGTGAATCTGCGTGTGATGGATACGCTGCGCAGGCATTTTGGTGTGCCGATTGGCTATTCGGATCATACGATAGGGATCGAGGTGCCGATCGCGGCGGCAGCGCTAGGTGCGACTGTGATCGAAAAGCATTTTACGCTGGATCATACGATGGAGGGACCGGATCACCGGGCGAGTCTCGAACCGGATGAGCTGCAGGCAATGGTGGCAGCGATCCGCCATATTGAGATTGCACTGGGTGACCCGGACAAGGCAGTGACAGCTTCGGAAGCAGGCAATCGCGCAGTTGCACGCAAGAGTATCGTGGCGCGGTGCACAGTCCGAAAAGGCGAGATTTTTGACGAACATAATCTCACGGTCAAACGACCGGGAAACGGGATCTCGCCAATGCGCTGGCATGAGATATTGGGACAGACCGCGGACAGAGATTATGCGGAAGATGAACTGATTGCGGAAGATGCATTGGCCTGCGTGGGCAAAAGCGTATCGGATGAGGAGAGTTAGATGAAAAAGATCAGTGTCGTGACTGCGACCAGAGCAGAATATGGCATATTAAAACCATTGATCCAGCGACTGCTGGCATGCGATCAGTGGGAGACCCAGGTGGTCGTTACGGGTACACATCTGGAGGCAGCATTTGGCAATACGTATCGGGAGATCGAGGAGGACGGCGTACCGATTTATCGCAGGATCCCGATTCTAAACATAGAAAATGGAAATGATGCGTCCGTGGCGGATGATGCCTATGCGGTGACACTGGCGATGGCGAATGCGCTGCGTGGATTCGGTGCATATTTTAGCGAGGAGCATCCGGATCTGTTGATAATTCTCGGAGACCGGACAGAGATGTTAGCAATCGCAGCGGCTGCGATGAACGAACAGATCCCAATCGCGCATCTGCATGGCGGCGAGCTCACGCAGGGGGCTGTGGATGATTGTGTGCGTCATGCACTCACGAAAATGAGTTATCTTCATTTTGCATCCGCAGAGGTTTACCGCGAGCGGATCATCCAGATGGGCGAAGAACCGTCACGTGTCTATTATGTAGGTGCATTAGGTGTGGAAAACATATTGCATGAGAAGCTGATGACGCCGCAGGAACTGGCAGAGTCGGTCGGTTTCCCTGCGGCTCAGCCCTATGCGGTTGTGACTTTTCATCCGGTGACACTGGAGCAGGGCGCATGTTCACAACAGGAGGCAGCGGTTCAGCAGATTCGTGAACTGCTGGATGCGATGAGAGCCAGAACGGATCTGTTTTTCCTCATTACAAAGGCGAATTCTGATGCCGGAGGCAGGCGGATCAATGAACTGCTGGAGGCTGAGACGGCGTGCGAGTCGAATATGAAGCTGGTGGCATCACTTGGGATGAGACGATACCTGAGCGCGGTAAAGCATGCGCAGTTTGTACTTGGCAATTCTTCCAGTGGTGTCATAGAAGCCCCGGCGCTTGTTGTGCCGACGGTCAATATCGGGGACCGGCAGCAGGGACGGATCATGGCACGAACTGTGATTGGGTGTGAACCGCGGCGGAATGCCATCATAGCGGCGATGGATCAGGCACTCGAGCTGTCGGAGCGGATACGTGAGGATCGGCAGCTGCGTGAGAGATTACTCGCAGACAATCCATATGGAGATGGACATACATCGGAAAAGATCATGGCTATACTGGAGAAATATATGAAACTGGATCAGGTCGACCTAAAGAAGAAGTTTTATGATCTGCCAGATCTGAAATGCAGGTAAATGCTCAGGAAAATGATCAGAAGTGGCGAAGATAATGGAAAACGGAGGCATTTGCAGATGAAATCGATTGCGATCATTCCGGCGCGCAGCGGCTCCAAAGGGCTGCCGGATAAAAATATTAAGCTGCTACAGAATAAGCCGCTGCTGGCTTATGCAATTGAGGCAGCAGAAAAATCGGGATTATTTGACTGCATACACGTATCTACAGACAGTGAGCGATATGCACAGATTGCACGTGAATATGGCGCTGATGTGCCTTTTTTGAGAAATGAGGAACTCTCTGGAGATACTGCAGGCAGTTGGGATGTCGTGCGCTGGGTGCTTGGACAGTATGCGGCGTGTGGGCAGAGATTTGATATGGTGACACTGCTGCAGCCGACCTCGCCACTGCGCGAGGCAGAGGATATTAAGCAGGCGTACTATCTGTTTGAAGAAAAAGCAGCAGATGCGGTCGTATCCGTATGCGAGATGGATCATTCGCCGCTCTGGAGTAATACGCTGCCGGATGATGGCAGTATGAATGGATTTTTAGATCAGGTGGCAGATGTAGGCAGACAGCAGCTGCCGACATATTACCGGATCAACGGAGCGATCTATATGCTGCGCACGGCGCTATTGGCAGAGGGGACACCCGGACTCTACCGGGAGGGCACTTATGCGTATGTGATGCCCAGGGTGCGGTCTGTCGATATTGATGATGAGATAGATTTTGAGATGGCGCAGATACTGATGAAATGCGATCAACAGGCAGATCGTGAGGATCTGTAACAGATAAGAAATAAATATAAGAAACTATTACGATACAAATAGGAGGATAGGATGAAAAAAGTACTTGTGACCGGAGCAGATGGTTTTATCGGAAGCCATCTGACTGAGAGTTTATTGGAAAAAGGCTATGATGTGAAAGCGTTTGCTTATTATAATTCGTTCAACACATGGGGATGGCTCGATACGCTGCCGAAGGAAAAACTCGATCAGATCGAGGTGTTTACGGGGGATATCCGTGATCCAAATGGAGTGCGTGAGGCGATGAAGGGCGTGGATGGAGTGTTCCATCTGGCGGCGCTGATCGCGATTCCGTTCAGCTATCATTCGCCGGATTCTTATGTAGATACAAATATTAAGGGTACATTGAATGTCTTGCAGGCAGCGCGTGATCTCGGCACAGAGAGGATCATGG
>JBNMKT010000069.1:0-12657 GCA_050874485.1 bacterium
CGGTGCACAGGCGATCGAGATGGTGAAAAACCATGTCTATGATCTGATTCTCATGGATCATATGATGCCGGAGATGGACGGCATCGAGGCCACGGATCATATCCGGCGCGAATGCGGAGAAAATGGTGAAAAACCGGTGATAATAGCACTGTCCGCGAATGCCTACAACAATGCCAGAGAGATGTTCATGAGTAACGGTTTCCAGGACTTTATCTCAAAGCCACTTGATAAGGAGGAACTGCGCCGGATGCTGTGCAAATGGATTCCACAGGAGCGCAGACAGCCCGTCACGGGCACACAGGAGGCTGATGCAAAGATCGAGCGGGCGGGCATGGCAGAACTGTTCATGTCCGGTATAGATGTCAGACGTGCACTGGAATCACATACAGGCGGCATAGACGATTATCTGGAGCTGCTCGAACTATATGATATGGATGGCGCCGGAAAACGCGACCTGATTGAACGTCTGGCAAAGGAAGCGGATTATAAAAATTACGAGATCGAAGTACACGGTCTCAAGAGCGCTTCGGCGAATATCGGAGCTTATGAGTTTTCGGAGCTGGCAAAGAAACACGAATTTGCAGCCAGGGAGGGCGATTATGAATTTATCCAGAGTGGTGTCGCCAGACTGCTGTCGGAGTATAGTTTTCTGCTGCATGAGATTGAGCGTGTGTTAAAGGACAGAGGCTATCTGCAGGAGGAGACACCGCACGCACAGGGAGAAGCATTATCCCGGGAGGAGACGCTGGGACGGATGCGGGAGATCCTGGATGACGTGGAAAATTTCCGTTCTAAAGACGCCGCGGCCAAAGTTGAGAAGCTTTTGTCAGAAAATATTGAAAAAAGTGTGAATGAATGCTTGAAAGATGTACGAAATAGGCTTAAAATGTATGATGATGATACCGCTGAGGATCTTTTGCGCTCATTTCTGGAACATGCAGCACAGGGATCTGATGTGATTGTATAGGGAGATACAGGAACATGGAGAAGATGAGAATACTTGCGATAGATGACAATACCGTTAATCTGGCAACTCTGGAACAGGAATTGAAGTCAAAATATGAAGTGATCCCGATGATCTCAGGGCGCAGAGCAATCAAATATCTGTACCGGGAACAGGTGGATCTGATCCTGCTGGATGTGGAGATGCCGATCATGGACGGCATAGAGACACTGAAGGAGATTCGTGCACAGGAGAACGGAGTGACGGTACCGGTCATTTTCCTTACTGCAAAAAAGGATAAGGCGACAGTCATCGATGGTGCCAAGTTAGGCATCATGGATTACATTACCAAACCGTTTGATCCGGAAGATCTGCATGAGCGTATTGAACGTGTATTTAAGCGCCTGGGTGTGTTGCCGATGGAGGAAGAAGAACTCTATCAGCGTGTGACTGCTATTTTAAATGATATGAAGGAACAGCGTGTCAAGCAGGCGATCGTAAAGACGGAGGAAGTCTTAAACTACCAGATAGATGAAGAACTGTCAGGACGTATCCGCACGGTGCTCAACAAGTTAAAGCAGGAGAATATAGACAATGCGGTCGAGATGATGGAGCGTGTTGTTGATTTTATGGAACAGCGGTTGTTTTCTGGTAAAAAGGCAAATGCATTGCCGATATCTGAATCCGATATATCGGTGCGTATCCTGTACGCGGTCGATGATCTGGCAAATTTCAAGCGCAAGGAAGCAATCAACAAGCTAAAGGAGCTGCAGAAATATGATATCGGTAACTATGTGCGCAAACGCACGGAGGATGTCATCCAGATGCTCGAGGATTATGATGAGGTGAAGGCAGAGGAGAAGATGCGTGCATTACTGGCAGAACTGAAAACGCGTTCTTCCGCAGAATTATCAGAAGGTGTCGGTGAGACAGACCAGAAAGCCCAGAATGGTGGGTACCATTTGAATATCAACAAATAAACAAAGAGAGGAAATGTGACTGTGAACGAAACGAAAAAAATTAAAGACATGACAAGAACCGAGTATACGAGTTATGTGCAGAACCACTACCGCAATGATCCCCAGTGGGTGCGCACGATGTTGATCTCCAAATATGACAGAGAACATAATAAAAGTAAATAATTAGCTGAAAACAACAGCAAAACAGAAAAAACCACAAAAAAACAGAAAAATATGTGGTTTTTTTTGACCCATTATGTTATACTTTTAGGCAGAAACCAAAATATACAACTATAGATTTTTGGAGGAAGCAAG
Organism: bacterium; assembly: GCA_050874485.1. Classification (GTDB taxonomy): domain Bacteria; phylum Bacillota; class Clostridia; order Lachnospirales; family Lachnospiraceae; genus W0P33-017. The sequence goes on from JBNMKT010000069.1 coordinate 2,218, forward strand.
CATGCCGAAACAGTATTATGATGGAGAGATCGAGAAATCTCCCCGTATTCCCAAATTGATAGAGTATCTGTTTGCAGATATGCCGGTGATAGAAGCAGACCGTGCAGAGATTGTGACAGAAAGTTATCGTGCGACAGAGAATGATCCGATCATTACACGCCGTGCGAAGGCATTTCAGGCGATCTGTGAGAAGCTGCCGATCGTGATCCGCCCGTTAGAGCTGATCGTGGGCAGCAATTCGATCGCACCGCGCGGATGTCAGATGTTCCCGGAGTATTCGTTTGAGTGGATGGAGCAGGAGTATGATACGGTAGCGACTCGTGAGGCTGATCCGTTCTATATTGCTGATGATACGAAAAAGCGTCTGCATGAGGCGTACAAATACTGGAAGGGCAAGACGACCAGTGAACTGGCGACTGCCACGATGGCTGATGAGTCGATCATGGCTATGAAGCACAATATCTTTACGCCTGGTAATTATTACTATAATGGTATTGGGCATTTTACGGTAAAGTATGAGGAAGTGCTCGCCATCGGATTTGAAGGCATCATCGCAAAGATTGATGAGGAGCTGGACAAGCTCACATTATGTGCACCGGATTATGCGAGACATCACGCATTCCTTGAAGCGGCAAAGATGAGCTGTCAGGCTGCGATCACTTATGCGAAAAGATATGCAGCACTCGCTGCTGAGGAAGCAGAAAAAGAGACTGATCCGGTCAGAAAAGAAGAACTGCGCGTGATCGCTGCCAACTGTGAGAAAGTACCTGCGAAGCCGGCAGAGACATTCTATGAGGCATGCCAGTCATTCTGGTTTGTACAGGAACTGCTGCAGACGGAGTCCAGCGGACATTCGATCTCACCCGGCCGTTTTGACCAGTATATGTATCCTTATTATAAGAAAGATCTCGATGAGGGCCGTATTACCCGTGAAGCAGCACAGGAGCTGATGGATTGTATCTGGATCAAGCTCAATGATCTGAATAAATGCCGCGACGAGGGCAGTGCGGATGGATTCGCAGGCTATAGCCTGTTCCAGAATCTGATCGCAGGCGGACAGGATGAGGAAGGTCTGGATGTGACAAATGACCTGTCCTTTATGTGTCTCGAAGCCAGCATGCATGTGATGCTGCCGCAGCCGTCGCTGTCTGTCCGTATCTGGAACAAGACGCCGGATGCATTTATCATCAAGGCAGCACGTCTGGCTCGTACCGGTGTGGGCTTACCGGCATTTTACAATGATGAAGTGATTATTCCGTCTCTGATGAGCAGAGGTGTGTCTCTGGCAGATGCACGTACATACAACATCATCGGATGCGTAGAGCCTCAGAAGGCAGGAAAGACAGACGGATGGCATGACGCTGCATTCTTTAATATGTGCCGTCCGCTTGAGATGGTATTTTCGAATGGATATGAGAATGGTGAGAAGGTCGGTCCCCAGACTGGCGATGTCACCAAGATGGAGACATTCGAGGAGTTCTATCATGCATATGAGAAGCAGATGAACTACTTTATCGCGGTGATGGTCAATGCACTCAACTGTATTGACAATGCGCATGCGACACGTATGCCGCTGCCGTTCCAGTCCAGCATGATCGATGACTGTATCGGACGCGGAAAGTCATTGCAGGAGGGCGGCGCGATCTACAACTTTACCGGCCCGCAGGGATTCGGTATCGCAAATGTGGCTGATTCCATGCTGGCGATCCGTGAGCTGGTATACGAGAAAAAGACAGTCACGATGGCAGAGATGAAAGATGCGCTGGAGAATAATTTCGGCAAGGGACTGAGCACGATGCGTATGCAGGAGCTGTCCTCACAGATCATCGCGGATATGCTGGCAAAGGGTCAGACTGTCGGCGAGAAGGAGGTCGCTGTTATCGCAGAGACACTCGCAAATGTGAAGCCGGATGAGGCAACACAGAAGCGTTATGATGAGATCCTGCAGTTGATCGGGCAGGCTCCGAAATACGGAAATGATGATGATGACGCGGATGCAATGGCACGCCGCGTGGCATATGCTTATACCAAGCCGCTGCAGCAGTACCGCAATCCGAGAGGCGGCATGTATCAGGCCGGACTCTATCCGGTATCTGCGAATGTACCGCTCGGCAGACAGACCGGAGCGACTCCGGATGGCAGACTGGCTAATACTCCGGTAGCAGATGGTGTCGGACCGATGCAGGGACGTGATATCAAGGGACCGACAGCGACAGCCAACTCTGTAGCAAAGCTCGATCACGGAATTGCTTCCAATGGAACGCTGTTCAACCAGAAGTTCCATCCTTCCGCACTGGCAGGAGAGGACGGACTGCGTAAATTTGCTTCTTATATCCGTACCTTCTTTGATGAGAAGGGCATGCATATGCAGTTTAATGTCGTCAATCGGGAGACTTTGCTGGATGCGCAGAAGCACCCGGAAAATTATAAGACACTCGTTGTCCGTGTAGCAGGCTATAGTGCATTATTTACCACATTGTCCAAATCGCTGCAGGATGACATTATCAAGAGAACAGAGCAAGGTGGGTTTTAATAAATGAGTCGAACAGCAGTGATTGAACGGAGTACAAAGGAGACCCAGATCAGGGTGGCATTGGAACTTGATGGAGCCGGAGTGAGTCAGATCGATACTGGCATCGGATTTTTTGACCATATGCTCGATGGTTTCACCAGACATGGATTGTTTGATCTGGATGCGGTCTGTCATGGGGATGTGCATGTAGACAGCCATCACACGATAGAGGATATGGGTATTGTGCTCGGCACTGCGATCCGCGAGGCACTGGGAGATAAAAAAGGGATTGTCCGCTATGGCAGCTGTATGCTGCCGATGGATGAGACACTGGCGATGTGTGCGATTGATCTGTCTGGACGGCCCTATCTGGTGTTCGATGCACCGTTTCGTGGTCAGATGGTCGGTGGCATGGATACGCAGATGGCACGCGAGTTCTTCTATGCGGTCAGTTATTCAGCCGGTATGAATCTGCACCTGAAGGTGCTCTATGGTGAAAATGACCACCATATGATGGAGGCGTTGTTCAAGGCATTTGCCAAGGCACTGGATGCGGCAACAAAATTTGACCCCAGAATCACGGATGTGTTATCGACGAAGGGCTCGCTGTAGCGAGTGGGCTGCTTATTTTGACAGATTCATTACAGAGGAGAAATGCGTGCGCATTTCTCCTCTTGCTATTCCGGACAATTGGAGCAGCCTGATCGGGATACCGCCACGATCGCAGATTATCCGTGATAGTGTCTATAAATTTCGCAAATACCGATTTGTTCAAAATCACCAAAAATAGAAATATATAGTATCTCGGTTGACACTATACACAACATCTAGTACAATACATGTTAGCGACGTTTTTGGCGCCCGGGTTGCTGGCAGAGCAGCCAGGCGTGAACAGAACATAAGCTGAAGGAGTATGCGGTATGAAGATTATTAAACGAAGTGGGGCAGAGGTAGATTACGATATCACAAAGATTATCGCGGCAGTACAGAAGGCAAACGAGAGTGTGCCTGTGGCTGAGCGCATGACGCAGGAGCAGATTTTAAAAATTGCGGACAATGTGCGTAATGCGTGCGAGGACATGAATCGTGCACTCAATGTGGAGGAGATACAGGATCTGGTAGAAAATCAGATCATGGATCTGCGCGCGTTTGGTGTGGCGAGAAATTATATCACATACCGTTATCGGAGAGCGCTTGTGCGCAAGTCGAATTCGACGGATGAGCAGATTTTAAGTCTGATCGAATGTAACAATGAGGAAGTAAAACAGGAAAATTCGAATAAAAATCCGACCGTCAACAGTGTGCAGCGTGATTATATGGCTGGCGAGGTCAGCAAGGATATCACGAGACGTTTTCTGTTGCCGCAGGAGATCATAGAGGCGCATGAGAAAGGAATCATCCATTTTCATGATGCAGATTATTTTGCACAGCATATGCACAACTGCTGTCTGGTCAATTTAGAGGATATGCTGCAAAACGGCACGGTGATCAGTGAGACGATGATCGAGCGACCCAGGAGCTTTGCGACTGCATGCAACATCGCGACGCAGAGTATCGCCCAGATTGCGAGTGCACAGTATGGCGGACAGAGTATATCACTGGCACATCTGGCGCCGTTTGTACAGGTCAGCCGTGAAAAATACCGCAAGAAGGTGCGTGAGGAGTTCGAGGCTGAAGGACTGCAGCTCGATGAGGAGAAGATCAACGACATTGCTGAGATGCGGGTGCGTGAGGAGATCAAGCAGGGCGTACAGATGATCCAGTATCAGGTCATTTCCCTGATGACGACGAATGGACAGGCTCCGTTTGTGACAGTGTTTATGTATCTGGATGAGGTTCCGGAGGGACGCAGCAGGGATGATCTCGCGATGATCATCGAAGAGATGCTCTATCAGCGGATCAGAGGCGTGAAAAATGAGCGAGGCGTCTATATTACTCCCGCATTCCCGAAGCTGATCTATACGCTGGAGGAAGACAATATCCATGAGGACAGCAAATATTTCTATCTGACAAAGATCGCAGCGGAGTGTACGGCAAAGCGTATGGTGCCGGACTATATCTCTGAGAAGATCATGCGTCAGTTGAAAAAAGGTGATGTCTATACCTGTATGGGATGCCGCAGTTTCCTGACACCGGATCGATTTACGGATGCAGGTGTCGGCAATATCGCAAATGCGGGTAATTATGAGGCGGGTAAGCATAAATATTATGGCAGATTCAACCAGGGTGTTGTGACACTCAATCTCGTGGATATCGCATGTTCTTCTGGCGGAGATATGGATCAGTTCTGGAAGATCTTTGATGAGCGTCTGGATCTGTGCTACCGGGCTCTGATGTGCCGCCATGAGCGCCTGAAGGGGACACCTTCGGATGTCGCACCGATCTTGTGGCAGCATGGAGCACTGGCCCGGCTGGCACCGGGAGAGAAGATCGATAAGCTGTTATACAACGGCTATTCTACGATTTCACTCGGCTATGCGGGACTGTGTGAGTGCACCAGATATATGACCGGTAAATCACATACGGATGCGGAGGCAACACCGTTCGCTTTACAGGTGATGCAGTATCTGAATGATGCATGTACACGCTGGAAGCAGGAGACAAACATTGATTTCAGTGTGTATGGCACACCGCTTGAGTCTACGACCTACAAATTTGCCAAGTGCCTGCAGAAGCGTTTTGGCATGATTCCGGGTGTCACAGACAAGAGTTATATTACGAACAGCTACCACGTACATGTGACGGAGCAGATTGATGCGTTTGCCAAACTCAAATTCGAGGCGCAGTTCCAGGAGTTGTCTCCGGGTGGCGCGATCAGCTATGTGGAAGTACCTGATATGAAGAACAATATCGAGGCGGTACTCACCGTGATGAAATATATTTATGACAATATCATGTACGCAGAGCTGAATACAAAGAGTGACTATTGTCAGGTATGCGGTTTTGGTGGAGAGATTCGTATCGTGAACGATGAGCACGGCAAGCTGGTATGGGAGTGCCCGAATTGTGGCAACCGTGACCAGAACAAGATGAATGTCGCGCGTCGTACCTGTGGCTATATCGGTACACAGTTCTGGAATCAGGGCAGAACACAGGAGATCAAGGAACGTGTGCTGCACTTATAAGATACAACGTATAAGATATTTATAAAATCAGATAAAAAAGCGGAAAACGTTATCGTTTTCCGCTTTTTCTACGTTGTCGGCAACATATCTAATGCGTAGGTCAATGACTTTTGCAGATGTGCCTTCATTGTCTTTGCAGCAGCTTCGTAGTTTCCTGACTTGTAGAGTGTCAGTATCTCTTCATGCATCTGTTCGATGCGCATCAGAGTCTGTGCATCGCGCTCATAATTGTGGGAGAAGATCGTCAGCTGGCTGCGGAGTTTTTCGGCGGCACCTGATAATCGCCGGTTATTGGCATAATCGTAAAACAACAGGTGAAAAGAGTCAGAGGCCGAGATTCTTTTTTCTAAAGTCTGTGAAGTGTCAGCAGTCGTGGCAACACAGTTCTCGAGCTGTCCTATGAGTTCAGTTTTTTGCGTACTGCGGCTGCTGTATGAGACTGCGAGACTATCCAGATCCCCCATAAATTCATATAATTCCACGAGGTCATCCCGGTCTATGGAGATGACATTGGCACCGACATTTGTGATGATGCTCACCAGTCCTTCGTTTCCAAGCCGGGTGAGTGCTTCACGGATCGGTGTGGAACTCACATTATATTTTTCCTGAAATTGTTTCAGCGTGATCTTTTCGCCCATCTGAATCTGCTGGGTGATGATGTCGTTACGGATCAATTCGTATAATTGTTCAGATAATGTTGTTTTTACTAAGTTCATAGTGATTTCCTTTCATTTACAAACTAAATATACTACGTTTGGCTGGTTTGTGTCAAGAAATGTGCATTTTGCAAAATGCATATTGCAAACTGAACAGAACATGTTATAATAGTACATAATCACTTTAGCGATTTAAAGAGGAGAAATCATGAGAGACGAACGTTTATTAAAAGAACTGACACAGTTGTGGGGCGTGTCCGGATATGAGAAGCGGGTACGTGAGTATATTCTGGGTGAGATCGAGGGCTATGCCGACGAGATCACAACAGATCCCATCGGCAATCTGATTGTTTTGAAAAAAGGAATCGGGAAAACGAACAAGAAGAAGATCATGTATGCTGCGCATATGGATGAGATCGGTTTTATGGTAAAAAAGATCGAGGCGGATGGCAGACTGCGTGTATGCAATATGGGCTGGAACTGGACCGGCTCCGCATATAATGCGCGGGTGGTCTTTCGCAATGGCCTGACTGGTGTGGTTGGCTGCGAGGGAGATATCGAGGATGCAAAGAACAAGGCAGGAAAACTCTATATCGACATCGGGGCGAAGAGCAAAGAGGATGCATTAAAATATGTAAATATCGGAGATGTCTGTGGGTATTACGGTGAATACCTGCCGCTATTGAATGACAGGGTGTGCGCAAAGACATTGGATGACCGGATCGGAATCTACCAGCTGATTGAGGCTTTGAAGGAGAACAGGGAGCCTTACAATGATGTATACTATGTATTCTGCGTGCAGGAGGAGCTGGGATGCAGAGGGTCAAAACCCGCGGCAGAACGTATCCAGCCGGATATCGGAATCGCAGTCGACATCACGCCGGCACATGATTATCCCTGTGACCTGGAAGGGGCGAACGAGGTAGATGGCGGTATCGGGATCAAGATCTGCGATCCGTCGGTTGTATGTGATGAGGATGTCGTGGATGCGATGATCCAATGCTGTGAACAGCAGCAGATCAACTACCAGCGTGAGGTCATTGATCAGGGCGGCACTGACGCTTCCAGCATGAATACGTCCCATTTTGGAGTCAGGGCAGGAGGAATCGTAGTGACAGTCCGATATCCGCATTCGCAGAGTGCCGTCGCATCCATGGCGGATATCGAGGGTGGCGTAGACCTGATTTGTGCATTTTCAAATGTAGAATTCAACTTTTAGGAGGAAAAAATGAAGAGAATAGCAGCATTATTAGTCGCAGCTGTAATGGCAGTAAGTATGACCGCATGCGGCGGCGGGACGGACACTAGTAGCTCCAATGCTTCATCGGCAAAAGAGGATCAGATTGTGATCGCAACAGATGTTGATATTGATGCACTGCATCCGTCGGATTTTTCGACGACGATCGAGCATACGATCCTTTCGCAGATCTATGATACACTGATGTATATGAATCTGGATGGAACACATGATCCGGAGCCGCGCATCGCAAAAGAGGTAAAGATCAGTGATGACGGACTCGATTATACATTTTCACTCCGCGATGATGTGACATTCCATGATGGATCACAGCTGACAGCTGAAGATGTAAAGTTTTCACTGGAATTATATCAGAACTCAGAATACCAGAGTTCCCAGGTGGAGGGACTCGATAGCGTAGAAGTGGTCGATGACCAGACGGTTGTGTGCCATCTGAAGACTCCGTACTCACCGTTTTTATTAGGTGTGTGCCAGTGTAATATCGCATCCAAGGCATATTATGAGGCAGATGCAGAGAAATTCGTCAGCAAGCCGGTCGGCAGCGGCCCTTATAAGTTTGTGAGCCGTGACAAGGGCAGCAAGATCACACTCGAAGCGTATGACGGATATTACAGAGGACCCGCCACGATCAAGGATGTGAGCTACGTTGTCATCCCGGATCAGTCGACGACAGCGGTCTCTCTAAAGACTGGTGAAGTAGACATGGCGATGATCGAGCCGGTGACACTGGGCCAGTTAAAGGGTGATGACAAGGTAAAGATCGAGGAGGTAGAGACCTCAGGTTTTGCGTATATCTCCATGAATACGGAGAAGGCTCCCTTTGATGATGTGCGCGTAAGACAGGCGGTCAATTATGCGATCGACAGAGCCAACATCATTTCTGTGATCTATGACGGAGAGGCAGAGGAGAACTCAAATATCTGTGCCAAGACCAGACTGGGCTTTTCTGATGACCAGACACAGTACAGTTATGATCCGGATAAGGCAAAGGCGCTGCTCGCAGAGGCTGGTTATGCAGATGGCTATGACCTGGGTAAGCTGCTGGTAGCAGAGCGGCACTCCGCACTCGCGACCGTGATTCAGTCGGATCTGGCAGCGGTCGGTCTGCAGGTAGAAGTGGAAGTCAAGGAATTCAATGCTTATATTGATGATCTGACGAGCGGAAACTATAGTATCACAGCACTTGAGATGACACTGGATGGCGATTCGCAGAATCTGGAGATGGCTTTCGCATCTGATTATATAGGAACAGCCAATAATGCGAGATACTCAGACCCCGAGATGGATGATCTGTTTGCACAGGCAAAGGTGGAGACAGACGCAGATAAGCGAGAGGAGATCCTGCAGCAGGCGCTTGGCAAAGCACAGGATGAAGCGATCTATGCAGTACTGTGTAACCCGTTAATGATCTATGCACATGCAGAGAATCTGGAGTGCGGAGAGTTCCCGTTTGAAGGAATCTATTCCTTATACAATTTTAGTTGGAAATAAAAAATGGCAAAATATATTATTAAAAGAATACTTTATATGATTCCGGTGTTACTGGGAGTGGCATTTCTTGTATTCACCATTCTCTCCCTGACACCGGGAGATCCGGGAAGCATTATTCTCGGAATCACCGCCAAACCGGAAGATATCGCTGCGTTAAATGCGCAGTTTGGATATGATAAGCCTTTTCTGGTAAGGTTTTTCAGTTACATAGGCAATCTGGTGTGCCATTTTGATCTGGGTACGTCTTATCAGACGAGAGAGCCGGTGATCAATGACATTATGGCACGTTTCCCTAATACACTGCTGCTGACAGTGCTGTCGATGTCGGTTGCATCGATCATCGGTATTTCGCTGGGTATTATATCGGCCGTAAAGCAGTATTCTGTCGTTGATCATGTACTGGTAGTAGTAGCGCTGGTGTTCGCCTGCATACCTGGTTTCTGGCTGGGTTCCATGCTGATTTTGCTCTTTTCTCTGAAGCTTGGTGTACTTCCAAGCTTTGGTGCGGATTCGCTCAGACATTTTATCCTGCCGACGATCGCAGTGTGTATGTCGAGTGCGGCCGGTCTGCTGCGGCTGACGCGGTCTGCCATGTTAGAGACGCTCAGACAGGAATATATCCGCACGGCAAAGGCGAAGGGCGCATCTAAAAAGCGCATTATATTTAAGCATGCCCTGAAAAATGCACTGCTTCCGGTGGTGACTGTGCTGGGAACGAGCTTCGGTGCATCGCTGGGTGGTGCAATTATTGCAGAGACTGTATTTGCGATGCCCGGAATGGGTACGCTGATTACGAATTCCATCAGACAGAAGGATATTCCGATGGTGATGGGAGCTACGCTTTTTCTGGCCTTTTTATTCAGTGTGATCATTCTGATTGTGGATGTGCTGTATGCATTTATTGATCCGAGAATCAAGGCGAAATATGTGAACGGAGGCAAGAGCCGTGAATAATAATATAAGCAGGCCGAGAGCCTTTTTGAAAGAATTCTGGCGCAGATATAAGAAAAATAAGGTCGCTGTGATAGGACTGGTCATTCTGGTATTGCTCCTTTTGATGACGATCTTCGCGAATGTCATTGTGCCGTATGAAAAGTGTATTGAACAGGTCGGTGCGGACCGTCTACAGGGGCCTTCGCTCGCGCATTTTTTCGGAACAGATGAATTCGGCAGAGATCTGTTCGCGCGTGTTGTCCGCGGTGCGCGGTATTCCCTGTTTATAGGAATCTCAACGAGTCTGATGGCGCTGGTGGCAGGAGCGATCCTGGGCGGCTGTGCAGGTTATTTTGGCGGTGTGATCGATAATGTGATCTGCCGTATTGTCGATGTATTTATGTGCGTACCTCCGATCCTGTTATCACTGGCTGTAGTGGCAGCACTCGGAACAAACATGAGAAA
>JBNMKT010000070.1:0-12637 GCA_050874485.1 bacterium
CATCTGTTCCGGCTGAATGCCAAATATGATTCGTTCAATGTGATCACGACTGTATTATATGAGAAGCGCAACCAGATCATTTCCTCGGTGTTTATCGTGATGATACTCATGCTGGCGAGCAGCCTGTGTATGTACAGTGTGGAGCACGAGGCACAGCCGCTTGTTTTCCGCAATGCATTCAGCGGTATCTGGTGGAGCATGTCGACGCTGTTGACCGTCGGCTACGGAGATATCTATCCGATCACGACGCTTGGGCGGGTCATGGCGATCGCGATCGCATATCTGGGTGTCGGCGCGGTGGCGATCCCGACCGGTATCATCAGCGCCGGATTCGTCGAGCAGTATCAGCGAAAGAGCAGTATATCCAGTCTCAGACAGCAGGACATCCATGAGATCGCGGAGGTGTTTGTCGATAAGCGCCACGCGGGCAAGACGATCGAAGAAGTCGAGGAGGAGAACCAGGTCACGATCTTTCTCATTTTGCGGGAGGATCTGTCGATTCTGCCGCAGAAAGATACGCTGCTGAGGCTCAATGATATCATGGTGATCCGCGAGGATTCCGCTGTGGCGGAGCATGCGGAGACATAAAATAAAAATCAAAAAAATTTTTCTTTTTTTGCAACATTTCACGGAGCCAGACTGTATATAAGGTGAAAGGGTAAAGAAGTAATAAAAAATAACCCCAAAAAAAACAAAGCGAAAAGGAGAAAAAAACCATGATGAACAAAAAATTTACCGTACTCTTATCCCTGCTGTTAGCAGCTACACTGACAATCCCGACATTTGCGGGAACGACCGCATTGGCAGCCAAAGCGAATCAAAAACTCGATACCGTCGCACAGTACACTGTCGTTGTCGATGACAAGGACACTGGTGTAGAAGTACCTGTGATGGTGCCGCTGCGCAAGATGGCAAAGGCAACCGGCATGAAGGTCACGAAAAAGGGCAATCAGGTGCGCCTCGACACGGGAGAGATGCACGCAGACTTCACGATCGGAAAAGATGCGTATTCTCTGACGACCAGCATTCAGGGAGCAGATGGCGCGACCGGACAGTTTTCACTTGGCAGTGCACCGTATGTCGTAAAAAAGACCATCTATGTACCGATGTCCCTGTTCTGGGTGATCGAGGGAAATGATTCCTCTGTGTTAAGCATTGATGGACAGAAGATCAATTTTTCGACTAAGGACAAGGATCAGACACAGATCCCGAATCCGTTCGTAGAGTATGGGACACTGGCAGAGGCTGAAAAGGCAGCAGGATTTGCGTTCAAAGTACCTGAGCAGATCGATGGCTACAAACAGTCGTACATCAGCGTGATGGACGGAAAGATGCAGCAGGTCGTTTATGAAAAAGGCGAGTCACAGATCACTCTGCGCAAGATGGCAGGCACAGAGGACATCAGTGGCGTGTATATCGATTATGCGAAAAAGGAGCAGGTGACGATCGGTGGACATCAGACAGAGCTTCGCGGTGATGGTACACTGGTCTATGTAGCAGTATGGAACAATGGTGGTTATACCTATGCGGTATATGCGGATGCAGGTGTGACAGCAGCACAGATGACAGCTCTCGTACAGAGTATTCAGTAGTGTGACACAGGAGGCATTATGACCACGGCAGGATATATGGCTCAGGGGATGTTTGATAACGGTATTCAGATCATGGACGTGATGAATGGCAGTTTGGGGACGCGTCTGACAGAGCGTCTGCGTGCACTGGCTGCTACTGTGATCTGTTTTGCAGAAACGATCAGAACCAGGGCAAAAAATGAAAAAGAAATAAGCGTAAGTGTAAGTAAAGAGGAAGTGAACCGTCAGGCAGAGCGGATGCTGACGGAATATGGAAACAGCATCCTGCGGCTGGCATATACCTATCTGCATAATTATAGTGACGCGGAGGAGGTCGTGCAGGATACATTGATACAGTTCCTGCGGACGACTCCGCAGCTGACAGGAACTGAACATGAAAAAGCGTGGCTGCTGCATGTGGCTGCCAATCTGAGTAAAAACCGCATCGCATATAATAAAGTACGTGCTGCTGATGAACTGAGCGAAACATTGGCGGCAGAGGAGCGGGAAGATCTGTCTTTTGTATGGGATGCAGTGAAACAATTACCACAGGTGTATCGGGAGACGATACACCTGTATTATGAAGAAGGCTATGCGACAGCGGAGATTGCGCGTATTTTAGGCAGAAAGGAATCTACCGTGCGTTCTGATCTGCGGCGTGCGCGGGCACAGTTGAAGGATATGCTAAAGGAGGTGTATGATTTTGAGTGATCATTATCATGAGATTATGGAACATATAGAACTCACCCCCGAGATGCGTGCGCGCATACTGGAGCATGTACAGCAGGCAGATCTGTCACCGGATCAGGCGGTAAAGGAGCAGAAAAAGGTCACAAAATTTGCAAGCCGCCGCAGATATGTCGGGATGGCGGCAGGACTGGTCGTTCTGATCGCTGCATGCACGGTGATGCCGCATGTGCTGACAAAAAATAGTGATCAGAATCAGGATCAGACACCGGAAGAAGATACACAGGTGACCTGGGATTATCAGGAGTATGACAGCGCACAGGCACTGTCGGCACAGATGGGCTACGAGGTCAGCGATATCGAGGGATTGCCGTTTGAGCCTCAGACGACGGTGTATACATCGATTGGCACGGATCTCGCGCAGATCGATTATCAGACCGGCGATACATCTGCATGTTATCGTAAATCACTGGGAACGGGGGATAATTCCGGCGATTATAATCAATATGGGAAGATCGATACGGTATCGGCAGGAGATATGCAGATAGAACTGCGTGGAGCGGACGATGGCTATGTGCTCGCGGTATGGACAGATGGAACATATGCGTACAGCCTGTCGCTCTCACAGGCACAGCCTGAGGATGTCTGGCAGCAGCTGTTAGAGACCAATATTACAACAGATGAAAGGGACTAGAGAATGGAACTGATGCTATATAAACAAAACGATCTCGTGCGCGTGGACTGCCATGACTGCCACGGCTGCAGCTCATGCTGCCGTGATATGGGTGATTCGATCCGGCTCGATCCCTACGATGTCTGGCAGCTGCAGAGACAGGGAAAACCGATGGCAGAACTATTGCAGAATGGTACGGTGGCACTCACGGTCTGGGAGGGGATGATCCTGCCGCATCTGCAGATGAATGCGCAGACCGGAGGATGTTCCTTTCTCAGTGAGGAGGGGCGCTGTACGATCCACGCATACCGGCCGGGGATCTGCCGGCTGTTTCCGCTTGGGCGGAATTTCACGGAGACGGAGATGACCTATTTCCTGCTCGAAGATGCGTGTGAGAATCACCAGCGTTCCAAAGTACGTGTCAGTAAATGGATCGGGATCGAACCGGCGGCGGTTTACCATGATTTTATAAAAGAATGGCACGATTTTCGCCGTGAGATGGTCGGTCTGTTAGCAGATGCACAGGAAGAATCTGCCAGACAGCTCAATCTGTATCTGCTGCAGACCTTTTATCTGACCCCGTATGATATTTCCCGGGATTTCTATGGGCAGTTTGCGCAGCGCGTGGCACGGATACGGTCAGCGTTTTCGTAGACTCTTGTATGCCCTGAAAAGCTGTGCTAAGATGTAGGTATCATTTATCGAGAAAACAGCTTGGATCACAAGCAGGATAGCTATGGGGGAATCGGGATGAAGAAGAAGATCAACCGATATATAGTGATGCTCATTGCGTTCGTATTTGTCTGCTGGGCAGTAGTCACGGAACTGGCGGTACATTTTATCGGCCATGCGGGATTGCAGCCGCCACAACTGGTATCGTGCCTCACATGGTGCATAGGAGGAATCACAGCGCTGGCTATGGGTGTCATAGGCTTACTCATAGCAGTATATATCCATGGGATGGTCACGACTCCGGTAAAAAAGCTGGATGAGTCGATGGCGAAGCTGGCAGAGGGTGAGATACCTGTGAGTATTTCCGGGGGTGGCGATTCTATGCCGGAGCTCTCACGGCTTGCTGTGAATGTCGACCGGACGGCACAGATGCTGACACAGCGTATCGGACAGCTGGAAAATCAGCAGGAACTGCTGGCACTCGAATCGGAACGTGCAGATCTGGCAGGCGCGGCAAAACGGACGTTCCTGACACGTATCTCACATGACATCCGGACCCCGATGAATGGGATCATTGGTATGACGACAGTGGCGGAGCTGCATATCGGGGAACGGGAGCGAGTGCTGGATGCGCTCAGTAAGATCGATAAATCGGGTAAACAATTGCTGGAGATGCTGGATGATATATTGGATATGAGCATGCTCGAATCCGGACGGCTTGATCTGACGGAGGAGAATTTCCGGCTGACAGATGCCGTTTCCCATGCGGTCGACCTGCTGCGTCCGATGGCTCAGGCCCGGTCGCATCAGTTGACGATAGAGACCACAGGTCTGCAGCATGATTACGTGGTCGGTGCGCCGGAGCGCGTACAGGCGATTTTTTCCAATATCATAGAAAATTCCATCAAATATACCCCAAAGGGTGGGCAGATTCGTGTGATTGTTGATGAACTGCAGTCCGATCTCCGCTTTGCAGGGAAATATCGTTTTACTTTTGAAGATAACGGCATCGGCATGACCAAAGAGGCAGCACAGCATGTGTTTGAGCCTTTTGAACGCGTCTGGGAGGATCGCCGGACGGAAGAGATCAAGGGCATGGGACTGGGATTGTCGCTCGTCAAAAACATGGTGCAGTTAATGAATGGTACGATTGAGGTGGAGAGTGAGCCTGAGAGTGGCACGCGCATCGTGGTGATCATCCATCTGAAGCTGCAGAAGCATGTAGGGGAACCTTTATTAAAATCCATAAAAAAAGAGGTACACATCGAAGATTTCCGCAGAGAGAATTATCAGGATAAGCGTATATTGATTGCCGAGGATAATGAATTGAGCCGTGAGATCGTACAGGAAATGCTGGGATTGACTGGCATGCAGGTAGATTATGCGGAAAATGGGCAGCAGGCAGTGATGCGGGTTGCCGAGGCACCGGAAGATTATTACCAGCTGATCTTTATGGATGTCCAGATGCCTGTGATGGATGGCTATATAGCGACACGCATGATTCGTGGATTGGAACGGGACGATGTCAAGACGATACCGATCATTGCGATGACAGCGCTTGCATTGGATGATGATATAGAGGAAGCCAGACAGGCAGGTATGGATGATCATGTGGCAAAACCGCTGCAGCTGGAGCGGATGCAGGAGATTCTGCTGAAATGGCTGTAGATATGTGAAGCGGTGGTATAAAGGCTGGAATAAAAGGCTGAAGCAAAATAATGGAATAAAATACTGGGACAGGAGAAAACAGACAGATGAAAAACGAAATATGGGATATCTATGATGAGAATAAGCAGCTTACCGGCAGAACCATGAAGCGCAATGACTGGAATATGCAGCCGGGTGACTATCATCTGACGGTATTGGGCGTGATCCGCAATGCGGACGGACGTTATCTGATCACCAGACGTGTGCAGACCAAGGCATGGGCGGCCGGCTGGTGGGAGGTGTCTGGTGGTGGTGTCATGGCAGGAGAGACTTCGGAGCAGGCAGTACTTCGCGAGGTGCGCGAGGAGACGGGACTGGATGTATCCGGCTGGGAAGGCGGTTATGAATTTTCTTACCGCAGGGATAATCCACAGGAAAAGGATAATTATTTTGTGGATGTGTACCGTTTTACCGGTGCGTTTACCGAGGCAGATCTTCATTTACAGGAAGAGGAGACAGACGGATGGATGCTCGCGTCCATTGATGAGATCCGTGCGTTTGCGCAGCAGGGGATTTTTCTCCACTATGACAGTATCAGACAGATCTTTGAATAGCATACATATAGAATACAGACGTAAAAAAAGCAGGTGCGTGATCGCACCTGCTTTTTTGAAAGACTAATGAATCAGATCCGGTTTATCACTGCTGTATTTATCGGTCTCGGCAGTGGACTGTTCAGGGCTGATGTAGGCGAACTGCAGCGCCTTCTGGCTGTCGGTCACCATCGTACTGATGATGATATTTCCATCTTCTCGATACCATACATCACCGTAATTGGTCTCCTTGTCGGTATTGTAGCCGCTGTCACCGTAGGTGTCGGTCAGATCTTTGTGAATATCGTCATACAGACCGTACAACTCATCGGCATCTTCGGATCCGTATGCCCATGCAATACCGGAGAGTCGTTCTTTGTCATCAAACATGTATTTTACAGTTCCGGTAGAACCTTTGAACTCCTTTGGATAGGTATATGTTGTGCCACCATACACGGAATCGTAAGTTTCGTAGTCTGAGCCTTCTAATTTTTCCATATCTTTCACGCTGCTTGACCATTTCAGCTCGGAAAACGGACAATCAGGCTGGCTGTCGCTGCCTTTGCTGCCGCATCCGGCAAACAGGCTGGCTGTCAGGGCTGCCACGAGGCAGAGCGACAAGATTTTCTTCTTCATATTGGTAGATCCTCCTTAAAACTCTGACGTTGTAAACTGCTTGGGTGTGATGCCCTTATATTTATGAAACGTCTTGATAAAATAGCTCTCATCGTTGAAACCGCAGGACAGTGCCACTTCCTTGATAGAGATGTCCTTGGTGGAGAGCATCTCGCAGGCACACTCGATCCGGTAATAGTTCAGATAGTCAATCGGTGTGCGCTCGGTCATGCTCCGGAAATAGCGGCAGAAATATTTTTCATTCATGCCGGCGATCTTGGCGAGGTGTTCAAGCTTGATGCTATTATAATAATTCTCAGAGATATAGGCAAGCACATTCTTGATCGAGTTGAGACGCTCGTTGGAGGCGGCATCATCCTTGTTCTGTTCATACAGGTGCTTCTCTAGGATAATACCGATGAGTTCATAGAGGTAGCCCTGTACCTTGAATTCGTATCCGGTTGATCGTGAGGAGAGCGCCCGGCTCAGCTGGTGGACAAGCTCCTGGATACTGTCCTCATGTGCCGAAAGCAGTGTATGTATCAGAATCTTATGGTCGGTGATATCCTGGATGATCTTTGTACATGCATGATTATTATGCATGAGAATCTGCAGATCAAACACGATGCATTCATAGACGCAGTCGATAGGAGTGCCTCCGTGGAGGACACCATCGGTGATAAAAATAACGTCCCCGGCATGGTAGACTTTGGTTTCATTGTTGATGGTCAGATGAAAACTGCCGGATATAATCCGGATAATTTCATATTCGGTGTGCCAGTGATAGGTCATATGGTAGCGCGGACTGCGCGGCTGTTCGTGGTAAAATGCAATCGGAAAGTTAAATGTGCCGTGTTTGCGCTGCTCTTTGTAATCTATGTATTTCATGAAAACTCCTTATCGAATGAGTGAATATTTTACAATGTTTTTTACTATTATATCACTTTTCAAACCATTTTCCAATGTTATAATAAAAAACGAACAAGAGCGTACCGTTCCGCGGTAGCGTTCGACACATGGAGCAGAAAGGACAGTATATGGCGGCGACAATACGTGATATCAGAAATCAGACGGGACTGTCACTGGCGACGATCTCAAAATACCTAAATGGGAAAAATGTGCTACCCGAGAACAGGGAAAAGATCGAGGCAGCAATCAAAGACCTGCATTACGAGGTGAATGAGATAGCCAGAGGACTGGTCACGAACAAGACGAATACGATCGGAATGATTGTATATGATATTGAGAGTATGTTTTCTGGTGTATTGATCCGGCACGTGGGTGAATATCTGCGCAGGGCGGGTTATGCGCTGCTTGTCTGCGATTCCTGCAATAATGAGAAGATCGAAGCGGATAATGTGCGATTCCTTCTGAATAAGAAGGTAGAGGGAATTATCATTATTCCGGTATCCCGCAAGGAGGAATTCTTGCTTCCTGCCAGAGAAAAGAAGATTCCGGTTGTACTGATGGACCGGCCGTTTGCAGTATCGGATTTTGACTGCGTCAAGATCGACAACCGGATGGCTGCATTTCGTGCGACCAATCATCTGATCTCCTACGGACACAAGAAGATCGCGATCATTGCCTCTCGTGTGGAATATACGGGCTGGGAGCGCTATAAAGGCTATCTGGAAGCGATGGATCAGGCTGGATATGATGTGCCCAAAGAGTATTGCATGGTAGGTGCCCATACGATTGAGTTCGGATATGAGAGCATGCAGAAGCTGCTGGCGCTGGGAGACCGGCCGACAGCGGTGCTCATGACGAACTATGAGACATCGCTCGGAGCGGTCATGGCGGTGAACGAATCGTCCTATGATTGCCCGGAAGATATTTCTATGATGGGCTTTGATGATCTGATCATGTCCCATGTTGTCAAACCAAAACTGTGTATGGTCGTACAGCCGATGCGGGAGATCTGTGAACAGGCAGTAGAACTGGTGCTTGGGCAGATTACGAACCCGGAGGAACGACCGCCGATCGAACTCAGTATGGGAACGACGATGCGCGAGGGAAACTCGATCAAGCCGTTGTAGGGGAAATGACGGATTGACTTGGCAGGGTGACTATTGTACCATCTTTTTTCTGAAACGTTTCATTTATAAGAATTGACAATGAAACGGTTTGGGTGGATAATAAGGTTACTCAAAGGGTGAAACGTTTCATCCTAATTACGCCAACACAAAAAACAATAGTTGGGAGGAAGAAAATTGGAAAAGATTAAACAAAATCCAATCGTGAAAAAAATCGGATTTAACAGAATCGTGCTATGTGGTGTACTGATCCTTATGTACGTACTATTTAGCTTGACATCAAAGGGATTTGCAGGCCTGCCTCGTATTCTGAGCGCATTAAACTATGCATACTTCCTTGGATTCCTGGCACTGGGTGTTACCTTTGTTATTGCGACCGGAGGCATCGACTTCTCGATCGGACCGGTAATGTTCTGTGCAGCATTGGTATCAGGTTACTGTCTCACAAGTTATGGAATACCTACAGCAGTGTGTCTGCTGATCAGTATTCTGGTAGGATTCCTGTTCGGATGCTTTAACGGATATCTGGTAGCGTACTGGACGGTACCGCCGTTCATCGTATCCATGGCGAGCATGAATATCGCCAAAGGTCTTGCATCCGTATTTACCAAGACACAGTCAGTCAGCTGGCCGCAGGCAGCAGAGGCAACCGGATGGTTCAGAAAACTGGTAAAGGTAGGAAACTTCCCGGTAGGTCTTGTGATCTTCCTCGTAGCAGCAGTGATCTGTTCCATGATTCTGAATAATACAAAGGCAGGACGTTATATCTTAAGCCTTGGCAGTAATAAAGAGGCTGTTCGTCTTTCTGGTGTAAATGTAAAGAAATGGGAGATGCTCTCATATGTGATCTGCGGTATACTGGTAGGTATCGCTGCGATCTTCTTCGTAGGGGCATATACCACTGTACAGCCCGGTTACGGCGATCAGTACAACAACGAAGCGATTGCAGGTTGTGTAATGGGAGGAACTTCCATGGCAGGTGGTCTGGCGTCCATCGGCGGAACTGTAATCGGTGTATTCATTATCTCACTTTTACAGGAAGGTATTCTGGCACTTGGTATCAATAAGAACTATCAGTTGATCATCACAGGTCTGATCGTAATCGTAGCGGTATACGCAGACGTTGTGGCAAGACGTAGAAAGAATTAATTGCAAAAATTATTCGTAGAGCAGATACATACAGAAAGGTAAAGGTAAGACAATGGGTGAAGTAATCTTAACGATGAAAGATATTGATAAGTCTTTCCCCGGTGTTCATGCACTTGATCATGTAAACTTCGAGGTAAAGCGCGGCGAAGTACATGCATTGATGGGAGAGAACGGAGCTGGTAAATCTACTTTGATGAAGGTACTGACAGGTATCTATACAAAGGATTCCGGATCCATCACATTTGAAGGAAAAGAAGTAGAGTTTCATAATACCAGAGAAGCACAGGATGCAGGTGTTGTTATCGTGCATCAGGAGCTGAACATGCTGGGTCATCTGACTGTAGCACAGAACATCTTCATTGGACGTGAGTTCAAAAAAGGTGTCAAGATCGATGATAAGAAGATGAACGAGGAAGCAAGAAAGTTATTCGAGAAGCTTCATATCGATATCGATCCTACAGAGACAATGGCAGATCTGACTGTTGGTAAGCAGCAGATGTGTGAGATCGCAAAGGCTATCTCACATGAGGCAAAGGTAATCATCTTCGATGAGCCGTCAGCAGCGCTGACAGAGGCAGAGATCGAGGAATTGTTCAAGATCATCCGAGATCTGCGTGAACAGAATCTGGGTATTGTATATATCTCACACCGTATGGATGAGATCAAGGTCATTACAGACCGCGTAACAGTCATGCGAGATGGTACATATGTAGGTACATTGATCACAAATGAGTGTACCAAGGACGACATCATTAACATGATGGTAGGTCGTGTGATCTACGAAGATCCTAAGACAGAGAGTATGGTTGCACCTGATGCACCGGTTGTATTAAAGGTAGATCATCTGAACGCAGGAAAAATGGTACAGGATGTCAGCTTTGAGCTTCACAAGGGTGAGATCTTAGGATTCTCCGGATTGATGGGAGCAGGACGTACAGAGACCGCACGTGCGATCTTCGGTGCAGATCCCAAGGAAAGTGGAGATATCTATATTAATGGCGAGAAAGTAACGATTAATTCTCCGCAGGATGCGGTTAAATGCGGTATCGGATATCTGTCCGAGGATCGTAAGCGTTATGGAATCGTTGTACAGAAGACAGTTGCTGAGAACTCTACAATGGCATGTTTACAGAACTTCATGTCAGGAATTTTCATCAACAAGAAAAAAGAGAAAAAGGTTGCTCAGGATTATGTAGAGTCACTGGCAACAAAGACTCCGAGTGTAGATCAGCTGGTAGTGAATCTGTCAGGTGGTAACCAGCAGAAGGTCGTTATCGCCAAGTGGCTGATCAATGACTGTGATATCCTGATCTTTGATGAGCCGACCCGTGGTATTGATGTCGGAGCCAAAAATGAGATTTACAAATTGATGAACAAGCTGGCAAGCGAAGGAAAGTCCATTATTATGATCTCCTCAGAAATGACTGAGATTTTACGAATGAGTGATCGTATCGTGGTAATGTGTGAAGGTAGAAAGACCGGCGAGATCGGAATTGCAGAGGCAACACAGGAAGTTATCATGAATATGGCAACACGAGAGATTGGTTAAGGAGGAGAGAGGACAATGAAGAAGAAATCATCTATTTTTACGAGTCAGAAGTTCATCGTACTCCTGGTAGTAATCGTATTATTTGCATTTTTTAGTATTATT
This sequence comes from bacterium, assembly GCA_050874485.1. Classification (GTDB taxonomy): domain Bacteria; phylum Bacillota; class Clostridia; order Lachnospirales; family Lachnospiraceae; genus W0P33-017. The sequence goes on from JBNMKT010000070.1 coordinate 11,292, forward strand.
AGTGAGAACTTCAGACAGTACTCAACACTTATGAGTATTCTGGATTATTCCTACTATATTGTATTGATGTCAATCGGTGTAACATTCCCGTTGATCACTGGAGGTGTTGACCTTTCCATCGGTACTGGATTGATCTGTTATTCACTGGCTGGTGGATACCTGATCACCCAGAAAGGAATGCCCGTAGCAGTAGGACTTTTAGTAACGATTTTACTCGGTATCCTGATTGGAGTACTGAATGGTGTGCTCGTAGCAATCATGGATCTGCCGCCGTTTTTGACAACACTGTGTACCTGTATGATCACACGTGGTCTCGGATCTATCTTCTCAAAGGGATTCGGTATCTCATGGCCGGCAGCCGGAGCTGATGGTGGTTGGTTCAGAAGTATCTTCAAGATCACTACAGCAAGCGGAACCAAGATCCCGATCGGTTTCCTCTGGATGCTGATCATCGTAGCAATCATGGCATTCGTGCTGAATCATACAAAGATGGGTCGTTATACGATCGCTATCGGAAGTAATAAAGAAGCAACCAGATTATCTGGTGTAAACGTGAAGTTCTACCATGTAATGGCATATGTAATCTCAGGATTCTTTGCAGCGCTGGCAGCGATCGCATATTCAGCAGTATTCGCGACCGTACAGCCTGGTACCGGAGCCGGCTTCGAGTTGGAGGCAATCGGTGGCGCAATCATCGGTGGTGTATCAGCTACTGGTGGTGCAGGTTCTGTAGAAGGTTCCCTGATCGGTGTATTCGTTATCTGTCTGTTAAAGACCGGACTTCCTTACATCGGACTGCAGGCGAACTGGCAGCAGATCATTACCGGACTTGTACTGATCGGTGCGGTTATGGTAGATATCATCAAAAAGAAGAGAGCAGAGGTACACTAATCTGTCTCACAATTACAACTTCATATTTTAAATTTTCATTTGATATAAGACCGGAGGGGTTTTATATACATACCACAAATGGTACAAAAAGGAGGACAAAAAATGAAAAAGAAAGTTTTAGCAAGCTTATTGTGTGTAGCAATGGCAGCAACAATGGTAGTTGGATGCGGTTCTAAGGCTGAAGAGCCCGCAGATGCTCCCGCAGCAGATGACGCAGCAACAGACGATGCAGCTACAGATGACGCAGCAACAGATGATGCAGCTACAGATGACGCAGCAACTGATACTGCAGATGCAGCAGGTGGAGATTATCACTTCGAGATCATCGTTAAGTCTTATCAGTCATCTTACTGGCAGGCAGCTGTTAAGGGTGTTGAGCAGGAAGCGGCTAAGCTCGGTGTTAGCTACAACTGTACAGGACCGAACGCTGAGTCAGATATCGCTGATCAGGTTAA
>JBNMKT010000071.1:0-12569 GCA_050874485.1 bacterium
CAGATCGTTTCTCAGTTCATCCATGCCGGTGAATGACAGATAGATCGGCTGGGTAGAGCAGTGCAGTGTACTGGCAAGCGTTTTGATATTGACCGATGCTAATCCGTGCTCCTTTAGCAGGGAGAATGCTGTGGTTAAAATCATATCTTTTGTGATTCTTTTTTTCGCCGGCATAAAAGTCTCCTTGGATCAAAAATAAATAGATTTATTAATAAACAAGTTTATTTTATAATCGGAAGTTAGAATTGTCAATGGAAGAAGCAAACAAAATATTGGGTAAGATTGTGTAAAAAATATCTAAAAATGTTATAATAGGGGAAATATACAAAATGGAGGATAAAAGATATGGGAGTACAGTCAATCGATGCAGAGGATGACCAGTTTGCATACCGTTACGATACGCAGTTACTGATCGAGCGCAGAGATCGGGATCTGGATGAGGACGAGATCTCTGATTATATCACGGAGCATTTTGAGGGAAACAGCCTGATCGCAGCGGGAGACGAGGATCTGGTAAAGATCCATTTTCACACGAATGAGCCGTGGAAAATACTGGAATACTGCAATTCAGTCGGTGAGATCTTTGATATTGTTGTTGAGGATATGATCCGTCAGGCGAACGGACAGCAGGGCTGACCTAGCTGTGTGCCTGATCATATAATTTCTGGATTTCGGGTGGCAGTCGGTCTGGCAGCATCTCCCGGATCTGATCTTCACTGCCATCCTGCATGGCTTTCTCATAATACCAGCACTTGAACTGCAGCATGGCGCGCGTCTTTTCAAGTGCACGCATTTCTTCTTCGACGGCAGCTTTGCGCAGCTCAAACAGCTCTTTTCTGTTGGCGTATGTGGAACTGCCTTCGGAGACCCATTGGAAGAATTGTTTGATGTTCTTGATCTCCAAGCCTGATTTTTTCAGACATTCGATGATGTGAAGCGATTCGATCTCGGCATCGCTGAATTTTCGGTTGTTGCCTTCACGCACCAGATGGGGAAACAAGCCTTCATTATCATAATATCTGAGCGTTGATACCGGAATATCAAACATCTGTGAGATTTGTCCGATCGTATACATGAATAGTCCTCCAATTTCGTATTTCTCTCCTTTTGATTATAAATGATAGAAACAAATTGTCAAATGCAGCTGAAGTTCGATAGCTCCTGATGTTTGCAGATTGTAAAAAAATGGGGATATGCTATACTTGGTTTAGAAATGATTTTCGGAGGAAATATTTATGAGAACGCGTAGACTTGGAAAAACAGGCTTAGATGTCAGTGAGATCGGTTTTGGCGGAGAGTGGCTCGAGCGCCATCCGGAGGAAGAAAGCATTGAACTGATCCATTATGCACATGCAAAGGGAATCAATATCCTGGATTGCTGGATGGCAGATCCAAAATCCAGAAATATTATCGGCGAGGGAATCAAGGAAGACCGCAGTCAGTGGTACATACAGGGGCATATCGGATCGACCTGGAAGGACGGGCAGTATTTCCGCACCAGAGATATGAATTACGTGCGACCGGCATTTGAGGATCTGCTGAGGCGTTTACAGACCGATTATATTGATCTGGGCATGATCCATTATGTGGACTCCGAGGAGGAGTGGGAACAGATTCAGCACTCGGATTATCTGGACTATGTGATGGAGTTAAAGAAAAACGGTGTGATCCGGCACATCGGTATGAGCTCGCATAATCCGAAGGTAGCAGTCCGGGCAGCAGAGTCCGGATATGTGGGGATGATCCTGTTTAGTATCAATCCGGCATTCGATATGCTGCCTGCCAGCGAGGATATCGATACGATGTTTGCAGAGGAGTTCGATGCGGGGTTAAAGGGCATCGATGCCGACCGTGCGCGTCTGTACAAGGTATGTGAACAGAACGATGTCGGTATCACTGTCATGAAGGGCTTTGCCGGAGGCAGACTGTTCGATGAGAAGCGTTCGCCGTTTGGTGTGAAACTGACACCGGTACAGTGTATCCATTATGCACTGACCCGTCCGGCAGTCGGAGCGATCATGTGTGGCTATGATACAAAGGAACAGGTGGATGAGGCAGTCGCATACGAGCAGGCATCTGAGGAAGAAAAAGACTACGCATCCGTGATCGCTAATGCGCCGTTCCATTCTTACCGCGGAGAGTGTACTTATTGTGGTCACTGCAAGCCGTGTGTAGCCAATCTGGATATCGCGATGATCAATAAGTTCTATGATCTGGCAACGATGCAGCTGAGCGTGCCGCAGACGGTTCAGGCCCACTATGAAGCACTGGAACATCAGGCATCTGAGTGTATCGGATGTCGGGCGTGTGAGACACGCTGCCCGTTTGGGGTGCCCATCGCGGAGCGGATGCAGAAAACGGCACAGTTATTCGGCTGTTAGACAGCGATACATAGAGATTGCTCATGTAAGGGGATTGTGATTAGCAGGTCAGAGTACAAACGTGAAGGAGAGGAAAATGATACGTATGAGTACACCTATAATAAAACTGGAACGCGTGACAGCCGCAGATGCAGAAGCAATGCTGGGGATCTACGCGCCTTATGTACGTGATACAGCGATCTCATTTGAATATGAAGTGCCGACGATAGAGGAATTCACAGAACGGATCGAGCATATTTCGGCGAAATATCCATATATCAAAGCAGTGCAGGATGGACAGGTGCTCGGTTATGCATATGCGGACTGTTTCAAGGACAGAGAAGCGTATGACTGGTCGGTCGAGACGACCGTCTATGTCCGAAAGGACAGCAGGAGAGGTGGTATAGGGAAGCTGCTGTATAGTCAGTTGGAACAATCACTGGCAGACATGGGGATTTTAAACATGAATGCCTGTATTGCGAGCCCGGCGGCAGAAGGCCCCTATCTGACGGATGACAGCCTGCGTTTTCATCATGCGCTGGGATTTACGGAAGTCGGATGCTTTCACAACAGCGGTTATAAATTCGGTCAGTGGTTTGATATGGTATGGATGGAGAAGATGATCGGGACGCACAGTGCGACGGTGAGTGCGGTGCGCTTCGGGGACTGGAAAATAGAATGAGCGGCGGGATAAGATGTTGCCGGGATCATATAAAAAGGAGTTCCGTATAACCGGAACTCCTTTTGCATTGCATGTATGTCGATATTAGAAATCAACCTCTGTATCATAGTAGCAGCATTTGAGCAGCTTCTCCATCTCTTCCTGTGAAGGAATACGAGGGTTAGAACCTGTGCAGGCATCTAAGATAGCGTTTGCAGCGATCTCGGGCAGTCTCTCTAAGAATACTTCCTCAGGTACGAAACCGTTCTCAGTCGGATAGCTGTCAGCGCCGTAGTTCTTGATGCAGTGAGGAATGTTCAGATCATCGTTCATCTTGCGCAGATAAGCGATCAGAGCAGCTACCTTGTCATCATCAGATGCGCTCTTGTCTGCAATTCCCATGTAATCTACGATCACACCATAACGCTTCTTTGCAGTCTCATTCTTGGCATTGAATGCGATGACCTTCGGCAGATACATAGCATTTGCAGCACCATGGATGATGTGTGCGCCGTAGTCCTCGAATGCAGCACCGGTCTTGTGAGCCATAGAGTGAACGATACCGAGCAGTGCATTTGAGAATGCCATACCGGCCAGACACTGTGCATCGTGCATACGGTCACGACAAGCCATGTCACCATTATAAGAAGGAACGAGATCGTTCATGATCATCTCGATCGCATGGATTGCTAACGGATCGGTGTAGTTGCAGTTTGCGGTAGATACATAAGCCTCGATTGCATGTGTGATGGCATCCATACCGGTATGAGCTACCAGCTTCTGCGGCATGGTTTCTGCCAGATCGGGGTCAACGATAGCTACATCGGGAGTGATCTCGAAGTCTGCGATCGGATATTTGATACGATCCTGATAGTTGGTGATGATAGAGAATGCTGTTACCTCTGTAGCGGTTCCTGATGTAGAAGAAATCGCACAGAAATGAGCCTTTGTACGCAACTTCGGCAGACCGAATACCTTGCACATATCTTCGAATGTGCAATCCGGATATTCATATTTGATCCACATAGCCTTGGCAGCATCGATCGGTGAACCGCCACCCATGGCTACGATCCAGTCAGGCTGGAATTTCTCCATGACTGCTGCACCTCTCATAACGGTCTCTACAGAAGGATCGGGCTCGATACCTTCAAATACTTCTACTTCCATGCCGGCTTCTTTCAGATAGCCGATTGCACGATCTAAAAATCCAAAACGCTTCATTGAGCCGCCGCCGACACAGATGATAGCACGTTTTCCTTCAAATGTCTTTAATGCCTCTAAGGATCCTTTTCCGTGATACAGATCTCTGGGGAGTGTAAATCTTGCCATAATGTAAAATCCTCCTATTCATTAAATGCGAAAGCAGACGATCGGTCGTGCACGCTTTCAAATCATTGGTTGTTAAAATTTTAACATGGGTAAAATGTATAGTCAATGTGCGAAAGCACTAAAAAAGGATCTGAAAGTTTGTGAACTATTCAGACCCTTTTGTGTGTACTATTTTGCATACATCTATTGACAAAAATCAGAGCCGGCCGGATTCTCTCAGCAGTGTGTACAGAGTCGGCTGTACATGGAATTGTTCCATGACGGCATGTATTTCTGACAGCTGTCTGCTCTTGGCTTTTCTGGATGCAGTCGGCTGCTTCACTGCGCGGATGAGCAGATTTTTGGGGGTGTGACTCAGATCAACGAACTCGAGCAGCTGTGTCTTGTAGCCCATGTATGAGAGCAGATTGCCACGGATTGCATCTGTCATCAGTGCCGCGGTGCGTTCCTGGATGATGCCATAGCGGGTAAACAGTGAGAGCGTATCTGTATGCATCTGGCTGTTCAGCTCGTGCTGGCAGCAGGGAACCGAAAAGATCATATCGGCGTTCCAGCAGATGGCATTGTACAGGGCATAGTCGGTTGCAGTATCACAGGCATGGAGCGTTACGACCATATCGACAGCAAAAGGAGCCTGGTAGCCGTTGATATCACCTAATTCAAAATGCAGGTGGCTGTAACCATAATTTTGTGCGGCACGGTTACATTTTTCAATGACATCGGCTTTGAGATCCAGCCCGATGATCTCGACCGGCTGTTTTTTGATTTCCGTAAAATAATAATACAGGATAAAGGTCAGGTAGGATTTGCCGCAACCGAAATCAATGATGTGCCAGCAGTCGCGGGACACATTGCCGGCTGCATCGTCGATCAGTTCGATGAACCGGTTGATCTGGCGGAATTTGTCGTACATGGAATGTACGATTTTCCCTTCCTTTGTAAAGATCCCCATGTCGATGAGCGGAGGGATCTGATTACCCTCCTGCAGCAGGTAGTTTTTCCGGCGATTGTGTGAGCCGGAGGTCTTTGGCTGCGTGGCATTGGGGACAACCTTCTTCTTATAAGTCACCGTCCCTTTTTTGGACATCAGGATCTGGTGCTCCTGCCCGTCCGACCAGGCATTTAACTGTAAAAACTGTGCACCCATTGTCTGATGCAGGTAGTCAGCGAGTTCCACGGTGGTACAGTTCTCGTGGAATACCTGTTTTTGTGTATATTGGGCGATCTGGTAATAACTGCTTCCACTTTTTTCTATTTTCTCGATCGTTACTTTTCGGTAGGTCTGTGTTTTGCTCGTCTGCCGGCTCAGTATCAGTCGTTGCGGCGAGGCGGCGAGGATGGTGTCAAGACTTTCGTTCAGATTGGACATGTGTGGCTCCTTTGTATGATCAATGTATACCATATTTGTATCATTATTTTCATCTTTATTTCATCACTATTATAGAAAGAACAGGAATTGCTGTCAATGAATGGGACATTTGTTAAACAATTTTTACAGATAATTTGCTTTTTTATCTGATTTCATGTATATTATGTATAGAAAAACAAAAGAAAAGGAGAACGAAAATGATTACAAATGGGTTTACTTATGTTGCTGTCTTAATCTTTATGGCAGCGGTTCTGGTGACATTGGACAAGAACTCAACCGGAGCGATGAAAAAATTCTTCAGTTATGTTCCGGCAGTTGTTCTGTGCTACCTGATTGCCATGCTTCTTTGTACATTGAAGGTATGGGATATGGAGGCTACCAAGCCTGCGTACACCGCATTGAAGAATAATATGACATATGCGATGATCTTCGCGATGCTGCTTCGATGTGATATCCGCAAAGTAATCAAATTAGGACCGAAAATGTTGATTGGTGTGCTTTCTGCCACTGCAACGATCGTTGTAGGATTCATTGTGGCATTCCTTTTGATGAAGGGTGTGATCGGCAGTGATGCGTGGATGGGACTTGGTGCACTCTGCGGTTCATGGATCGGTGGAAGTGGAAACATGGTCGCTGTGCAGGCTGCGCTCGATATCAGTGAGGCGGATATGGGCTATGCGCTCGTGATCGATTCGATTGATTATTCACTGTGGGTAATGTTCCTGCTCTGGGCGATTCAGCTCGCACCGAAGTTCAATAAGTGGACAAAGGCTGATACGAGAGCATTGGATGAAGTATCTGCCCGTCTGGAGGAAGAAGCAAAGACAAATACAAAGCCGATTACGTTCCAGAGCCTGATCCTGTTGATCGGTAGTGCATTACTGGTAAGTGCGATCGCATCTAATCTCGGTACCGTGTTATACGACCTGACCAATTTCTCGGACAAGGCAACATGGACGGTTCTGATCGTAACAGCAGTCGCATTGATCGCAGCAGTTACCCCGCTTGGTAAAGTAGCAGGTTCCGGTGAAGTGTCAAACCTGTTATTATACACCGTTATCGGACTGTTAGCTTCCCGTGCGAGTCTGTTAGAGCTCGGTGATGCACCGGCATGGATCATTACTGGATTTATCGTACTGTTGATACATGCGGTATTGCTGATCATCATCTGCAAGCTGCTCAAGCTGGACATGTTTACTGCGGGAGTCGCATCACTGGCCAATATTGGTGGTACCGCATCCGCTCCGGTTCTGGCAGGTTCTTATTCAGGTGCGCTTGTTCCGGTTGGTATTCTGATGGCACTGGTTGGTTACGTAATCGGAACTCCGGTAGCGATCTTGTGTGCGAGAATTATGTCAATGCTTGCATAGAATAGTAGTTCAGTGAACGAACAGTAGAGAATAGTGAAAAATATTCGGCGAATAAGAGAATGGCATGCATCTGCGTATGTTTCCTTATTCGCCGGAGTTGTTTAGAAAGGGATTATACATGAGCGTTTTGAGTGGTTTGGAACCCCATGAGGTATTTCAGTATTTTGAAGAGATCTGTCAGATCCCGCATGGTTCCGGTAATACAAGGGCAATTAGTGATTATTTAAAGGAGTTTGCGGTTGCACATCACCTGAATTATCGTCAGGATGAATACAACAATGTCATCATCTGGAAAGACGCGGCTCCCGGATATGAATCATGTCCGACTGTCATGCTGCAGGGTCACATGGATATGGTCTGCGAAAAAGAAGAGGACTGCGAGAAAAACATGGAGACCGAAGGACTGGATCTTTTCGTAGATGGAGATATGATCGGTGCGCGTGGAACTACGTTGGGCGGGGATGATGGTATCGCTGTAGCGATGGCTCTGGCAGTGCTGGATCAGGATGATATCTGTCATGGCCCGTTGGAATGTGTATTTACAGTCGATGAGGAAGTGGGACTAAAGGGTGCACTGAGTCTGGATACATCGGATCTGAAGGCTGCATATATGATCAATATTGATTCGGAGAAGGACAAGGAGCTCACCGTGAGCTGTGCCGGATCGATCCGTGCATTTTTCAGATTTCCATTACAGCGTGAGCAATTTGAAGGAAAAGCACTGACGATATCGATCGATGGTCTGCAGGGTGGACATTCCGGCGAGGAGATCCATCTGGGACGTGCAAATGCGAATGTGCTGCTCGGCAGGTTATTATATGAGATCAGCTGTGTGACGGATCTGCGGATTGTCGAGATCAAGGGCGGGACAAAGGAAAATGCGATTCCGAGGGCTGCCGGAGCACGGGTTTTAGTGTCTGATGCGCAAAAGGCACTGCAGATTGCCGGGGACAAAGCAGCAGAGATCCAAAAAGAGTTTTACAGTACAGACAAGGATATACAGATTTGTGTGACAGCAGCAGATGTTGTGAGCGAACTGGCATTTGACCAGAGCCTGACACAGCGGCTCACTTGTTTCCTGTTTTGTGCACCGAATGGTGTGCAGGTGATGAGTGCGGATGTACCGGGACTGGTGCAGACATCCTTAAATATAGGAAGAATTTATCCCGAGGAGGATGCGATTGTCTGCAGTGCCATGCTTCGGTCATCGGTCAATTCACAAAATCAGGAAGTACTGGCTAAGCTGCAGGCACTCTGTCAGGCGCTGGGCGCAACCGTGAGAGTAGAATCCGCTTACTCAGCATGGGAGTACCGGGCAGTTTCTCCTTTGCGTGAGACGATGATCACGGCATTCCGGAAAGTATATGGCGAAGAACCAAAGATCGAAGCGCTGCATGCGGGTCTGGAATGCGGAATCTTATCCGGAAAGATGCCTCATCTTGATTGTATCTCGATCGGACCGGATCTGCCGAATATCCATACACCACGCGAGCGGCTGCATATCCAGTCAACCGGCCGGATCTGGAGACTTTTACTGGAGACATTGAAACAATTGACAGAGTAAGTGGAATAAATGGAATAGGTGGAGGAAATGACGATGGAGAAACATACATGTACGATTGCATTTACCGGTGATATTGGATTCGACAGGTATATGGCAGGGCGCTGGACAGACCCGAAGCTCCTTTCAGAAGGGGTGGTGAAGTTCCTTCGGGACTCAGATCATGTGGTAGCAAACGTGGAGGGGGCATTATATGAAGGGGAAGATACGACAGGAAGAGGTGTATTTTTTCACACGATGAACCCGGATGCTACCTGTGTATTAGAGGCGATCGGGAGCGATGTGTGGAACATCAGTAACAATCATATTATGGATGCAGGGCTGGAAGGACTTGTATCGACGAGAAATATCGCAAGAGACATGAATTGCCAAACGATCGGTGCTGGTGTGAATGAAGTAGAGGCTTCTGAACCGGTGTATTTTGAAGAAGCCGGTGGAATCGGTATGTTTGGTGTGGCATACATGAAAGAGTGTATTCCAGCCGGAAAGGATGAGCCGGGCGTATTTCGCTGGGATGACCTCGCCTATATTCAGGCACGGATCAATGAAGTAAAGAAAGACCATCGTTGGTGTATCATCGTAGCACATGGCGGGGAAGAATTTGCAGATCTGCCGAATCCGTATACCAGAGACCGATATCTGAAATATTTAGAGCTCGGTGCGGATATTGTGGTAGCACATCATCCGCATGTGACGGAAAACTATGAGACATTTGAAGATGGAAAGGCAATTTTCTATTCACTGGGCAATTTTATCTTTGATACCGATTATCAGAGGGCACATCCGTATACGGATCGTGGTGTGTTGCTGAAGCTGCATCTGACCGAGGAAAACATGACCTACGAGGCAATCGGCATACAGATCGTGCGAGGTGAAGAACGCATCGAAGACTGCGCATTGCCGGATATATTCACAGATATCAGGCAGGAAGAATATGAGCTGCTGTCGCCTCTGGCATCGAAGGTATTTTTAGAAGAAGAACAAAAAAAGATGATATATCTGGAACCGGAGCGTTTTACAGATGCGAGCCAGGAAGTCTGGGATGCATATTATTTCAGTACCGAGCCGGATGGATATGATGAAGGGGCGCATATGGACCTCTCGATCATTGTTCCGTATACAAAACTAGCAGACCGGGAGGATTGGAAGAAGAGTAAACTGACGAAGGTTGTGGACTATTTATTCCGCAGATAAGGATAATAAGAGGATCATGGGTGGTGTGTTTACATCGTCCATGATCTTTTTTATGAAAAAAATGTGAATTATTAGCACTCTCGCTTGACGAGTGCTAATTTGCGGTATATAATGCATGATATAAGGAGCAAAAGAGATAATATCCTTATTTCACATACATTTATAAGCATCATGAAAGGGGGAACTTTTATGAATATTCAGAAATTTACTCAGAAATCAATCGAAGCAGTCAATGACTGTGAGAAACTGGCATATGAATATGGAAATCAGGAGATCGAACAGGAGCATCTGTTAGTCGCATTGCTGCATCAGCCGGATGGCCTGATTCCGAAATTGATCGAAAAGATGGAGATCCAGCTCACACATTTTACAAATAATGCGGAGAACAAGCTGGCTGCCCGCGTGAAAGTGAGCGGTGGACAGGTATTTGTCGGAAAAGACTTAAATCAGGTGCTGATCCATGCGGAGGATGAGGCAAAGGCACTCGGCGATGAGTATGTGTCTGTGGAGCATCTGTTTCTGGCATTGCTGAAATATCCGAATAAGGCGATGAAGGAGCTGTGGAAGGAGTACGGCATCACGAGAGACCGTTTTCTGACGGCATTATCGACCGTGCGCGGTAACCAGCGTGTGACGACAGATAATCCGGAAGCAACCTATGATACATTGGAAAAATATGGCTATGATATGGTCGAACGGGCGAGAGACCAGAAACTTGATCCGGTCATCGGACGAGATGAGGAGATCCGAAACGTTGTCCGTATCCTGTCGCGAAAGACGAAGAATAATCCGTGTCTGATCGGTGAACCGGGTGTCGGCAAGACCGCAGTCGTAGAAGGTCTGGCACAGCGTATTGTCAAAGGGGATGTTCCCGAAGGACTGAAGGATAAAAAGCTGTTTGCACTGGATATGGGTGCATTGGTCGCAGGCGCGAAATACCGTGGCGAGTTTGAGGAACGTTTAAAGGCAGTCCTCGATGATATCAAAAATTCTGATGGACAGATCATCCTGTTTATCGATGAACTGCATACGATCGTCGGAGCCGGAAAGACAGACGGAGCGATGGATGCCGGACAGCTGTTAAAGCCGATGCTGGCACGTGGTGAGCTGCACTGTATCGGTGCAACGACGCTGGATGAATACCGGGAGTATATCGAAAAGGATGCGGCACTGGAGCGTCGTTTCCAGCCGGTTATGGTTGAGGAACCGACGGTAGAGGATACGATCTCTATCCTGCGTGGATTGAAGGAACGTTACGAAGTCTTTCACGGTGTCAAGATCACAGATGGTGCGCTCGTGTCGGCAGCAGTATTGTCCAATCGTTATATCAGCGATCGTTTTCTGCCGGATAAAGCGATCGACCTCGTCGATGAGGCATGTGCACTGATCAAGACAGAGCTGGACTCAATGCCGGCAGAACTCGATGAATTGAATCGTCGTATTATGCAGCTGCAGATCGAGGAGACCGCACTGAAAAAGGAGACTGACCGACTTTCCGCAGAGCGTCTGGCAAATCTGCAAAAGGAACTGGCAGAGCTCAAGGATGAATTCTCTGCGCAGAAAGCACAGTGGGAAAATGAAAAGGCATCTGTCGAAAAAGTACAGAAACTGCGTGAAGAGATCGAGCAGGTCAAAAATGACATTAAGACCGCACAGCAGAATTATGATCTGGAAAAAGCCGCAGAGTTACAGTATGGCCGTCTGCCACAGCTGCAGCAACAGCTTGATATGGAGGAACATGCGGTAAAGGATAAAGATCTGTCACTGGTGCATGAGAATGTCAGTGAGGAAGAGATCGCAAAGATTATTTCGCGTTGGACAGGTATTCCGGTAGCAAAATTGAACGAATCTGAGCGTAATAAGACGTTGCATCTGGATGAGGAACTGCATAAACGTGTGATCGGACAGGATGAAGGTGTGACACGTGTCACAGAGGCTATCATCCGTTCCAAGGCGGGCATCAAAGATCCGACAAAGCCGATTGGTTCGTTCCTGTTTTTAGGTCCTACCGGTGTCGGTAAGACTGAACTGGCAAAGGCATTGGCGGCGAGCCTGTTTGATGATGAGACCAATATGGTACGTCTCGATATGAGTGAGTATATGGAGAAGCATTCCGTATCGCGCCTGATCGGAGCGCCTCCTGGATATGTTGGATATGAAGAGGGTGGCCAGCTCACGGAGGCTGTTCGTAGAAAACCGTATTCCGTTGTATTATTCGATGAGGTAGAAAAGGCACATCCGGATGTGTTCAACGTATTGCTTCAGGTATTAGATGACGGACGAATTACAGATTCACAGGGTCGTACCGTGGACTTTAAAAATACGATTCTGATTATGACGTCAAACTTAGGTGCCCAGTATCTGCTGGATGGTATCGATGAAAACGGTAATATTACACCGGAGGCAGAAGCAGCGGTCATGGGTGAGCTGCGTAGTGCATTCCGACCGGAATTTTTGAACCGGTTGGATGAGACGATTTTGTTCAAGCCTCTGACTAAGAAGGACACGAGTGGTATCGTGCGGCTTCTGCTTGCAGATCTGAACAGCAGACTGGCAGATCGTGAACTGACAGTTGCACTGACGCCGGAAGCAGAGAACTTTGTGATTGATCAGGCATACGATCCGGTATACGGAGCACGGCCGCTCAAGAGATATCTGCAGAAGACGGTAGAGACACTGTCTGCAAAGCTGATTCTGGCAGATGAGGTAGGCGCCGGAGATACAA
>JBNMKT010000072.1:0-12362 GCA_050874485.1 bacterium
ATTTATGATACTCTAATAAAAAGCATATTTTCTCTTCCGAATTTATCGGATTCTTGTATTAGTATTCAAAGTTTTACATATCTTAGCGGCTGATATGCCGCGCTATCAGAAAATCAATGCTTTTATTCCAGACATTTTAAAGCAGGGTTTTCTGGGAAAAGAATCCGGGCAAACCCTAAGAACGAAAAAGGGGGATGCATGCGGGGAGCACAAGAGAAAACTGAAAAATTATTGCAGTGGCATCAGGCATTTTATGCAGGGCTGCAGATCGAGTTTCAGACTTATATCGATGGACTCGTATTTGAAAATGAGCATATGTTAGGTACAAAGCCTATGCAGATTGATGTATTAGTAGTTAAGAAGAATTCACAAGTAAAAATCGAGAAAAACATAGGTCGGATATTCCGGACATATAATATTGTCGAATATAAGAGTCCGGACGATTACTTGAGCACAGATGATTTCTATAAGGTATATGGATATTGCTGCTTTTACAAAGCAGATGCCATAGTAGAAGATCAGATACCTATTGATGAGTTGACAATTACATTTGTATGCTACCATTATCCACGCAAGATGATACAACATTTAGAGGGAAAACGTGAATGGACAGTTATGAAACAGGAGAATGGTATCTATTATATCGAAGGGGATATCATACCCATGCAATTAATAGTCGTGCCGGAATTGTCAGATGAAAAGAATCTGTGGCTGCACAGTCTGACCAATCGAATAGATACATCAGAAACAGCGCAAAAACTGGTTGATGAATATGAGCAACACAGGACAAACCGTCTATATGAATCGGTGATGGATGTGATTGTACGATCAAATAGAGACAAATTTCAGGAGGTGGATAGTATGTGTCAGGCATTATATGAGTTATTTGAAGATCAGCTGGAGCAGAAAGTAGTGGAGATGGCAGAGCAGAGAGCTGCGGAGATGGTAGAGCAGATGTCCGCAGATATATTCTCAGATGGAGAGAGGGCAACCTTGTTGTCTCAGATTGAGAAAAAGATCAAAAAAAGAAAACCTATATCTGTCATAGCAGATGAACTGGAAGAAACGGAGGATGTTATCTTACCATTGT
Source organism: bacterium (assembly GCA_050874485.1). Taxonomy (GTDB): domain Bacteria; phylum Bacillota; class Clostridia; order Lachnospirales; family Lachnospiraceae; genus W0P33-017. The sequence goes on from JBNMKT010000072.1 coordinate 1,091, forward strand.
ATAATCGGGTAAGATCACAGTTGGCAGCACAGGCATAATAGTATCAGTAAAAGGAGGGATCGACGAATGAAACAACGAAAATTGAGACAACGGAAATCAAAACAAAGAAAATCATTAGCCAAAATCCTGACATTGGGGATGGCCGCAGCTACTGTAGTATCATCCATGAGTGTACCAGGTGGTCTACTCGCACCGGAAAGGGTATACGCGGACGACAACACCGGGACGACAGGATCAGGTGACCAGAGTAAAGGCGACCAGACAGCACCGGATAAGGTCAATTTGTGCGCAAGCGTAAACACAGAAGCCACCGCATATATTATACAGGTGATAAACTTACAGGATCGAGATACGGAAAAATATGAGTATTTTATGGAGGGTGAGACTGGCTATAAACCATTGGCGCAGCTTGTAGAGAGAGAGTTTGCCGCCGACATCACAGTTGTGTTGCATGTCAGAAAGGCAGAAACAACGGATAAGAAGGCTTCTTTGCCAACAAAAGCTGCAATTACAACGCCCTCAGCTAGTGAAATGCCAGAGATCTCCGGCGATGACAAGTTTCCGGATCACACGTACGTGACGATCACAGCGACAAGTGGAGCAATCATTTATTACACAACAAATGGTTCACAGCCGACAATAGAATCAACAAAGTACACAGCACCGATTGATCTGACAGCGACGACTACAATCAAGGCGATTGCGGTAGCAGATGGTCATATTATGAGTGTTGTGGCCGAAAAGACATTTACCAAAGAATCTTCGGGAGGCAGTAGTTCCGGCGGTAGCAGCTCAGACAGTGGCACTTCCGGAGGCAGCAGTTCTGGAGGCAGCGGCTCAGACAGTGGCACCTCTGGTGGCAGTTCATCGGGCGGTTCCACTGACAGCGGATCGGAACCTGCTCCGTCACAGGATGACGAGAAAAATGGTACGACGACTAAGACTGAGACCAGAGAAGATGGCACGGTTGTGACCACGACTGAAATCCGGGCAGAGGATGGTTCGGTACAGATTCGGACAGAGATCAGAAACGAAGCAACTGGCTTGAATGTGACGGTCAATGTATCGAAGAATGCCAAAGGAAAGATCACTTCAGCGACCGCAGAAGTTCTTGACAAAGGTTTTGGTAATGTCAAGATCTCCGGAGAAGCACTTTCGGAGATCGTAAAGGCTGCAGGCACGAAAAATGTGAAGACCACGATAAAGATGCTCACGAAAAATGGCTGGGTCATCCGGGAAGTGACGGTCAATGCCAATACATTGCTGAAAAGGACAGTTAGAACTAAAAAAATGAAGGTCGTTGAGTTAGATCCCGAAACAGGGGAAAAGATTGTGGTAAGTAAAACCCCATTCAGGGTAGCAGCAGATGGAAGTATTGAACTGGATCATAATGAACTGGGCTACGGAATCTATGAGTTAGTGACAGCCGACGAGGAAGAAGCATTCACCAGGGAAGTACTGCGCTCAATTCAGCCGGTAAAATCATCGGCTAGTATTGATGAGGGCAGACGGGTGACACTTCGGTTAAAGAGTGAGCAGAGCTGGTATAACGTCAAAGATGTGACTTATACGACGAGTGACAAGTCTGTAGCGGTTGTTAATTCAGATGGTACGGTCACAGGTCTGAGACCCGGAAAAGTGACCATCAAGGCAACTGTCAGATTGAAAAATGGCAAATCAAAAGTCATCAGGATGACTGTAACCGTAAATGGGAAAAATTAACGGATGTCAGAATGACGGCTTTTAGCTGACAAACATCCCCCCCTGGGGCTTGTGGTTTTTCTGTTCTATGGTAAAGTAGGTACAGTAAAAATGAGTCTCAGGGGGGGATTTTTATGCACATGGCAGATGCGCTGGTCACTCCGGTTGTGGCAGGTACGATGTATGCATGCTCGGCGGCAGTGGCAGCTTGTTCAATAAAAAAAGTACGGTTGGAAAATGATCCAAAGAAGATACCACTCATGGGTGTGATGGGAGCATTTGTTTTTGCAACGCAGATGATCAATTTCACGATTCCGGGAACCGGATCGAGTGGACATCTGTGCGGCGGTATGCTGTTGTCCTCGCTGCTCGGTCCATATGCGGGATTTTTGACGATGATTGGTGTGCTGCTCATCCAATGTCTGTTCTTTGCGGATGGAGGGCTGCTCGCACTCGGCTGTAATGTATGGAATATGGCATTTTACGGATGCTTTATCGGAACATTGATCTGGCATGCGATCAATAAAAAGGGATTTTCCAAGCGTCGGATCACAGCAGCATCCGTATTGGGCTGCATACTGACACTGCAGTTGGGCGCGTTTAGTGTGACGTTGGAGACACTCGCTTCAGGTGTCACAGAGCTGCCATTTGGCATGTTTGTGGCGACAATGCAGCCGATCCATCTGGCGATCGGAGCGGTAGAGGGTCTGATCACAGCGGCAGTGCTCGTATTTATCTATGAGGCGAGACCGGAATTATTATATGGAAGCAATGTGACGCAGGCAGAGGCTGGAAAGCTGTCATTTAAAAAGACACTGGTCGTGTTGGCGCTCGCAGCAGTCGTGATCGGCGGTGGATTGTCTTTGATGGCATCCGAATACCCGGATGGACTGGAATGGTCGATGGAACAGGTCGCAGGTACGACTGAGCTGGAGGCAGACGGCGATGCATATGAGACAGCGGCAGCTGTGCAGGATACGACAGCCATCTTGCCGGATTATGCTTTTCAGTCATCGGATACAGCGGCTGGAACGGTCGTTTCCGGTATCGTAGGCAGTGTGATCGTTGTGGTAGTATGCGTAGCCGCATGCTATGTATTTCGCTTTTTCAGGAGAAAACAGGCAGCATGAGTCGGATGGGTAATGCGATTTATGAAATAAATGCGATGGAGACACTCGCAGCGAGAAACCAGTGGATGAATCATATACATCCACTGGTTAAATTTATATTGACGATCGGTTATATCGTGGTGGTCGTGTCATTTCCAAAATATGATCTGATTGGTCTGTTGGGGATGGCTGTCTATCTGATTGCAGGATTTCTGCTGGCAGAATTATCGTTTGGCAAATGTCTGCGCCGACTGCGCGTTGTTCTGCCACTCGTCTGCGTGGTAGGATTGGCGAATCCGTTTTTTGACCGGACAGCAGTCTGGATCGGAGCCTTTTGTATACGCGCCGGGGTGATCTCGATGTTTACGTTGATGTTAAAGGGCATTTTTGCGGTGCTGGCATCCTATCTGCTCATCGCGACAACGACGCTGGAACAGATCTGCTACGCGCTGCAGCTGCTGCATGTGCCGCGGATCATGGTGACGCAGGTCATGCTGACCGGGCGGTATCTGACGCTATTGCTCTCAGAGGTGAACCGCACGACACAGGCATATGCCCTGCGTGCACCGAATCAGAAGGGTGTGCATTATAAAGTGTGGGGTTCGCTGACTGGACAGTTGTTGTTACGCAGCATCGACCGGGCAAATGAATTGTATGAGAGCATGACGCTGCGCGGTTATGCGGGTGATTTTAGTTACCTGAGTGCACATACACATATGCGGTGGCAGGATATGATGTATCTCGTTATCTGGTGTGTGATATTTGCAGTCCTGCGCAAAGTACCGGTGATCCTATGGGTCGGACGGATGATTACAGGAGTATAAAAATGATTCATATGCATGTGGAGGACGTCTCCTTTTCCTATGAACCGGAGGTGGAGATCTTAAAACAGATATCGTTTGATGTGAAAGAAGGAGAGTCGATTGGACTCATCGGGGCAAATGGAGCAGGTAAATCGACATTGCTCAAATTGCTGGTAGGGCTGAATCTAGACTATACAGGGACAATTCAGGTCGGGGAATATCCGGTAAGCAAACAATATCTGCCGCAGATTCGTGCGAAGCTCGGTTATGTGTTTCAGGATTCGGACAGCCAGTTATTTATGTCAACCGTGTATGAGGATGTTGCGTTCGCACCACGAAACTACGGCTTGTCAGCGGATGAGACCGATCAGCGTGTGCAGCAGGCATTGGAACTCACTGGAATCAGTCATCTGCGGGATCGTCAGATCCACAGACTCTCTGGTGGAGAGAAAAAGCTGATATCGATCGCAACGATCCTGTCTATGATGCCTGAGGTACTGCTGATGGACGAGCCTTCGATCGCGCTCGACCCACGCAACCGGCGCAATCTCATCCATATTTTAAATTCGCTCGATCAGCCCAGGATCATCGCATCGCATGATCTGGATATGATATGGGAGACATGTCCACGCACGATATTGCTCTCGAACGGTGAGATCGTATGTGACGGAGCGACGGAGGACATCCTGTGTGACAGAGAACTGCTTGAGGCAAATGGACTGGAATTGCCCTTGTGTATGCAAAGATATGACAGATAATGCAAAAAAATAAAAAAATTTAAAAAATCTGTTGACAAATAGTATATTGGCGCGTATAATCATCAGTGTTGCGAAACAAAGGCAATAAAATAAATAAAGCGCTATCGCCAAATGGTAAGGCAACGGACTCTGACTCCGTCATTTCCAGGTTCGAGCCCTGGTAGCGCTGCTAAGGCATCCGAGTAATCGGATGCCTTTTTTATGTCATAGGACATTATTTGACAAAGCATGGTAAAAACGTTCCATAGACAATTTTTGAGATGGAATGTATAATATAAAGGGATCGTTTGTCAGGAAGAAACAATGAAATATACAGAGGGGATTTATGGAGCAGATAAAGACAAATTTACGCAAATACGGCTGTTTATTATTATGCTTACTATTATGTTCTACATTGATTCCGGTTCCGGCAGCGGCGGAGGAAACAAAGCCGTCAGTCGTCCGGGCGGGATGGTACGAGGACTCTTTTAATATTACTGGTGAGAACGGAGAGCGGAGCGGTTACGGATACGAATATCAGCAGGCGGTGGCAGCTTATACGGGATGGACATACGAATATGTAGATGCTGGATGGTCAGATCTGCTGAAAATGCTCGAAGATGGCGAGATTGATTTGATGAGCGGCATCTCGTATACAGATGAACGTGCGAAACAGATGCTGTTTTCGGATTTGCCGATGGGTGAAGAAAGATATTATCTGTATGCAGATCTTAGCAATACAGATATTTCTGCAGCAGATCTGAATACTTTAAATGGTAAACGTGTCTGTCTGTTAGAGGGCAGTATTCAGGCGACACAGTTTTACGAGTGGGAAAAGGAACATGACCTGCAGATGCAGTATATATTTGTAACCGGGTTTGAAGAAAGTGTAGAGCTGTTCGAGAATCACGAGGCTGATTGTGTGATCTCCAGCGAAACACCACAGTGGGCGCAGTATGGTCTGTCTGCGATTGCCAGGACTGGTGGTTCCGGTATGTATTTTGCGATTAATCGTAATCGACCCGATCTGAAAGATGAGTTGGATAATGCAATGCGGAAAATATCGTATGATAAGCCATTTTATGCGGACGAACTGTATCAGCGTTATCTGTCAGCAGTGTACAGCCCGGTTCTCTCAAATGAGGAACAGGAATGGCTGGCACAGCATGGTTCGATTCGCATTGGATTTTTGAATAATGATCCAGGTGTCAGTACGTTTCATGCAGACACCGGTGAACTGGCGGGTGTGATCACTGATTATGTCCAGTATGCGACCGATTGCATAGGGGATGGAGCACTGGAATTTGAACTGGTAGGTTTTGACACCCGGACAGAGCAGCTGCAGGCGTTGAAAGATGGAGATATTGACCTGATTTTTCATGTCAGTCAGAATCCATATGCAGCGGAACAAGAGGGGATTGTGTTGTCCAACACGGTCTGGACGTTTAATCTGGCTGCGGTCACGGCAAATGCTTATTTTAACGAAAATGCTGAAAACCGGATTGCGATACTGGTAGATAATGTCGCATCGAAATGGTATATTTCTTATAATTATCCATCGTGGGATATTGTCGAGTATGATACATTTGCAGAAGCACGGAAAGCAGTGCAAAAAGGGGAGGCAGATTGCTTTATTATTGCGTCTGACCGGGTGGCTGATTATACTGGAAATCATAAGCTGCACAGTATCTTCCTGACAAAGCCGGGTAATACATCTTTTGCTGTCCGGCGCGGAGATACACAGCTGCTGTCGATCCTGAACAAGACGCTCAAAGCGATGCCGTCTTCTATGCTGAGTAGTGCCCTGACAGTATATGACAGTGCGGCCCGCAAGGTCACAGCGGTGGATTTTATAAAGGACAATCTGCTGTTGGTGGCAGTGGTATTGATCGGAACATTTCTGATTATCCTGATGTTGATCCTTGCATTTTTGAGAAAATCAAGAATTGCAGAGGCAAGAGCAAAGCAGGCGGCTGAAGCAAAGTCTAATTTTCTTTTTAATATGTCACATGATATCCGTACACCGATGAATGCGCTATTAGGATATAACCAGCTGATGAAAAAAGAATTGACCGATCCGAAGCTGCTGGGTTATCAGGAGAAGATCGAGCAGTCCGGCAATCTGCTCCTGTCCATCATCAATAACGTGTTGGATATGGCCCGTATTGAAAGCGGAAAAATAGAGATCGACGAGAACTATGCAAATGTGGGAGATGTGTCGCGAGAGATCAGTGGCGTATTCGAGTCAGAGGCACAGAAAAAGGGCATTCGCCTGGTATGTGAAGCGCAGGTGACACACGAGCACATCATGTGTGATGAGACAAAAGTGAAGCAGATCTTCATAAATCTAGTCAGCAATGCAGTAAAATATACACCTGCAGGAGGGACTGTGACCGTAAAGTCGCAGGAACTGCCGGATGAGAGGGAGGGATATATAAGAATAAAAACAGAGATCGCAGACACCGGTATCGGAATGAGTAAAGAGTATCTGCCATCATTGTTTGATTCTTTTACCCGTGAGCGCAATACGACGGCTGGAAAGGTAGCGGGGACAGGACTGGGTATGCCGATTGTGAAAAATCTGGTAGAAAGGATGGGCGGCAGCATTGAGGTCGAGAGTGTACTAGGAAAAGGGACTGTATTTACCGTTATTCTGCCACACAGAATTGCAGATGGCGTATATTATGAACAGCCATCAAAAGAGACAGCGACTGTTGATAAAAAAGGCATCATTTTGGGAAAACATGTTTTGCTGGCGGAAGATAATGAGCTGAATGCGGAGATCTCGATCACGATTTTAGAAGAGATGGGTCTGGTGGTCGATCATGTCTGGGACGGAATCCAGTGCATCGCGAAGATGGAACAGATGCCGTCCGACAGTTATGATCTGATATTGATGGACATTCAGATGCCCAATATGGATGGATACAAGGCAACACAGGCAATCCGGCGATTCTCGGATCGCGACAAGGCCAATATACCGATCATTGCAATGACCGCAAATGCCTTTGAGGAAGACAAAAAAGAGGCATTGTCCAGTGGCATGAACGGTCATATCGCCAAACCGGTTGACGCAGCGAAGATCGAGGAAGTACTGCTTACGATCCTGCAATAAATCCGGCGATCACATTAATAGCCGAGTGATTCTCCGACTAAGATGACATGTATGCGGTCTGTCATACCGCTTCTTCGGGTGATGACTGTGTGGCTGCACATACATTCCGGAGAGAGGCAATCATGGCAAACACCAGTGACGGCGCAGAGCGTCGATTTGCCGAGGCGCACACCGTTTGCAGAAGCAGCGATATCGTGTACTCTGCGGATACCGTCATCGACCGTGGATACAACTTTATTCATGCCGACTACAATCACGACATGCTCCGGACCATAGATCAGTGCTGCCACGCGGTTGCCGTTGCCATCGATATTGATCAGTTCGCCGTCCTTCGTGATGGCATTGGAACTCATAAAATAGACATCGCTGCTTAAGGCGTCGTGGTAGATCTGTTTGGTCTCTGCGGCGTCTTTTGCTTTGCTGCGGTCTAAAAGAGTGATATCGCTGCGGCTTTTGAGCATATTCATGATCCCGCACTCGGATAATGTCATGGAGCCGCCAAAGGATACGGTTGCTCCGGCGGGCGTCAGCGTCTGTGCCAGTTTGACGGCGGCATCAGCGTCTGCGCAATAGTAGCCTTTCATATTCCTTTTTTCCAGAGCCTTTATGATAGTAGCGGCCTGATGTTCATAGTTTTTCTGTACGATTTCTGATGTATGTGACATGATGGATCTCCTTTCGTCTCCTGTTTTTTATTGCTGTAGTGCAGTTGGTTTTATGGGTTGCACCTGCAAGGGTGTTATACGCCGACCTTTTTACACACCTCGGCGCAGCAGCATCTGTCGCAGTGCGGTGCTGTGCGTGCCGTGCAGACATCTCTGCCGTGACAGACCAGCCGATGGCAGAAGTCGCTGCCTTCCTCCGGTGGGATGAGCTTCCACAGCTCCATCTCGACCTTTTTCGGCTCTTTGATGCCGTCTACGAGTCCCATGCGGTTGACGAGCCGGATGCAATGCGTATCGGTGACGATCGCAGGCTTGCCAAATACATCACCCATGATCAGATTTGCACTCTTTCTGCCAACACCGGGTAGTGAGAGCAGCGCGTCAAAATCATCCGGCACTTTGCAGTCAAAATCATCCCTTAACATCTTCATGCATGCGCTGATGTCGCGTGCCTTGCTGTGGCCGAGACCGCAGGGTTTGACGATCGCCTCAATATCAGCGACATCTGCATCTGCGAGAGCCTCTATGGACGGATATTTTTCATACAGTCCCTGCACGACGACATTCACACGCGCATCGGTACACTGCGCAGCGAGGCGGACACTCACGAGCAGTTTCCAGGCTTCGTTGTAGTCCAGTGTGCATCCCGCATCAGGATATTCTTTTTTCAGACATTCGATGAGCGCCAGAGCGCGTTCTTTCTTTCGCATAATCGGTTCCTCGTTTGTATTATTTTAGGTAAGTATACATCTTTTGTGTGTGGAGTACAATGCGAAAAAAGCCAATACTCGCTCTGTGTCCTGTATTTTTTCATGGAAAATGACTACACTGAGAGTATGATTTTAATAGATTATACGGAGGATATGGCATGGATCAGGTTCAAATCGGAAAATTCATCAGTACACTGCGCAAGGAAAAGGGTCTGACGCAGGAGGAACTGGGGGAGCAGTTGGGTGTGACGCAGAAGACGATCTCGCGCTGGGAAAATGGAAGAAATATGCCGGACATCGCGATGCTGCCGATCCTGTGTGAGGAGCTGGACATTACGATCGCAGAACTGATGAACGGAGCGCGCAGTCAGGAAGAGGAGCTCGCGAAAGCAGATGTGGCGCAGGCGATCAACACGTTTCATGTCGATGATGAGATGTCTGTCGATGTGCTGGAGCGCGTGGCGATCGGCAGGCAACTGTATGTGCTGTATTCACAGCTTGGCACGGATGGAGCGAGTGGGCTGGCGCACCTCGAACGTGGTATGTTTGGAAAATACCGCATCATGGACACATATGATACGAATGATCCATTAGCCGGAGTGATGCTTGTGACTGCCAACGGACATCAGCAGACATATTCCGCAGGAGAAGAAAGATATGCACTGCTCTATAATGCGAATGAACTGCCCGATGTGAGCCGTCTGGAACTATATGGAGCCGATGGTGGGGAACATTTGCCATATGATGTCGGGGGGATTAGCCAGTCGGTGGATGAGACATATGCGCAGTGTCTGTTTTCTTACGAATATGACAGGCGTCCGCTGCTCAAGGCGATCAGGCTGGATGCGGATACGCAGATAGATCCGTTTGGCAGGACAATTCGCTACTATGATGAAAAGGGAGACCGATGTACACCCAGACAGCTAGAGGAGACATTTGCAGTGTCCGACTCGGCGAGAACCGGTTCGACCGCTGTAGCAGATGGAGGAATGGTCTATGTGCTGGAGCTGATTGTTCTGGGAATCGGTGTGATTTATATCCGGTATTTCATGAAGTAGAAAATGCGAAAAATCTACTTGCAAAATGACTGCGCGGATGTTATAATCCATAACTGCATATGGTCAATATTGGAAACGCACAATCCTCCGGATTGATAACGAACAACACATGCGAGTTTATAGTTATCAGAAGGAGGATTTTTTATGCCCAAAAACAAATTTCAGGATGTTGTATTTACCGCAATCATGGCTACAATTATGGTCTACGGAATGATCGTTTATAATGTAGCGCTCAATATGGGAGGTGTGTCTGGAGAGACGTTTCTGGCAGCGCTCCATGAACTGCCGATCATGGCTCCGATCGCGTTTATACTGGAGTTTTTCGTTGTAGGAAAACTGGCGCGGATGCTTGCATTTACTGTGATGCGCCCGGATGACAGACCGCAGTTTATCACTTATGCGATATCGATCTGTATCTGCTGTATCATGTGTCCGATCATGAGCCTGATCGCGACGATTCTGTTTAAGGACACAAAGACATTCGGTACATTTATCCAGACCTGGGGAATGAATTTCCCAATGGCGATTCTCTATCAGATGTTCTACTGTGGACCGCTGGTACGGCTGATCTTCAGATGTATCTTTAGAGAAAATAAATCAAAATAAAAATCAGGCGTCCGAAGTGTCACTCCGGGCGCCTGTTCTTTCCTTGTAAATAGTATTTCTTATTAATATTACTTATTCACGCTGCGCTTCATAGCCTCAAAGCTCTCGGGACTGATGACATGTTCGATCTTGCATGCATCTTCGGCAGCGATGTCAGCGGGCACGCCGAGACTCTCCAGATAAGAAGAGAGGAATTCATGCCGTTCGTAGATCATCTCTGCGATTCGTCTTCCCTCATCTGTCAGATAGATAAAACCAGCGTCTGTGACAGTGATACGTCCTTTCTCGCGCAGATTTTTCATCGCTATACTGACACTGGATTTTTTATAATTTAATTCATTTGCAATATCTACGGAACGAACGACCGGAAGGCGCTTACTCAGAAGCAAGATCGTTTCCAGATAGTTCTCAGCAGATTCATTTACTACAAGACCCATGGATAAATCCTCCTATTAATCTAACCTGATACCTACACCCAGTATAGCATAATATAGACAAAAAAACAAATGAGATACGACTAAATTTCGTTCGATTTATCGATAAAAAGTTATTGACATCTAACGAAAAACAGCATATACTAACGGCAGAAAGCAAGTTTTGCATATTTTTCATATTTTTATAAAAACGAAAGCAAAACGGAAAGGAGATCTATGATGCCCCTGACAATGGCGAAAAAAGGAGAAGAGAACATCATCAAACGTGTTGGTGGAAAAGAGGAAACCAGAAAGTTCCTTGAGAAACTCGGCTTTGTGGTTGGCAGTGTGGTGA
>JBNMKT010000073.1:0-12315 GCA_050874485.1 bacterium
GCTTGGGATCTTAGCTCAGCTGGGAGAGCATCTGCCTTACAAGCAGAGGGTCATAGGTTCGAGCCCTATAGGTCCCATTGTACAACTTATGTACATGCCCGCGTGGCGGAACTGGCAGACGCGCAGGACTTAAAATCCTGTTGTGGTGACACAGTACCGGTTCGATTCCGGTCGCGGGCATTGACCGAAAGGTCTTAATTGAATATGTGTGTGTAGCTCAGCTGGATAGAGCACTTGGCTACGGACCAAGGTGTCGGGGGTTCGAATCCTCTCACGCACGTCGATCAAAAAAGAGATAGGAAAATATCCTATCTCTTTTTTTGTTCGCCGCTTTGCTATTAGCATTTTCCCACAAACACTTGAACTTCCACTGAAATTATAGTAGTATACTATAGGACGTTACTCGGTTAAAGTGGGTAAAAGCCAACTGGAAGCACATGAATTGTATGTAGATAAAAGGAGTAGAAAGATGAATATTGTATGTTTAGACCTGGAAGGTGTACTGGTACCGGAGATCTGGATCGCATTTGCGGAGGCGAGTGGGATTCCGGAGTTGAAGAGAACGACAAGAGATGAGCCTGATTATGGCAAGCTGATGAATTTCAGATTGAATATTTTAAAGGAGCACGGACTTGGATTGAAGGAGATTCAGGAGACGATCGCAAAGATCGATCCGATTCCCGGCGCAAAAGAGTTTTTGGACGAGCTGCGTTCACTGACGCAGGTGATCATCATCAGTGATACGTTTGAGCAGTTTGCGACTCCGCTCATGAAGAAGCTCGGCTGGCCGACGATTATGTGTAATTCGCTCGAAGTGGCAGATGACGGCGAGATCACAGGATTTAAGATGCGTTGCGAGAAATCCAAGCTCACGACTGTCAAGGCATTACAGTCGATCGGATATGAGACGATCGCCAGTGGAGACAGCTTCAATGATCTGGCGATGATTCAGGCGAGCAAGGCTGGCTTTTTATTCAAGAGTACCGAGCAGATCAAAAAGGATTATCCGCAGCTGCCGGCTTTTGAATCATACGATGATCTTTTAGCAGCAATCAAGGCTGCTTTATAAGATAAGCATGGTTGTCCGGATGCAGGGGAGGCATCGGGCAATTATGACGCGTCGGGACGGTGAAGGTACAGCATCGTCCCGATAACTAACGAGGAGGATTAGATATGAACATGTACAAAAAGATCATGCATGGCGTGGTGAAGGTCGAGAACGTAGTGATGGCCGTTACCCTGATCATGTCATTGGTGCTTACGTTTGCAAATGTCGTGGGACGAAAACTGGTGAATCACTCATTGACATGGGTAGATGAACTGGTTGTTGCTTTATTTGTGCTGATTTCCTTGATGGGAGCAGCGCTTGCATGTAGAGAGGACGGAGGTCTGGTGGGCTTAAGTCTGATCTCTGACCGGTTAAAGGGTACAGCGAGACTTGTACAAAAGCTGGTTGCAAATGTATTTAGTCTCATTTATTGTGTGATTCTCACCTGGCAGGGTGTGATCCGTGCTGTTGCCGAGTATAAGCAGAATGCACATACCTATGTACTGCATTGGCCCGGATGGATATTCTGGTCGTTTGTGCCGATCTGCGGTGTATTTCTGGTACTTCATTTTATCGAAAATACGCTTGATTTTCTAAAGGCTAGAAAGGAGGGCAATCAGTAATGATTACAGCTGTTCTTTTCTTAGTTTTTTTTGTACTTTTGATTTTAGATGTACCCATCGCAATCTGTCTGGGAGCATCATCTGTGGCTGCGATTCTGACAGCCGGACAGAGTCTGACCGTAGTGGCTACCAATACATACACGGGTATCAGTAAAACGCTATTGCTGGCGATTCCGTTTTTCATTCTCGCAGGAAATATTATGGCGAAAGCCGGTATTTCCAAGCGCTTGATCAAGTTTATTGATAGCTGTGTCGGACATAGACGCGGTGGTATCGCTATCGTGTGTGTTATCGTGGCATGTTTCTTCGGAGCGATTTCCGGTTCTGGTCCTGCTACAGTAGCAGCGCTGGGTGCGATCCTGATTCCGGCGATGGTCGAGGCAGGATTCAGTGCACCGTTTGCAATGGCACTCATGGCGGCAGCCAGCTCGATCGCGATCGTCATTCCGCCGAGTATCGCATATGTCGTATATGCGTCTATCACAGGCGAAAATGTAGGTGATCTGTTTATCGCTGGTATTGTTCCTGGTATTTTGATGGGACTGGCGCTGATCATCGTTGTCATGATTGAAGTTCGTAAGAAGGGCATTCAGTCTTCGCGTGAAAAGGCAGATTGGAAAGAGCGCTGGGTTACTTTCAAGGATGCTTTCTGGGGATTTTTGATGCCGGTTATTATCTTAGGTGGTATTTACGGTGGTGTATTCACACCGACCGAGGCAGCTGCAGTCGCAGCCGTATACGGACTGGTTGTAGGTATGTTTATTTACCGCGAGATCAAGTGGAAAGAGCTGTTTGAGATCACGGTAGAGTCGGCTAAGACAACCGGTGGTATCATGCTGATCGTAGCATCCGCGACATTGTTCTCATATGTGTGTACATTGTTCGGTATCTCAGAAGCAGCGACATCACTGCTCGGAAGTGTATCTTCCAATAAGTTTATCTTCCTGCTGATCTGTAACGTGATCTTCCTGATCGCGGGATGTTTTATCGATGCAAACTCAGCGATGTATATTTTTATTCCGATCATGTTCCCGATCTGTACATCGCTCGGATTCAGCCCGATTGCATTCGGTATCATGGCTACCTTAAACCTCGCGATTGGACAGGTCACACCGCCGGTAGGTGTCAATCTGTTTGTTGCGATCAGCTTAAAGGTCAAAAATGTGGCAAAGGTCACGTTGCAACAGATCTCCAGGGCAGTCATGCCGATGATCACAGCAGCGTTGATTGTATTAGTTGTATTTACTTATTTTCCGCGTGCAGCTTATACGACAGGCACGAGTGTGACTACGGATGTAGCAGCAGATGATTCTAAGATCCAGGCATACGATAATGAGACGTATGATCCGTCCGAGGATGCTTATTACAATGATGCAGAGTGGGAAGAGATGACCTGGCATTTTGCATGTTCCACCGGTGAGACATCTACCTGGGCAAAGGCAGGACGTTACTTTGGCGCACTGATGGAGGAATCCACCGGAGGCAAGGTAAAAGTCGTTGTAGACGGTTTCTCTGATCAGCTGACGAACGGTTCCCAGAAAGATGGTATCGGTGCACTGATGGAAGGTGATCCGGTACAGATCTCAATGCATAGCAACCTGATCTATTCTGGATTTGATGACAGATTTAATGTGGTTTCTCTGCCTTATATCTTTAATGACTATGATGATGTCGATGCCAAACTTGACGGTGAGGCAGGACAAAAACTCGATGAGATTCTCGCAGATATGGGTCTGAAGTGCTTTGGTATGGCAGAAAACGGATTCCGCCAGCTGACGAACTCCAAGCGCCCGGTGACATCTGTGGATGATCTGAAGGGATTAAAGATTCGTGTCGCAGGATCAAATCTGCTGATGAAGTCTTATGAGGACTGGCAGGCCAATGCGACCAACATGAACTGGTCAGAGACATATACTGCATTACAGCAGAATACGGTTGAAGGACAGGAAAATCCGTTGCCTGCGATCGCATCTGCATCCGTGCAGGAAGTACAGGATTATATCTCTCTGTGGAATGCTTATTATGACTGCCTGTTCTTCTGTATGAACGGCGATATTTATGATAGTCTGACAGATGCACAGCGTGAAGTCGTCGATGCAAATGCGAAAAAAACCGTAGATTATCAGCGTGAGATCAACCGTTATGAGTGCGAACTGCTTGTAGAGAATTGGGAAGCAAACGATACGATCGAGGTAGCACGTACCGAGGATATCGATACTGACAGCTTTAAACAGGCGACTGCAGATGTCGCAGACTGGTTTATCGATCAGCTCGTCAACACGGATGGCTTCTCACAGGAAGAAGCAGAATCTCTCGTCAATGCATTTACGGCAGAGACGGTAGATGTAGAGGCATATGATAATGAAACCTATGATGCGGCAAAGGATGCTGCACCTGCGACGACAGACTGGGATGAGATGACATGGCACTATGCATGTTCAACTGGCGAGACATCGACCTGGGCAAAGGCAGGACGTTACTTTGGTGCATTGATGAATGAGTCGACCGGCGGCAAGGTGAAAGTCGTCGTAGACGGCTTCTCCGATCAGTTGACGAATGGTTCACAGAAGGATGGTATCGGTGCGCTGATGGAGGGCGATCCGGTACAGATCTCCATGCACAGCAACCTGATCTATTCTGGATTTGACGATCGATTCAATGTCGTATCACTGCCTTATATTTTTGATGATTATGATGATGTCGATGCCAAGTTTGATGGCGAGGCAGGACAGAAGATGGAAGAGATCTTAGAGGGCATGGGCTTAAAGTGCTTTGGTCTGGCTGAGAATGGATTCCGTCAGCTGACGAACTCCAAGCGTCCGGTAGCATCTGTCGATGATCTGAAGGGACTGAAGATCCGTGTCGCAGGATCAAACCTGCTCATGAAGTCCTATGAGGATTGGCAGGCGAATGCGACCAACATGAACTGGTCAGAGACTTATACTGCATTACAGCAGAATACAGTCGAAGGACAGGAGAATCCGCTGCCTGCGATTGCATCTGCATCTGTACAGGAAGTACAGGACTATATTTCATTGTGGAATGCATATTATGACTGTCTGTTCTTCTGTATGAACGGAGAAATTTATAACGGTCTCTCACAGGAGCAGCAGGCGATCGTAGAAGAAAATGCGAAAAAGACCGTTGAATATCAGCGTATGATCAACCGTTACGAGTGCGATCAGCTGGTAGCTGACTGGGAGGCAAATGATTCGATCGATGTATTGCATACCGAGGATATCGATACCGACAGCTTCAAGGAGGCGACTGCAGATGTCGCAGACTGGTTTGTCGATCAGCTCGTCAACACAGACGGTTTTGATGAGGCTGAGGCAAGAACGCTTGTAGAAGCATTTACGAAGTAAATAAAAAGAACGACAGAATATAAAAAGGATCTCTCTTGCGGGGAGATCCTTTTTGCGTTGTATCGGTGCGTGGGAAGCTGTCAGATGAACAAGATTTTATAGACACACCAGAATAGCAGTAGTGCCATTACAACGTTAAAAACACGGTAATATTTGTGATAGACCGGAAATAAAAGTGAACCGATACTTGCCCAGATCAGGTTGCCGGTCGCAGCGCACGCTGACATAGTCAGTGCAAAGATCAGTGTGGCAGGGATGGATGTTCCGTAAGGCAGCACAAAGCTGCAATATGCTGCGATGCCGAGCATCAGGATCTTTACATTGAGAAACTGGAGTAAAAATCCATTGACAAAACGCAGCGGTATCTCTTGCGTTTCTGTCGGTTCATCTGGTGATGAGATTGCACGGTGCGTCAGTGTTTTATAACCAAGCCAGAGAATATAGGCTGCGCCGGCAAAGCGGGCATACGTTTCTATGGAAGGAATCAGACGATTCAGCAATGCGCATCCAAAACCGCAGATGAGCATCACGGTGATGAGACCTGTCCAGATGCCGCGCATGAGCGGCAGGCATTTTTTAAAGCCGTATTGTCCGGTAGAGGACAGCAGCAGCACATTATTCGGACCGGGACTGAAGGTGGTAGCACACGCATAGGCAGCCAGTGACAGAAATACAGATAAATTCATAACAGATACTCCTTTAAATAATGTAGAATCAGTATAGCATAAGATATACAAATATGACAAAAAGGTATAAAAAATATCAATAAATCCATATGAAATTAACAGATACTGGTTGCGATCATTGGAAAAGAACGGTATGATAAACCATAGGTAATAAGATGTAAAAGTAATGGAGGGATAGAACTATGGATCTGAAAAAACAACAGATGATGGATCAGAATCGTACAGCAAGTATGATCAGCCTTTTTATTGAAGTCAGTATGATCGTTATCTCCGTCTTATCATTTAACAGTGGTGCGCGTGGGGCAATGGTGGTACGGATGGTTTTGATAGTTGCAGCATTATTGCTCAATGTGCTTGGCTATCGTGTCTTGAAGACATCGGTGTTCTTTCGGCATCTGATCTGTATCACAACATTTGCTGCTTACCTGTCGTTTGTGTTTACATATGACGATGCGTTTGCATATATGTACATTTTCCCGATCGCAATGATGATTATGATCTTCCAGGATGCCAAGGTGATAAAGATCAGTGCTTCGATATCAGTCGTAGCGGCAGTTATCTATTTTGCGATTTTCCATATGAGATTTCCAGACAAAATCCAGATGGATCAGATCATACTTTCGATGATTATCGTTGTGGTATCAGCAACGATTTCCTGTGTGACGATCTCCCTGGGTGAGCGTCATGCGCAGGAGCGCATGGCACAGATCGAGGAGCAGGCAGCGGCAGAAGCAGAGGTGGCGGCAGAGATCGTACATCATTCCAAAGATCTGGCAGAGCAGTTCCGGCAGGCAATGGCTGTATCAGAGAAATTGAACGAGTGCATGACGTCCAGCCATACATCAGTCAGTGAGATTGCGGACAGCACACGTCTGACAGCAGAGGCGATCGAGCGACAGACCGCACAGACAATGGATATTCAGCACCATGTACAGGATGTTGATGAGCGAACCAGACATATCGCAGAATTGTCGGCTGCGACAAAAGAAGTGGTAGAGCAGGGTGTCGATTTGATTGAGCAGCTGAAGCAGCAGGCAACAGAAGTTGCAAAGATCAGCCATGAGACGGAGCAGACGACCAAGAACCTGAATAACAGTATCAAGGAAGTAGAGGCGATCACAGAAACGATCTTAGGCATATCCAGTCAGACGAACCTGCTGGCATTGAATGCTTCGATTGAGGCGGCACGTGCAGGCGAGGCCGGAAAGGGCTTTGCGGTTGTTGCGGATGAGATCCGTAATCTGTCTGAGGGTACGAAAGAGGCAACAGAGCAGATCACACAGATCATCAGCCGGCTGACTGGTGATGCACAGAGTGCGTCTGAGAGCATGTCTAAATCAGCAGTTTATTCAGAAAAACAGAACGAGATGATCACCGTCACAGGCAAGAAGCTGACAGATATTCAGAATAATACAGATGAACTAAATGAAAACGTCATGCAGGTAAGCCAGGCGGTTGAGAATGTAGTACAGGCTAATACCGCAATCTCTGACAGTATATCGAATCTGTCTGCCACGAGTGAAGAAGTGGCAGCATCGACCGAAAGTTCATTGACGTTGAGTGACAGTAGTATGCAGTCATTGCACGAGATGACAGAACTGCTGCAGGAGATCTACAATATATCAGAGAGTATGATGAAGTTATCACAGACAGAAAAATAGAATGTGTCAGTAGGAACCGGTTGAAATACCGGTTCCTTTTTCAATCTAGTCCTATATTTTATTCAAACAGCCATTTATTTTCTGACAATTATTGACTGATATGGTAATTGATGTTAAAATATATGAGTGAAATTAGACAGGATGAGACGTAATTGCAAGTCATCATGGAAGGTGGCAGGTTTATGGAAAATGTAACATATCAAGGGAAAACATATCCGGAGCCGAATCAGGGCGCACAGGAAGCGCTGGCGGCTGCCGGGATCTATACAATTCGATATTATCCACAGGATAAGTTAATGATGTGTTCGGATGCAACGGTGAGCAGTCTGGGATGCAAGAAGATCTATGCACCCATTCCGCAGGATGCACTGGATGAACTCGTTGTTCCTGAGGATGCTGCAGCATGCGTGGAGTTGTTTGAGAAGATTGATCGCGGAGAAAAGCGTGCCATTGCAAACCTTAGAGGCAGAGCAGATGGTGCATTGATTCGAGTTTCATTGACATTGACAGCTTCCGATCCGGATGGAAAGCCTATGAGTGCGATCGGTATTCTGGAGAAGCTGAATGATGAGAGCGTATCGGCTGAGTTAGTGCGTGCGTTGAGTGATGACTATCATTCGATTTATTTTATTGATTATGAAAAGGATGAGGTCATTCCATATCGTCTCGGTGATACAATTGAGCGGGAATATGGTCAATTTTTCAGATCCAGACCAACCTATGAGAGTGCCATTACATCCTATATCAGGCAGACGGTCTTAGCGGAGGATCAGGAGGAGATGCTGGCACTGTGTGACAGAAAGAATCTCCATGATTTTTTCCGGGAAAATAAAATATTGGTTCATGACTATCGTGCGGTCAGAGATGGACGTGTCCAGTATTGCCGCATGAAGATTGTGAGTCTGTCGCCCATAGGAGTGATGCACCGTGCGATATACGGTTTCTCCGACATTAACAGAGAAAAGACAAAAGAACTGGAGCGTTATGCATATACAGATCCTGTGACTGGCGGGGACAATTATGTACGGTTTAAGAAATGTCTGGCAGATAAGACGGAACCCGGTTATATATTGTCGATGGATATCCATTCCTTCAAGGTAGTCAATTCTATCTGCGGTACGACCAAAGGGGATGAGATTCTGCGGGAGATCTGGAAATGTATCAAGCAGAATATCGGATCAGATGATCTGGCAGCACATATCAATGCAGACCATTTCATTATATACTATGCACTACAGGATCGTGAGGAAGTTGCCAGACGGCTGGAGATGATATCGATCCAGTTGAGCAAGCGTTCCACGGAACTGGGTGTACCGCAGCAGGTGCCGTATTTTGGCATCGCCGAGTGGACACCGTATAAAAAGATAGAACAGACATATAATGAGGCGAATATAGCGCGCCATGAAGTGAAGCATCGCAAGGATATCAACCATGCGTTTTTCAGCCAGCAGGATGCAAACCGGATTCTGCAGGAAAAGCAGATGGAGGATGCGTTCGAGTCATCGATGCGCAATCATCAGTTTGAGATCTGGTATCAGCCGAAATACAATCCGGGCAGCAATGCACTGGTTGGTGCAGAGGCGCTGGTGCGTTGGCGGAATGATAAGGGAGAACTGGTATCTCCGGGAGTATTTATCCCGTTGTTTGAGCGCAACGGCATGATACGTTATCTGGATGAATATGTATTCCGGAATGTATGTCTGTTACAGAAAAAGTGGATGGATCAGAAGCGCCCGATGTTTCCGATTTCAGTGAATCTGTCGCGTGCCAGTCTGTATTTCCAGAGTGTGGTAGAGCGTTATAAGAAGATTACAGAGGAGATAGGAATCGATCCGAAATATGTGCCGATTGAGATCACAGAAACGGCAGCAGTCGATAATAAAGCGATTGATCAGTTGGCAGATCGTTTCTGTTCTGCAGGATTTCCGTTACATATCGATGATTTTGGTGCGGGATATTCTTCTTTCGCAGCGTTAAATACGATGCATTTTGACACGTTAAAGATAGATAAGAGTCTGATCGATTATATTGGTAATTACGGTGGTGACCGGTTGCTGGAGCATACGATTGCGCTGGCAAAGGATCTGGGAATGCATGTCACTGCAGAAGGCGTAGAGACAGATGAACAGGTATCCTTTTTACAGAAATTAAATTGCGACAGTATTCAGGGATTTTATTATTCCCGTCCACTGCCGCTGGAAGAATTTGAAAAGATTCGTTAATGTGAGTCTATAGTCATAGCATGGCGGATCATTGTTTCCGCCTCTAACGCCTCGGCTTTTGTGAGCTGGGGCGTATTTTTCAGGCGGTAATCCATGCCCAGATTATCATATTTTACTTTTCCCATCGAATGATAAGGAAGTACTTCTAATTTTTCAATATTGTGAAGCTGTCCTAAAAACTGACCCAGTGTGGTCAGTTCTGTTTTATCAAACGTGATCCCCGGAACAACAACATGCCGAATCCACACCGGCTTATGAATGCGATCCAGATAGCGCGCAAATGCCAGAATGTTTTGATTGCTGTGCCCTGTGAGAGAGCGGTGGCTGGAATCAGATATATGCTTGATATCGAGCATAATGAGATCCGTCACTGCCATCAGACGTTCGATCTGTGCCATAGTCGGACGGTTGATCGACTGTGAGACAGCAGAATCTGAAACAGTATCCGGAGCATCTCCCGGGAACATGATCCCGGAAGTGTCCAGACAGGTGTGAATCTGATGTTCTTTTGCCAGAGAGAACAGTTCTGTCAAAAAGTCGATCTGCAGCATCGGTTCTCCTCCGGTCGCAGTTATACCACCAGTCTGATAAAAAGCCCGGTTTCGCTCAAAGCGGTCGATGATCTCATCGGCAGACATCTGCTGACCGTTATCCGGTTTCCAAGTGTCAGGATTGTGGCAATACAGACACCGCATCGGACAGCCTTGAAAAAATACAACAAATCTGACACCGGGACCGTCGACTGTGCCGAATGTTTCCAGAGAATGAATATTTCCTATATAATTTCCCATGAAAATCTCCATTTTATTCGTTTACTAATTTTGCAGATCGTGGTGGCCCACAGCGGTTACATCCGCTCGTGGAAGGTACGTGCGATGACTTCATCCTGCTGCTCTTTGGTCAGCTTGATAAAGTTTACGGCATAACCGGATACACGGATTGTGAGCTGAGGATACAGCTCAGGGTGCTTTTGTGCATCAAGCAGCGTATCGCGGTTCAATACATTGACATTCAGGTGATGGCCACCCTGCAGCGCATATCCATCGAGCATAGCGACCAGATTCGTCTTTTGGCCGTCAGCATCTTTGCCGAGCGCATCGGGAACGATCGTAAAGGTGTTTGAGATACCATCCTGAGAGTCCATAAACGGCAGTTTCGCGACGGATGCTAGTGATGCGACTGCACCATGTGTATCGCGTCCGTGCATCGGGTTGGCGCCGGGGGCAAATGCTACTCCCTTTTTACGTCCGTCAGGTGTCGCACCGGTATTTTTACCGTAAGAGACGTTTGACGTGATCGTGAGGATCGAGGTCGTCTGGATACCGCCGCGGTAAGTGTGGTTACCCTTGACATAGCCGATAAAGGTGTGGAGTACCTCTTTTGCAATATCATCGACACGGTCATCATCATTTCCGTATTTCGGGAAGTCACCTTCTACATCAAAATCTACGGTAATACCGTTTTCATCGCGGATCGGTTTTACTTTGGCATACTTGATCGCTGAGAGCGAATCGGCTACTACGGAAAATCCTGCGATACCGGTAGCAAACCATCTGCGCACATTTTTGTCGTGCAGTGCCATCTCTAGTTTTTCGTAGCAGTATTTATCATGCATATAATGAATGATATTGAGTGCATTGACATAGACACTCGCAAGCCACTTCATCATATCCTTGTATTTATCCCATACTTCATCATAATCCAGATATTCGGATGTGATCGGGCGGTATTTCGGGCCGACCTGTTTGCCACTGATCTCATCGACGCCTCCGTTGATCGCGTAGAGCAGACATTTAGCGAGGTTTGCACGTGCACCGAAGAACTGCATCTCCTTGCCAATACGCATCGAAGATACGCAGCAGGCAATACCATAATCGTCCCCATGTACGACACGCATAATATCATCATTCTCATACTGGATCGCAGAGTGTCTGATCGATGTCTCTGCACAGAACTTTTTGAAATTCTCAGGCAGCTTGACAGACCATAACACGGTCATATTCGGCTCTGGTGCGGCACCGATGTTATTTAAGGTATTCAGATAACGGTAAGACATCTTGGTGACCATGTGCCGTCCGTCGACACCAATACCGGCGATCGATTCGGTTACCCAGGTAGGATCTCCTGCAAAGATGGAATTATACTCCGGTGTGCGGGCAAATTTGATCATACGCAGCTTCATGACAAACTGATCAATGATCTCCTGGATCTCCTTTTCCGTAAATGTGCCCTCTGCCAGATCGCGCTCTGCATAGATGTCGAGGAAAGTGGAAGTACGTCCCAGTGACATCGCAGCTCCGTTTTGCTCCTTGACAGCCGCCAGATATGCAAAATATACGGCCTGTGTCGCTTCGAGTACGTTGTTGGCAGGCTGTGAGATATCGCAGCCGTAGATCTCAGCGAGTTTTTTGAGCATCTCGAGTGCGCGGATCTGCTCTGACAACTCCTCACGCTCACGGATGACATCAGAATACATGATCGTTCGGGTCGTGTTTAACTGCTCCTTCTTATCTTCGATCAGACGGTCGACGCCGTACAGCGCAGGTCTGCGGTAATCGCCGATGATACGTCCACGGCCATAAGCATCAGGCAGACCGGTAATGATGTGTGCGCTGCGGCAGGCACGCATCTCCGGGGTATATGCGTCAAAGACACCGGCATTGTGCGTCTTGCGGTGTGTAGTAAAATATTCTACGACTTCAGGATCGAC
>JBNMKT010000074.1:0-12275 GCA_050874485.1 bacterium
ACACCCAAACTACTGCAGGAGCTGTAAAATCTGCTGGGGCATATCATTCGCCTGGGTCAGCACAGAGATTCCTGCCTGATCGAGCACGTTCATATTTGAATAGGTCGACATCTCCTCTGCCATATCCGTATCCATGATACGGGAGATCGCAGACTCCATATTCTCTACGGTTCCGTCCAGACTGCTCACCGCATAATCCAGACGATTCTGATATGCTCCGATACGCGAACGCACGGCACTGACCTGTGCAATCGCATCATCGAGTGCTGCGATCGCCTTATCCGCGCCACCTTTCCGAACCACATTCAGATCATCGATATAGAGTGCCTCACAGGTCACTGAGGGGATTCTCAGATCAATGACCTGGTTCTCATGCGCGCCAACCTGCAGCGTCATGCTGCCAATATTGGTCATCTCCAGATCAACCGTAGCTTTTTTATTCGCACCAGCGATCGCATTCTTCATGACATCCTGATTATCCTGCTCCGGATCGACCTCGAAAATCATCTCAAAACCATTCAGATCGCGGATTGTTACTTTTTTACCATCGGTGAGACAGGTCGCTGTCGAAGAAAAACCCTCGCCATACAGAACCGGCTGATTTGTATCCGGGTCAACAATGCCATTTCCCGCTGCATCCGTTTTTTGATCTGTATTATGAATCAATGTGATATCCACATCTTTTCCTTCTGGAGCCTTGCCAGCAGCATCCAGTATCTCCCTACCAAACACCGTGACCTCAATCTTCGCGCTCTTACCGTAATCAACAGTCTCCAGATCATAGGTATCGGTGCCACCGGCGGTTTTTGTCACTGTCACACCTGCCAGTTCGCCGAGCTGCTTGAGCTTCTCATAGATCTCATCCTGTGTATCTGTCTTTAAGATCTCTACGGAACAATCATTGAGTTCTACGACACCTTCCTGTCCGGCAGTAACCTGCAGACCACTATACTTGGCCTTCTCCGGAAGCTGGGTGACGTCAAATTTATAATTTTCTGCCGATACATTATCCGACGTCTGGAAATTGCGGATATAGGTTCCCGCCAGTTCGTTATTGACACTGGGGAATATACGGAAATCCTGCGAACCATCCAGCAATGCTTTGCCGTTGAACTCTGTATCGGTCGCGATACGGTCGATCTCCTCCTTGAGCGCCTCGATCTCCTTCTGGCAGGCATCCCGGTCTTCTGTACCCATCGTATCAGTCGCAGACTGAACCGCCAGCTCACGCATACGCTGCAGCATCGCATGTGTCTCATTCAATGCACCGTCTGCAGTCTGCATGACACTTGCGCCGTCTGCCGCATTCTTGCTCGACTGATCCAGCGCCTTGATCTGTGCACGCATCTTATTGCTGATCGCCATGCCCGCCGGGCTGTCCTTGGCCTTGTTGATCTTGTAGCCGGAGGACAGCTTCTCGATAGACGCTGTCAGTGAATTCTCTGTCCGGTGCAGCTGTGCATTGGAGATCACGGCTGATATATTCTGATTTACTTTCATGTTTTGGCACCTCTTATTTTCTCTGTGCGCTTCCCTGCTATTCTTATTCTATCTTTAATCGGCGACGATCCGTGTCACCGTATATTTCTAAAAAGAGTCGCCTGCGACTCTTTCGCGCTCGAGCGGTATGCGAAGCATACACTCCATCTCCGCGGGATGCGCATCCTCACGGAGTGAGCTCTGCGATAGAATTTTTCTATCACAGAACTTATATCGGAAGATCAGTCTTCTTTCGTAATGCCTTCCTGCAAAAAACGAACGACTTTTTCCGCCATACCATACAGTTCTTTCGTCTCGACCTCTACCGTCTGTGCATCTGACGCCCCCGCATCCGGGGTCTCTGCCAGCTCAAATCTGACCAGATCGAGATGTCCACTGTAGATCGCATGAATCTCGTTGTTATCCACATCCGGATCTCCATCTGCCAGCAATTCGTTCATACGAGGCAGTTCCTGTTGCAACCGGTCTGCACCCGCTCTGGAATCTGATGCAAAATATCCCTTTACGCCACGATCTGTCGCCTGCAGTTCCGCTGCTACTTTTCCGTAAGCTGCGCTGTCCATCATCACGCGCACGCGTCCCTTTTTCTCGCTGGAACGCACAATACGGACATTGACACCTGTCACACCTTCACTCGTCATAATCGGGATCTGATAACGCTCCTCCCGTGCCAGCTGCGCACCGAGCTGCAACTGTGCGGTCATCATCTGATATTGACGTACATCCAGACTCGTCATGCCCTCACGCAGCACCGTCTGCCCACAATGCTCCGCTACCTCCGCCAGTGTCTGCTGGGCATCCGCCAGTTCTTCCGGTGTCTGTGCATGCTCTCCTATTTTATACAGGATCTCTTCCTTTGCCCTGGCGATCTCGCCTAATAACTCATCCTTCGTATTCTTATCATCCATCTGCCCGATCTGATCCGTCAGGCCAAACAGCCGCCGCAGGGCATCGTTGGGATTGCTGAGCATCTGCTGCATCGCAAGCACATGATTGACTGTCACAGGGACATCATATGTCTCCAGCATCTCATAGACCTGCGTACTGCACGCAGCCGCCTCCTGCATCTGCTGAAGCACTTCCCGCTGCTCAGTCGTCTGTGCAGCATCACCAGACGCCTTATCCGGTGCTGATTGCTGTAGGTATTCGAGCAGCTGCTCCGGTGTCATCTCCCGCCACTTCTGACCAGCCAGCAGATCTGCGAACTGCTCCGGCTCCTGCGCGATCTTCTGTACTTCACGGAAGCATTCCGTCTGATAGGCAGACAGGATCTGATCCGAGATCGATGTACCGTTACTCTTTTTATCTACACCACCAAATTGATCATCCACGGTATATTCCATACCACTCTTTTTGCCACTGCGCACCGCACGAAGCAGGTTCTCCATCGTAATCGGTGCCCCCTGCTGCACCAGTGCACCGATTGCCGCTCCGTCTCCGACCTCTACCTGATGGATCAGCCGGTAAATACCGATATAAGAATCACGTTCCTCCTGCGAAATAGAATGATTCTGTTCTAATTTCCACAAATACTCACTGAATTTGGTCAGATCATCCGCTCCACCAATGTCTGCGCGGATGATTTTCGCCTGTTCATTCAGTTCGTTGATATCCATCTGCAATGGATTGATACCGTCACGGATCATCTCCCTCACGACAGCAGGCTTTAGGCTGTCAAATGCCTCCTGCACCTGTCGGTCTGCCAGCTTCATCTGCGTGACAGAATCCGGTGTGATCTCCATCTGATTATAGGCCAGAATACGCACTGCACGGGCATTGGCCTCCGTCGGCTCCATGCCGATCTCCTGCAAAATGTCATCCACATTGCGAAATGCCTTTTTGATCGAATCGCCCATATCACTGCGCGGTGCAGTCATCAGCGTCTCATAGGCTTCTCCTGCAGCTTCCATCTTCGATTGTATCTGTGCACCGGCTTCATGCAGACTCTCCGGTGTCCCATGATACAGATCACTGCCCAACGCATAGGCAGGCATACCCTGCAGCTGCTCTGCGATCTCGATCGTCTGCTGAAATGTCGTAATCTGCTCCTCAGTCACCGTACTGCCATCTGCTGCTAACAGTTCTTTATAATAGCTCTGCTCCTGCTGTCGCAGATCCTCGACGAGCTGTGCTAACGGTCTCGTATCGATCTCCATACCGCGTTTGATCAATCCATAATTGGCCTCTGTTGTCATCACCAGACGCGTCTCCTCCAGAATGCGGCGTGCCTCAATCAGACTCAGCCCCTTTCTGGACACGTCGGTCATATCACCCATGCTGCCAGCGCCGTCTGCCACTGTCTGTGACTGTGTCGCACCAGCCTCGTTCAACCGGTGTGCTTCGCGCAGATTGTCGATCGTCAGCTCCTGTCCCTGTCCGATCACATAGGCGAGATCCTCATCCGTCACCTGATCGATGACTTCTGTGGCCTGTGTCGCCTGTGACTTCCAGGACGCATCCTGCACCAGATACGCCTGCGCCGCCTCCCTGCCCTCAGAGACAGCCTCTGCCATCGCTGTCACGACCTGTGCCTCCTGCGGCGGTAGCTGCAGATCCTGCAATGCCACCAACATATTCATATGATCAGCCGTCACAGCCAGATCATTGGCTGCCAGCCATTTTCCAGCTTGGATATTCTCTGGCGTAGGTGTCAGCCCAGCCGCAATCACGACCTGCGTGATCTGCGCAGTGATCGTCTCATCATCCAGTGTCTCATCCGGCTGTTCCACCTGCTCCCTGCCACCATTGTACTGCGCATAGTACAGATTACCGATCGTCGGCTCCAGCTCATTGTCTATCATATATTTGATACCGCCCTCGTCAAGCGGCTGTAAGTCCTGCGACTGTGCAAATGCCTGCGCGTACTGTGCTGCGAGCGCTGCCGAGCCGGTCATAGCTTCTAACTGGGCCTCGCTCAATGTACCGGTAAAATAACTCGTATCCTTACCCGCCTTTGCCAGTTGCGCCTGTATCTTATCCGTCTCAGTCACAATCGTATGAATATCGGTATCAGGCAGCGAAAATCCATCATTTTCGATCTCATCTGCATGCTTTGCCGTCGTTTTATGGACACCCACAACCATCTCATTTTTCTGCTGCACAGCATCCTTGGAGGCTGCATCGAGCATAATCTCTTCGATCGCTCCGTTCGCAGTTCCCCTTCCCTGATCCTTTTCCGGTCTGCCATAAGTCACGGTCTGTGTCTGCGGTGTGGAATCTCTGACAATTCCCTGAGATGCCACGCGCACCTGATCCTCTGCGGAATGCGTATCCGTCCCATATCCGCCACTCACCTGTGCCTTTCCAAATATTCCTTTTGCATTGATTGCACCATTCTGTTCGATCTGCATATCGACGTCCTCCTACTCTGTGACTGTCATTTATTTCGGTCAGAATGCACGAAAAAATTAGAGCCACCCGACAGGTGACCCTAATTCATAATCGTATGATTTACTTGTAATCAAATGCAAAAACAACCGCACCAAACGGAGCCAGCGGATAACCGACCGAATAAGGCTGTCCATCCCACTCTCCCTTTTTCGCTGCAAAACGCTTCGGATGCTCCGCTCCTGTGCCGCCAAAACGCTCCTCATCAGAGTTTAAGATCAGTCTGTAGCTGCCTGCCTGCGGCACACCCACACGATAATCAGGGCGCGCAACCGGAGTAAAGTTCAGCACGCAGATCAGACACTTTTTACCATCTGAAGATTTGCGGATAAAGCTGTAGATACTGCGTTCCTTATCATCCGCGTTGATCCATTCAAAACCGTTCCACTCATGATCCAGTTCATACATCGCCGGATATTTCTTATACAGATGCAGCAGCTCCTTCATATAATCATGGATCTGCTGATGCGGTTTCTCTGCCAGCAGATACCAGTCGAGTTCACGTGCCTCACTCCACTCACGCAACTGTGCAAAGTCCTGTCCCATGAACAACAGTTTCTTGCCCGGGTGCAGCATAAAAAAAGTATATGCCAGCCGCAGATTGGCAAATTTGGAATTCTCATCTCCCGGCATCTTATTGATCATCGAGCATTTCAGATGCACGACCTCATCATGCGATAATACAAGTATGTAACGCTCACTCTCATTGTAACTCATCGCAAATGTCATCTTGTAATGGTTATCCTTGCGGAAATAGGGATCCAGCTTCATGTAATCAAGGAAATCATGCATCCAGCCCATATTCCACTTCAATGAGAAGTTCAATCCACCTTCTTCTGCCTTGCCGGTGACCATCGGCCATGCGGTAGACTCCTCTGCAATCATGACAGAACCCTGATTGCGACCGGTAATTAATGTATTGATATGTTTGAAAAACTCAATCGCTTCGAGATTTTTGTTCTCACCGTATTTGTTTGCGACCCACTGACCATCTTCCTTGCCATAATCCAGATAGAGCATCGATGCGACAGCATCCACACGCAGTCCGTCTACATGATAATGCTCAACCCACATGAGTGCACTGCCAATCAGGAAGTTCTTCACTTCATTTTTGCCATAATCAAAGATCTTCGTTCCCCAGTCCGGATGCTCTCCCATACGTGGATCCGCATACTCATACAGACAGGTACCGTCAAAATTCGCCAGTCCATGCGCATCGCGGGGAAAATGTGCAGGCACCCAGTCCAGGATCACACCGATCTTATGCTTGTGAAGCTGGTCAACCAGATACGCAAAATCCTCCGGCGCACCGTAGCGTGAAGTCGGCGCATAATATCCGGTCACCTGATAACCCCAGGAGCCGTCAAACGGATACTCGGAGATACCCATCAGCTCCACATGGGTATAACCCATCTGCTTCACATACTTGATCAGTGACTTTGCCAGCTCACGGTAGCTATAAAATCCATCGTCCTCACGACCGGGATGACGCATCCACGAACCCGGATGCACCTCCAGAATGGACATCGGCTCACGATATACATCCTTCTGTGCACGTGCCTCCATCCATTCCTCATCTGTCCATGTAAAATGGTCGATATCTGCCACTACAGACGCTGTGCCGGGGCGCAATTCCGCCTCATTTGCATACGGATCAGCCTTATAATACATCTCTCCGTCAGCACCCTCGATCAGATATTTATACATATCTCCCAATTTGACACCCGGAATAAACAACTCATAGATACCGCACTCCGTCGGTTCGAGCCGCTCCATCTCATGCTTCGTCTCATTCCAGTCATTAAATGTACCAATGACCCACACACGCTTGGCTCCCGGTGCCCACAGATCAAACATCACACCCTTTTTCCGTTTGATCGTCATCAGGTGTGCACCGAATTTTTTATAGATATCATAGTGCGTCGCCTGTCCGAACAGATACATGTCCAGTTCTGTAAAATTCCCCATCGCTTTGCCCCCTTGTACTATCAGTTATTACTTATTCTTCA
This sequence comes from bacterium, assembly GCA_050874485.1. Lineage (GTDB taxonomy): Bacteria > Bacillota > Clostridia > Lachnospirales > Lachnospiraceae > W0P33-017. Next base: position 6,897 of record JBNMKT010000074.1, read on the forward strand.
AAATCCTTCTCTCGAAGTACCACATAATTATTTTCATCGTAGCGCTTGGAAGTGAGAATGCCAAACATCTTCTTCAGGCTGCCTCTCTCCACGTGATCAATCGCCTCATCTACAATCTCCTTGACCTCCACGAGCGTTGTCGCCTGATCCAGCTTCTGGATGTTGCTGATACGCTTGTACAGCGCCAGTACAGCCATCGCGTCAAGACCGTAACCATTTTCTGCTGCATAGGTTTTGGCAAATTCTACCAGCTCATCGTTCGTAAAGTACGGAATAGAGATCTTTTGCCCAAATTTCTGTGCAAATCCCTCATGCCGTCCGAGCGCTTTGTTGATCTCATCCTTGGAATCTTCGAGAATCACCAGCAATTCACCCGGATGTTCAGCCAGATACATAGACAGCTTGCCCTCCGTCTCCCTGGACAATTCGCCCACCCGCTCTATGATCAGACAACCCCCTGCGATCTTTTCGAGTAATGACGGAATATCCTTATGGTTGAGCGCGTCTCCATTGATCTTGCCAATCTGCTTACCCGGCTTGTGCGTCTTCTGCTGCAGTGTCTTGACCAGATTGGTCGCCAGCATTGTCTTACCGCAGCCGGATGCACCTTCGATCACCAGATTGCCATAGACACCGGGATTCATACCCTCCAGATATGCCCCGCATCCTGTCAGCGCGCGGCAAATCTGTGTTTCCATGCCATCTACTTTCGTAAAATAAGAGAACCGCTTTGCCATCTCTGTATCAAACTTATGAATACCGTTAAACAGCGACGGTGCGTGTGCCTCCTCCTGCTTCTCATTCTCCCCGAACAGATCCATATTGATCTCCGGCAACGGAGTCGTCGGATCTTTCATCGCCTCCCAGTCAGACATCATCTTGCCAAAGTGGTCAACCTCATCCGCTGCCTTGGAGCCGGCATCCTCTGTTGACGCTGTGTTTGTCTCAGGCTCCGGTTCTGCCACCGGTTCCCCATGAAACGGCTTTGTTGACAAGATACTTGATATATCCGAAAAAGAAGTCGTGGCCGCTGTCGTCTTCACCGGATGCTTGAGTTCACGGCTGACTACCGACTGCTGCGGCTGCGCGGGTTCCGGTTCGTCCAAAGTCTCTGTCACCTGCGATACATTCGATGCTGCCGGAACATCATCCTCATACATCTCCAGACCTTCTGCCGCCAGTTCTGCTGCCAGCGCCTCATCAATCGATGTAGTCACTTCAGCCACTGCTGGTTCTGCATCCGCTACAGGCACGTCTGCTGCCCCCACCGGTTCTGCCGGCTCTGACTCCACAGTCTGTGCTGCTTCAGGCTCTGGCTCTGCGACTGCCTCCGCTTCATCGGCCTCGCCCTGCAGACGGTCAATCTGCTGCTGCAGGCATTCGTTGGCATCTGCCAGTGCACGCGATGCACGCTCCACAGATTCCGGTGACTGATTCTCATACGCCTGCTCTACGAGCTCCTTTGTCGTAGCTCCGGCATCCAGCTGTGGTATCACAGCCGTCAGGCGGTCCATGATATCGCCTGCCTCCTGTAAAGCACGCGCTTTTGCTGAGTCCAGTTTGCGCTGCTGCGCATCTTCCATCGCAGCCTCTGCTGCGCGTTTGGTCTTTTCCCACTCCGCCAGTATATCTTCGATCGTCATCTGACCTCTGACCTGCGGCTCCTGCTCACTGCGCTCGGGCAGCGACAGCGAGATCTGTCCATCGTATTCTTCTTCCAGAATCTCCTGAAAATTCAGATTCAGGGAACCATCTATCTCTTCATCCGTCTCATATTCTGCCGGAAGTTCCGGTTCCGATGCCGGCCGCTCCTCCGCCAACAGCGGCTGCAGATACGGGATCTCCTCCACCATCTTTTTGATCGAATCCATCGTATCGTTTACAGTCTCTTTTTCTGTGGCATCCATGATCTGCTGGATACCGCGTGCGAGCTCCTCCTGCAGATTCTGCGTATTATAACGATCCGCATTGACCTGTACTTCAGGGATATCGATTGTGTCATTGATGATCTCACCGGATTCCAGATATTCATCCGGTCGTACTTCAATAATTCCATCCCTCTTTTTGCGGAATTGCCTGTATTTTTCCTCCTGGTCCGGACTGAGTGGCTGATAGAGCATCTTCAGTTCCAATGCTTTCTCTACATAAGGGCCGTCGCCGAACCACAGGATCAGCTCGTCACATGCCTCGATACACTTGTCCGTCATACCTGCCTGATGATACAGATATGCCAGTTCAAATGCCCATTCCTCTGTATATTCCTGTTCCTTCAATTCGCTCAAAATAGCAATCTGCTCAGTAATCGGTTCGCCCTTTGCACGGCTCAGATGATAACGCAGGATGTATTTGAGTGTATCGTGGGGCGCGATCTCGACAAATTCATCATAATATTCCTGCGCCTCATCGAACTGCTTGGCTTCGATTGCAATCTCAGCCAGACGATAGATAATCTTCTTTCCAATCGGAGATCTGTCATATGCCATGAGAAACAGCTCTTTGCTATCCTCATAACGTCCGTTTTGCTGGTAGATCTCCCCGACCAGCATCAGTGAATTCACATTGCGCACCTTCCGCCAGTTGATTCCATCCGCGATCTGTGCTGCTGCCGCATAGTTTTTCTGTCCGGCCAACGTTTCTATCTCATCTAGTTTTAATTTATATTCGTACTTATCCAAAATGTTCACCTCGTACAGAATCGTACTTTATTTCACATCATCTGGTACCATCTGTCGGTACTACTCATGAATCGTATGCTATATCTAGGTATACTTATCATTATCTTACCATACGGATTCGTTCATGTCAAAAATTTAGCCCAAGAAAAAGGCAAAGAAAAAGGCAGCAAATCGCTGCCTTTTCTGGTTAATTTTCCTTATGGTCTTCTGTCTGTTTTTCCTGTATATCTGCACTGTCTGCCTGTTTGGAAACCTTTTTTTTCTTTCCACCAAAGCGGAACGGCTCATTGCGCACCCAGTCATCCGTATGCAGCTCCTTCGTCTGCGGATCTACATGCGTCACCTGCGTATAATCCAATGAATTCACCGGCAGTTCACGCCGTTTGAGCAGATATGCGATCAACTGCTGAACCAGATAATAGATCACCGCAAATGCCGGTACACCAAACAACATGCCGACAAATCCGAACAATCCACTGCCGATCATGATTGCAAAAATAACCCAGAAGGACGAGAGTCCTGTCGAATCTCCGAGAATCTTGGGTCCGATAATATTGCCGTCTACCTGCTGCAGGATCAATATGAAAATCAGCAGATACAGACCGTGCATCGGGTCTGTAATCGTGACGATAATCACACAGGGTACCGCTCCGATCAGCGGCCCAAAGAACGGGATCACATTCGTGACACCCACAATCACGCTGACGAGCAGCGTATAAGGCATCTTCAGGATCCAACAGCCGATAAAACAGATGATACCGATGATGATCGAATCAATAATCTTTCCTATTATAAATCCACCAAAGATCTCATCGATACGGTGTGCCATGCGCACGATCATGTTTGCCTGTTTCGTCGGTACAATGGCAAAAATCATCTTTTTTGCCTGACCTTCAAAGCGTTCCTTGTCGATCAGCACATAGACCGACACGATCAGTCCAATGACAACATTTTTCAGCAGTACCACCATATTGATCGCACTGAGTGTCAATGTCTGCACGTAGCTGTTCATCTTCGGCATGATCGAGCTGCGAAACCAGTTCTCGATATAATCCGTTGCCTTCAACAGATACGATTCCCAGTTTGCATCCCGCTTACCCGGAAAATGCAGCTGATTGTACCAGTCAATAAAACTCTCTGCATTCGCTGACATCGTGTTCACCAGATTAATGATACTCTGTATGAGTGCCGGAACAACCATGTATATGATGAGTCCGAACAATGTCAGAAAGATCACCAGTGTCAGAATACTGGAAATCGTGCGGATCGTATGTTTTACTTTATCTTTTTTATTTACTTTCGGTAAGATAAGTCTGCATAAGCCCTCATCAATCCGCCTCATGAGCGGATTAAACAGATAGCCGAGCACTGCACCGATCAATATCGGCTGCAGCACATTCACCATCGCCGCGCATGCTTTTTTCAGTGCTGCGTATCGGAAGATCACCGTAAACACGATAATACAACAGCAAAATACGAGAAATATCAGTACACCGATCGCCAGATAAGGGCGAATATCCCAATCCGAACGTCTGATGCGCTGTTTTTGTTTGTCATCATCTGCCATAGATCAATCTCCTTTCCGTCGAATGATTTACCCGATGAACATTTTCCTGCCTCTATAATTATGAAACCCGGTTGTAATTGATGAGGCATCCTTTTAAGATGATCTCACGCTCATCATCTGTCAGATCACCGAGTGTCATTGTAAACTCCTTCAATTCGCCATCCTTCACTGCATAAGCGGTGATGACATCTGCCTTATTTTCAACCGCTGCACGGATTCCGGGTACCCAGATATAATCTCCGTTTGCAAACGGCAGTTCGCCTTCCGGAATGATAAACGGCAGCATACCCCAGTTGATGAGATTCGAACGATAACGCTTGGTCGCATATTCATTCGCAATATTCGCCCATCCACCGAGCACTTTCTGGCAGGAAGCAGCCTGCTCACGCGCAGAGCCGTCTCCGGGTTTTACTGCAAAGATGGTACTTCCGATACCGAAATTCGTATGGTTTGCCTCCGGGAACCTAGTCTTGACCACGCTCATGACAGTCTTTAACTCCGGCAGCTCCTGGCACGGATGCTCGCCTGCGATACGTGCTTTCTCAGCCTTCTGCACTTCCTTGGCACGCGGCACATAGTCCGGATCTTTTCTGGAAAGCGTAAATTCTGCCAATCCAAGCGGATTAGAGCGGTAAGAAGATGTCTCTCCAGAGGGAATCAGTTCATCCGTCGTTGTGACAGGATCGTGAATCTCCGATACGACTTTCAGCAGCAGATTCTCAGTCAGCGCTGACATCTCCGGCCAATCCTTGATGTTGGGTCCGAGCTTGATCGGCTCCTCCGGATGTGCTACACCCTTGCTGTCATAGACACGGTTCTCATAGATCGTCTTATCAAAGAAATATCTCGGTTTTGTATATTTGACATCAAAATCGGTCGCCGCAGTCAGATAACCCTTGTTTGCAGCCGTCGCTGCGATGGAACGTGCATCCATGAGTGCCACAGACGCGATCTGACCGTTCTGTACCTTGGAACCCTCGCGGTTCGGGAAGTTTCTCGTAGAATGACGGATCGAGAAGCCATTATTGGACGGCGTATCTCCGGCTCCAAAGCAGGGACCACAGAATGCAGTCTTTAAAATCGCACCTGTCTCCATGATCTTCGCTGCTGCTCCGTTCTTCACGAGTTCCATATAGA
>JBNMKT010000075.1:0-11779 GCA_050874485.1 bacterium
CACACGTAAATGCTTCATCCGTTGTGGATGCTGCGCCTTGACCTTTATAAACCGTCAAGCACCCAGCCCATTCCGGTTCCGTTCCCGCATAGATATTCAGCGTACTACCATCCGCCAGATGGATAGAACCGTCATTGATCCGGAGACCATTATTACCCACAATCAGATGAACCTCTCCACTAATGTTAAGAGAAATGTTACTCCCGAGATATATTGAATCTCGAATCACATACCACCCAGCAGTTAAAGTATAATGATTATTAGTCAGCCACGTCTTCGTCAGTTCCGTACACTCAACGTCATACATATATTTATACTTCGGAAACCCATATCTTTCATGACTCTCGTTAGAAATATATCCACTCACACCCGTGATATAGCTACCTAACACTGTCTCCTCAGCAGCTAGCAGCGCGATGCCATTCTCCGCTTCTTCTCCATTTTTATTCTCATCCTGCGGATCTGCGTCGTTTTCGTCGCCATTTTCCACAGTGCCGTTCTCGCCGTTGATTTCAGCATTGTTTCCGGTATTTACGTCGCCGCTGTTTTCGGCATCGTTTTCACCGTTATCTGGTGTCTGGGAATCTCCGGGCGTAGACGCGCCGTTTGCGCCGTCTTTTCCGCCCTCGCTATCCGCATCATTTTCATTTGCACCCGCCGGATCATCTGCTGCGTCCGCGGAACCACCCGCTGCACCTGCGGGATCACCTGTCGTCAGTTCCTCCTGTGCAGCCGCGGCACTTCCACCTGCTGCCTCCTCAGCCATCGCTGATGTCGGTATCATCGACAGGCAGAGTGCGAGAACCAGGAACATACTCAGCAATTTCTTCTTCCAATTACTCTCCATCGTGTTTACCTCCTTCAGTACATATACTTTCTTTCTATATATTATATTAATTCACTCATTCGCGATCCCTACGGCACGAGCCGCAGCTTCTTCGCGACTGTCTTCGCTTCGCTCCGCCGGTTGACGTCGAGCTTCATCAATATATGGCTCACATGCGTTTTCACCGTCGTGAGCTTGATATCCATGATCTGTGCGATCTCAGCATTGCTCTTATCCGCGCAGATCAGATGCAGAATCTGTGATTCCATCGGTGTCAGAGTATCACTCTGTGCCAGCCGCGTCTGCAAAAAATGCGGATACAGTGCCGCCTGCGAACGGACATCTGATAACAGCTGTCTGTACCATTTGCTGTCTTTATCCCACCCGGTCTCCTCAAGCAGTGGCAAAACAGCATTTCCATAGACACTGATCGTGCGGATAAACCGGTATTCCTGTGCCTCTGTCATCGCCGAGGACAGATATTCGCGCCAATTGTCATCCTTTTTCCGATACAATGCAATAGCAGTCAGCACATGCAGGTGAATCCCATCGATATGCCGTGCACAGTTTTTGCAATACGGCTCCAGCGGGGCGAGTGTCATCAGCGCCACATCCGGTCTGCCGTCTGCCAGTTCTACCATCGCCTGTGTCAGATATTGGTAACGCTTCATCACATTCAGATGCATCGGATCCCGCGGTGCTTTTGTCCGATACCATTCATCCGCACTGTCTAGTTGATCCGTATGCAGATCCACACGACAGAGCATCGCATCTATATTCGGTAAAAACCGCGTCTGCACCTGTTCGACATACCGCTCACGCAGTGCATCGATCGTGCGGCGCGCATCCTCCGGCTGGCCGCTTGCGAGCTGGCTGCGGGCGAGCAGGCCGTTGATCGCAAACTCTATGTCCGGTGTCCCGCTATTGCGGATCTCACTCATAATCGGGATGAGCGACAACATGCGGCCGGATATATTCTCCCCTTTTTCAAACTTGCTCTCCGCCATGGCACAATCAGCCAGCCCTACGCTGTCCCTGCCCAGAATCGCTTCCACCGGAATACGGATCGTCTGATACAACAGATCATCCTTTTTGCTCCAGATAGAGAAATCTTTGCCTCCATTCATAATACTCGGCAATGTACTGGTCACGGAAAATTCCGGCAGCTTCACCTCTTTATTTTTCAACAGACGGAAAATCGCGGGGATCGTATCGATCAGGCTCTCCACACCTCTCTGCGGCAGAGAGATATCCAGCCATGCCAGACGGCTGCGCGCCTGTTTTCCTGCGGCATCCTGTTTTCCACACCGATTCGCAAACTCCTGCAATTCATGGTACCAGCGCTCGGAACCACTATAATCTGTCGCCAGCGCACACAGCATACTCATACCCTGCATGAGTGACGGCGATGCCAGAATCTCGGACTCGGGCAGGCTCCGATAGTATTTTTCCATCTCACTGTAGTGTCCCATGCCCGGATGAAGCTGCGCATTGCGGATCAACAGTTCAGACACCTTGGCATGATCACCACCTCTGGTATAACAGTCCAGCGCATGCCCATAATCCTCTTTCAGCTCATAGTAGAGTCCACCGCGATTCAGCAGTGCCCGCCGGTTATCGTCTGTATATTCGTGCTCCATCTCCCATAGCAGAAACGCCCGGAACTGTGGCCAGAAATGGTACTGATTTATATTATCGTAATGCAGCATAGTTGTTCTCCGCAGCAGCCAATCCAGCATATCTCCGGCGTGAAAATCACCGCTGACCATCCGCGCCATATCCAGATCAAAGTTCTCGAACGGAGCCAGTTCCAGTAGAAAGCGCCGCACCGGAAGGTCAAATTGATGATAAATCGATGCTTCAAAATATAGAAAAACCTCTCGAAATGCGTCTGCCACGATATCCGGGCCAAACGGCTTTCCACCGGACATACAGCGTGCTGTGATCACGACACCCAGCGGATAACCAATCGATTCTTTTAAAATGCCGTTGATCTCGCTATCCGTCACACGCACCGCATATGCATCGAATAATTTTCGAATATCATTATGGTCAAAGAGCAGATCATCTGCCCTCCATACAGTCATCAGTCCGGTATATTGATATGCCATCAGACATCCGGGCAGCGCACCGCGCGAGAGCAGGACAAAACGCCGTTCCGGTTTTGACCGGATCAATTCGCACAGAACCTGCCAGTCCTCCTCTTCCTGCATGAGCTGCAGATCGTCAATCAGCACTATATCGCTCTCACCCTCCAGGGTGGACAGCGAGAAATCATCGTCACTGGCACTCATCCGCTGTATGTTCTGACCGGACAGCAATGCATCTGCTATAGCAGTCTTTCCAAAACCGCAGGGCGCACTGAAAAACAGGATACGTCCATCCAGCATGAATTTGTCGAATTGCTGTCTAATAGAAGATTTTATGATCACAGTTTCTAACATATTCTGTTCTCCTCGTATAATGCTTTCCGCTCTTATTTTTTGCGTATTACACATGCTCCTGATTTTATTATACATACGGTCTCAATATTGTAAATCCTACCAAAGTATGAGATGAATAAAAAAAGACCGGAGGAACATCATTGTCCTCCAGCCATTTTATTTTCTTCTTATATTTAATTTATAAATTATCCGAAGTATCTGTCTAACAGGCCCTTAAGTGCCTTGCCGTGTCTAGCCTCATCGCGTGCCATCTCATGAACGGTATCATGGATTGCATCGAGGTTGTTCTTCTTTGCACATTTTGCCAGATCAACCTTTCCTGCGGTAGCACCAAACTCGCAGTCTACTCTCCATGCGAGGTTGTCCTTGGTGGTAGCTTTCATGTTCGGCTCGAGATCCTCACCTAACATCTCAGCAAACTTTGCTGCGTGCTCAGCCTCTTCATAAGCTGCTTTCTCCCAGTAGAGACCGATCTCAGGATATCCCTCACGATGAGCGATTCTAGCCATGCACAGATACATGCCGACTTCTGAACACTCACCCTCGAAGTTTGCCTTTAACTGATCGAAGATATATTTCTTATCTTCATCACTGATCTCCGGATTGTTCTTTACGGTAGATGCGTATACACCATACTCATGCTCTGCTGCCAGTGCCAGATCTCCTTCTACTTTCTTGAACTTGTCTGCACCTACGTGACATACCGGGCACTCCTTCGGAGGCTCTTCTCCCTCATAAACATAACCACATACTGAACATACATACTTTGCCATAATTTTTTCCATCCTTTCGTTTTTTGAATTGTTTTTTTATTTTCTTATTGTTATTTTCGTTTTGCGATTCATATTAGGAATCGTTACTGATTTTATACCACAGATTATTTACTGTGTCAACTAGCTTCCATGTCTAATCTTTGTTACTCATGTCTAACTTTTCTGATTCCACACATGCATGGCAGGTTCCATAGAAGAATACCGTGTGTTCCTCGATAATACCATCGAAGTCATGCTGCGCTAACAGGTTGATATGATCAAGCCCCTGCACACGCAGATCCTGCACACGTCCACACTTTTTGCATATAAAGTGGTAATGTGGCGCTGCATTTCCGTCAAAACGATCCGGCCCGATCCCGGTAGAGATCGTCTGTATCTCGCCGATATCCGTCAGTAGTGCCAGATTCCGATAGACAGTTCCCAGACTGATCCGTGGAAACTCCTTCTGAATATTTTCATATACCGTCTCCGCCGTTGGGTGATCGGTGCGCGTTCGCAAAAAATTTTTAATTGATTCTCTCTGCTTACTGTGTTTTAACATGATTTTTCCTCATAAATAATAATGATTACTATTTTATCTCTATCATAGTCTCTCATTTTCCACTTGTCAATCTGTTATTTTGAGGAATATCCATGCAATCATGGCATAAACTGTATAAATGTATCATCAAGGAGTCTTTATGTCCGAATACAGGAGATTTTTTTCCTATATGTATGCTTACGAAGAAGGGGTGAAGACCTCAAATGTCGGTTTCGCAAAAATTGAGATGCGGGGAACACAGACTTCGATAGAACTGCACATGCATGACTGTAACCTGCAGACACCGACTGCCAGCCTCTGCCTGTTTGTGAGGAGCGGTGACAGGCTGCTCGGTTTTCCAATCGGCGAAGTGCCGTTCTCAGGTGGAGCTACCGACCGGCGCTTTGTACTCGCACAGACGGCTTTTGGCGAGAGCACCTATCAGATCAGTGATGTAGCAGGTATTCTGTTATTATGTCAGGAGCGTATCTGTTTCGTGAGTCAGTGGGATGAAGCCCCGATTGACTGGTCCGCATTTGAACTCTATACACCGCCGGCCGCCGAGCCGGATGATGGGCAGACCACTGACGATGAACCAGGCGAACCGGAGACTCTGGCCACCGAGCCGCCTTCCAGGGAGAATGTCATCCAATCCACAGAACTGCCGTTGTCGCAGCCGAGGCCGGACAATATCAGGCGCATGGCATCCGCTGTACAGCAAAACACTGGCGGATCATCACCTCATACCTCGTGGGAGGAAAACTGGAAGCTGCTGCTGCTCTCACATCCGGTCATTCAGCCGTTTGCAGATGATCAGATCCAGTGCATTCGCGCAGAATTAAAAGACCTGCGCCTGCTGCCGCCTTCGAACTGGCATCTGTGTAACAACAGCTTTCTGTTACACTCTTTTTTCATGTACCGCCATCTGATCATCGGCAGATTTCCGTCCGGCAAAGGTATGAAATGGTTTGTCGGCGTACCCGGTATCCGCTACCGACAGGAACATGTACTCGCCGCTATCTTTGGATTCGCTGATTTTCTGCCAGAAAAAGCATCCGCAGATGCGGATGCTCCATTTGGCTATTGGTATACGGTTATGAACGCAGCAGACTAAACAGCAGATGATCCTCGTAGTGTCCCTGTATCATCACATATTTTTCCAGTTTTCCCTCTAACTGGAAGTTCAGGGACTCTAACAGATTAATCGATGCCTCGTTGCCGGGCATACAGTAAGCCTCGATGCGGTGCAGACCAAATTCTGCGAAGGCGATCTGTATGACCCTGGCAATACCTTCTCTGGCATAGCCCTGTCTCTGATACGCACTCGAAAGCTTATATCCGATCTCACATTTCTCATAAGAACCATGTATGATATCGCGCAGACTCACAGTACCGATGATCCGTGTCGGGTCATCCTTCGGGAAAAACCAGTATCGCACCATATCACCCTTTAGAATCCGATTGTATTCATAGTTCATCAGATAGCGATGATAATTTTCTGTATAAAAATTGATCGGGCGCAGTGGCTCGTAGCGCTCAAACAATTCTCTGTCCTCTTCATAAAATCGCAATGACTCTGCCGCATAGGTTCCGTTCAGGATCTGGATGCGCAGACGTTCTGTCTCATATATAAAATTCATTTTCTTCTATTTTCTTCTCTCTATGTTATAATTATTTATCATACCACAACTGAAAGGATTGTAACAGAAAAATGAAAAAATTAACCCCGGATGAAAAATATATGCGCGCCGCATTGCGGGAAGCGAAAAAAGCATATGCGCTCGGCGAAGTCCCGATCGGCTGTGTGCTGGTGGCAGACGGCAAGATCATCGCCCGCGGCTACAACCGGCGAAAAACTGACCACAATACGCTCTCCCATGCAGAGCTCAACGCGATCCGCAAAGCGAGTAAGAAAACCGGTGACTGGCGTCTGGAGCAATGTACGATGTATGTCACACTGGAGCCTTGCCAGATGTGCGCGGGCGCGATCGTCCAGGCGCGTATTCCAAAGGTATATATCGGGACGATGAATCCCAAGGCGGGCTGCGCTGGCTCTCTGCTCAATCTTCTGCAGTTTCCGGCGTTTAATCATCAGGTAGATATCGAATCCGGCATCTTGCAGGAAGAATGCGCGGAAATTCTCAGCGGTTTTTTTAAGGAGATGCGTCAAAAGAAAAAAGACGGTCTGATTGATTAGCAACATTTAATTTTATCGGATATTTTCCGTTCCCCGATCGTGTTATATATAAAAGGATCACAAAGGAGGACGCATATATGGAATATCAGACACTATACGAAACCTATTATACGATGGTCTATCGTCTGAGTCTGCTGCTTCTGAAAAATCCGCAGGATGCGGAAGATGCAGCGCAGACGATCTTCTTAAAAGTCATTGAAAAGAAACCTTCCTTTACAGATGCAGATCACGAGAAGGCCTGGCTGCTCACAGTGACACGCAATTATTGTCGTGACATCCAGCGCAGCTTCTGGCATCGGAAGCGCACCGACATGGAACAGCTTCCCGAAGCGAGTGTAGAACCATTTGACAGACAAGAGGGGCTGCTCTTTGAGATCATCCAGACATTGCCACCCAAACAACGTGAGGTCGTCTACCTCTACTATTTTGAAGACTATTCGATCAAAGAGATCTCGCAGATCCTGGAGCGCAATGAAAGCACGATACAGTCACAGTTATCTGCCGCTCGTAATAAGTTGAAAAAGCATATATCTACTTCTAAGGCTGCTGTATTCTCACTGGCACTCATCATGTGTCTCACATTTGGCGGCATGGCAGTAGACTCTGCATCCGGCGGTACGGTACAGGCTGCGATCCACGAAGTCAGCGAGCGTGTACAGACTGTGATCTCACATCTGCTATCGGAGAAGGATGTGAAAGTAGCGGATGAGATGATCTCTCTGCCGATCGAAGTATACGCATCCGATCTCGTCGGCATCGACAATGATTATCTGGCACTGGCCAATGAGCGCGCACTGTTGATCTACGACCGGAACCAGAATGCAGTTGTGGGAGTATTGGATCTGCAGCAGATGGATTGCAACTATCTCAATGCGAATAGTATCGCGACACGGATCTTCATGGAAGACGGCAAGCTCTATCTGTTCAACGAGACAGGCATCAATCAGGAGCTGCCCGAGGGCGCATCGGCACCGCTGCCAGAATTTGTCTATATTTATGATCTGTCCGGTCTGTCCGATACAGAGTCGACGCTTACGAATGAGGATGTTCAAAAATTAAGTTCAGAATCAACTTCTGATAATAATATTGAAAATACTGCATATCTGACACGCACTACAGATGAAAATGAAATCAAAAAAATTGTAAGCCGCTGGAATTCCCATGCAAAGGATCAGTTTGTCGATACATTTGACCAGTTTCAGGGTGCTGATTTTCTTGGTTCTGACAAGGAAAAGTGGGAACAGACCTCATATAGTGCATATTCACTGTATTGGAATGATACGAGTGGTAAAAATGTGCTTAGTTGTCTCGTGGTTGACGGAGAATCAAACTATGAATTGTATAGCAAGCAGGCAGATGGTACGATCTCACATGAAGTATTGAACATGACGGTGATTGATCAGCCATCCCACACAGACTCCGATGCGGATACATCAGATGATACGACGCAAACTGCCGATCCGAACCAGCTTCCCGCCTTCTCCTACAGTGGCGACGATGCAATACTGGCAACACTGTGTGACTATCTGAAACAGTCAGATGACGTAAACGGATACATGCATCAGGATAACGATGTCTACATCCCTGCTCCTCTCATCTACGACACGGCCGAATCAGGTGATGACATCTATGTATTCTGTAATCTGTGGAGCTACTGGTATTATCGCAATGGAAACACACTTGAATGTGAGAGTGGCGGCGAAGCGCCTGCGAGACTGCTGCTGCATCCGAGCAGCGATGCCGCGAGTGGCTATGAAGTGATCGAAGATCTACGCACCAGTGATGGATCAGATTATGCAGCCGGTATCGAGAAATTCTGTCAGGGCTTTCCTGGCATGGCTGACCGGTATTTCCATTCAGAAGCATCTGATGAAGATAATATCCGAACCGAACTGATCCGCATGTATGTACAGGATAATAATCTTGACATCAAATACTATAAGGACTATGGCTGGGATCCGGTTTCAGTTCAGTAGATCAAACGGAACATGAATGAAGATAGGGACTGCAATGCAGTCCCTATCTTCATTTTAGATCTTTTATTTTTCTTTATTATTTTTCAGGATCATATGTTTGTGTTTACTTGAATATGTCCAGAGCTTTGATTCTAATTTGGGACAATTGCCAGCTGTGATAGCAGAGACCTTTTTCGCAGTACCCATATAAGGTTCCCATGTGAAGTCCTGTCCTCCGTAGGCTTTTCCTGACCCTGTGTAGTAGTTGTCATAGACATTCCGCTTTTGTGCATCATACGAACCGGTATAATAGCCAAGCACCTCTCCCTTGAATACCTGCTTGGAAGAACCTGTCACCTTTCCGGTTGAATAGTTGGATTTTATAAACTTATCAAATACAGACGCACTTCCAACAAGTCCACCAACATACGATAATTTCTTTGCTGACAGGGATACCGCACCTGTATTGTAGCAATTCTGCACATTTACGGTTGATTGTCCCGCCAGACCACCTACAGCTGCGTCACCGCCGTTTTTCACATTCACACTGACTTTTCCCTTATTATAGGACTCTGTGATATCATTGACGATTCCTGCCACACCACCTGCAACCGTGCTGCGCGGTGCATTTGCTGTCACTGTAATAGCTCCTGTATTAAAGGATCTTACCATTTTTGTTCCTCTGTAAGTTGTTTCTCCGACCACACCCGCAACCTTGACTGCGGTTGCATTTGATACATTACAGTTCACTGTGATCTTACCTGTATTAGAGCAGGTATCTATTCCACCATTGCTCTCTCCGATCACACCAGCTATCTTCGCGTTTGTGGCATATCCCTCTGCTGCCTTATCAACCGTACAGGTGACCGCTCCAGTATTTTTACAGTTTTTAACAGCTTTTTTGCCGAAAAATGAAGTTGCTACACCGGCTACTGCAAATTCATCACCGCCCCATCCATCACTCGGCTTATAAGTTACCTTTATCGTTCCTTTATTGGTACAATTCTGAAGAACCGACTTCGATGAGCTGCCTGATGCAAGTGCTGCAATTCCTCCGACATCGCACGCAGGTGCGCCGTCATCTGTTCCCCTGACATTCACTGTGATATCGATGTCATTCACACAATTCTTTATCACCGCATTTTTATCATTAGAATATACGATTCCACCAATATAGGCTGCGTCCCCTTTGACTGAGAGCTTTCCGGCAGTTTTGATCTGATCTAAAGTACAGCTCGTAGCTTCACATACCAGTGTTCCTGCTCTTCCGCCTCCCTGAAGATCAATGTTGACACCGGTAACAGAAATATTTTTAAACACAGCTCCGTTTGCATATCCAAAAATACCTACATTCTCAGCCCAGCTTGAGCTCTTATAGGTATAACCGGTCAGCTTATGCCCTTTTCCATCAAGCTGCCCCTTAAATGGATGATCACTGTTCCCAAACAGATGAAAATCTGCCGGCAATGCAATGTCCTTTGCAAGATAATAGTTTCCTGATGGATTGCTCTCCATCGCCCTTAAATCCTCTGCTGTTGAGATTGCAGTTGCTTTTGCTGCCTTCACATTCACTGATACAGCTTCTACCTTCGTATCCGGCGCTGCCAATACTACATTTGCAGGTGCAGAAAATGCCATCAGTGCAGCCAGCGATAATGTCAGTACTTTTTTCATTGTCATACTCCTTTCGCTCTGATCCTCCTGTACGAAGAATCAATATGTTTGTATTATCATAAATCGTACCTTTAGGTTCAAGTCAAGGTAATTTCAGCAAATTACAACCTGGTCTTATCTTTATCCGTACCATTCTTCCATTCAGCCACAAGCTGCTCCTTCTGCTGATGCGTCAGCTTTTTCAATGCTGCTTCTCGTTTCATCGCCTCGGATTTTGTGTCAAATGTCTCCAGATAGGCGAGCGTGACCGGCAGACGCGCCCTGGTATATTTTGCTCCGGTTCCGGCATTGTGTGATTTGAGACGTTTCTCAATGTCATTCGTCCAACCGGCATACAGACTGTTGTCGCTGCAGCGGACGAGATATGCATAATTCATAAACACTCCTATGATTAACCCTGAACATATGTAAACGGATATCCTCCGATTGAGAGAATACCCGTTTTTGTATGTTGCTATCTATATAAAGCAACCGCGCGATTGCGGATTGTCAATAGCCATCATCCATAGCTATAATTCAATATACGCGCAGTCTGCTCATCTGTGCCTGTCAGACAATGTCTGAATATACAGTAAAACAGATCTTGCCACGCTCACTCTTTTTCACCTGATAGAGCGCATCATCTGCTGCATGCAGATAATCTGCCATCCGCTGCTCTTTGGCCGGATAACCCCAGCAGATCCCCTGTGAGATCGATACGATATCCGATACCTGGGAATAGCTGTGTTCTACGTGCAGTTCCCTGATCCGCCTGCGCAGCTCCTCCGCGATCTCCCGCACACGGTCTTCCCCCAGATTCATATATAGCACGACAAATTCATCCCCACCATAACGATAAGCGCTCACGCCCTCGTATGCAGCGATCCGCTTGAGTTCTTCTGCGATCGTACAGATACAGCGGTCACCCTTCTGATGCCCATAATTGTCGTTATATTGCTTGAAATAATCGATATCCAGTATCTCTACCGCGATAGGCATACGACCTGTCGTTGCCTGTGCAAACTGCCGGATACTCTGTCGATTCAGCCGGAAACGGTTCGGCAGACCTGTCAATGCGTCTGTCTCCGATTTTTCCGCCAGCCTCTGGTTCTGTGCCTCGATCTGTGAGCGCTGCTCACGCTCATGCTCCAGCACACAGCAGACATCCATCATGCCGCGTACCATCGCCTGATTAGAACATTCCATGCGAACCGTGTCCTCATAAAACAGGGCTGTCTCATTCAGATAGGCACTCTGATTGTCCGTCTTTTTATAATACCGGATCTTCAACTGACGGATCCGATGCTGCAGATTCACGACTTTTGCCTCTACCGCCAACTGTTCTAAGCGCTTCACCAGCTCTACAAACCGCTGATCCCTGTCTGATTCCAGCAGTAACAGCGCATACTCA
>JBNMKT010000076.1:0-11752 GCA_050874485.1 bacterium
ATTGAATGGATCGGCTCAATAATCAGAAACTTATTGCCTACCAGATTTTCATTTTTGCGTGTGGAGATCACACTTCCAACAACCTTGCCTATAATCATATCAGTTCACCTTTATTTAATGACAACAGTGTCACCGGTTTTTAATTTTGCGGCATTCGCCTCATCTGTATCAATGTGCATCTCCAATGTAAAGCTCGGATCTACACGGATCAATACTTCATCAAATGTCGTTCCGCGGTCATTAGAAGCTACTACGGATACAACATCCTTGTCAGCAAGACCTGCGGCAGCTGCATCTGCGGGTGACATATGAATATGTCTCTTGGCTACGATACAACCTTCTTTTAAGTACAACGCACCCTTCGGTCCGACAAGTGCGATCGGTGCCGATCCTGCGATATCACCGGAATTGCGGATCACCGGTGCTACGCCCAATGTACGCGCATCTGTCATAGAGATCTCTACCTGAGATGCCTTTCTGACAGGTCCTAAAATACGGACATTCTCAATCGCGCGAAGCTTGGTTCCAACGATCGTCACCTGCTCATTGGAAGCAAACTGACCACCCATCAGGTCTTTCTTCTTGGTCAGCTGATATCCGGGTCCAAACAATACCTCTACATGCTCCTGTGTCAGATGCACGTGACGTGCAGAGACACCGATCGGAACCATATAGCCCTCTTTTGATCCGGCTGCAGGCTCATCCTGCATCACTTCCATAACAAGCTTTGTGATCAATTCAATCTTTTTCTCGTCCATATTCACAAACGCTCCTATTGATTTTAAACTCCGGATGCCCATTCAGGCATCCGGATGTATTTTCTACCTCTGTATCAATAACTACTGTACAGTCGGAAGAATCTTCTCAACGTCGTTGTGAGGTCTGGGAATTACGTGTGTAGCAACAAGCTCACCAAGCTTGGCAGCGTTTGCTGCACCAGCCTCTACTGATGACTTAACAGCTCCTACATCTCCACGTACCATAACAGTTACTAATCCGGAACCGATCTTCTCTGTTCCTACTAATACTACGTTTGCTGCCTTACACATAGAATCTGCTGCCTCGATCGCTGCAGTAAGTCCTCTGGTCTCAACCATTCCTAATGCTTCCTGTGCCATTTTTCTTACCTCCGTTTTCTTTTCTTCGGCAGGTACTGCAGGTACTTCTGCCGGGGTTGTTTTTGCTGTCTGGCGTGTTGTACGCTTCGCAGCGGTTGTCGTCTTTCTCTCTGCCATGATTATGACTCACCTTTCTTCGGTGTCTCTGCAGCCACGGGAGCCTTCGGCTTCATTCTGCTGGCAGATAACTCTACCAGCCGAACGATCTCCTCATGCGGTCTCGCGATCACAGTATAATTGACAGGTTTTTTTATTCCATTTGCTGCTGCGGCTTCCACTGCCTGTCTGACAGCGGCGACTTCACCTTCTACGATGATCGTCACCAGTCGTCCGCCCAGCTTGCGTTCCCATGTCACAAATTCCACATCTGCTGTCTTGCACATGATATCCAATGCAGTCACAGCGGCTGTAACACCGGAAATCTCCAATAAACCTAATGACTTCATAAGCACTCCTTCTTAAGTGTCAGACGTCCTTTGAACTATTTTACGGTCGGAAGGATCTTCTCAACGTCATTATGAGGTCTGGGGATTACGTGAACTGCTACTAACTCGCCAAGCTTGGAAGCTGCTGCTCCACCAGTCTCTGTAGCTGCCTTAACAGCTCCTACATCTCCACGTACCATAACAGTTACTAATCCGGAACCGATCTTCTCTGTTCCGATCAGAACTACCTCTGCTGCCTTTACCATTGCATCTGCAGCCTCGATTGCTGCTGTAAGTCCTCTGGTCTCAACCATTCCTAATGCTTCCTGTGCCATTTTTTATATCCTCCTGATTTTATGCTTTCTGATAGTTAATTTTTGTCAAAGGCGTTTAAGCCAAACATCATCTGTGTACCCTCATCCGGTCCGGAAATGATGTATCTCGATACCATTCCGGTCGACCGCTCTGCGACTTCCTGCGCCGCATCTACCGCTGCAGTCACATCTACGACGGAACCGCGGAACTTGATGCAAATGATAAGGGGAACTGGAAGTGCATCTGCATTTGCCGGTTTGTTTCGGTCGAAGGGCTCTAAGGTTACATCTGCAGCTTTGCAGCCTGCATCTGCCGCCTCAAAAGCGGTCACAAGACCGAACACTTCTATAATACCACAAGCCTGTGCCATATGCTACCTCCGAATTATTTGTTTACGATTGCGATCTTCAGACCCTTCATGGAAAGGTTGGTCTCAAGTGCTTCGTTGATCTCCTCTAACGGGAACTTGTGTGTGATCAGTTCCTTGATCGGGAGTCCGATCGCCTGTGCTCTCTTTAAGAAATCAAAGGTTGTCACATAATCTCTCAGTGTATATACCCATGAACCTACGAGTGTGATCTCTTTTGAGCAAAGGTCAAAGTGCGGATTGATCGTTGCATCTCCACCGTTGATGAAGAAGCCGAGCTCACAAAGTCCGCCGCCGTTGCGGATCATCTTGTAGATGTTTGAATGTGCGTGAGGGTTGCCGGTACACTGGAATGCGAAATCAGCTAAATGTCCGCCGAATGCCTCCTCTACTGCACCTGCGAGTGCCTCTACACCCTTGTAGTTCATGAAGTTTACAGATTTCTCTGCGCCCATTCTCTTAGCGAACTCCAGACGCTGCTCGTTTCCGTCTACAGCGACGATGTTCTCAACACCCATCGTGCGGAGTACTGCGATACAGATCAGACCGATCGGTCCACATCCCTGAACAACCACGCGGCTGTTGAAACGTAAGATGCCGGTTGTCTTTGCACGCTCTACTGCGTGAACGAGTACTGCGCAGGGCTCAATCAGGATTCTGGAATCCAGATCCAGATCACTTACATTGAAGAATGTAGATCCTAATGCACCACGGATCAGGATGTAATCAGAGAACCATCCATTCAGGTGGCAATCATCATCCGGAAGTAATCCGTATACGTCAGCGCCGCCGACGTTCTGCTTATTCAGATCATACATTGTGATATCCGGGTTATCCTTGAAGATCATACAGGTAACGATCTTGTCTCCGACCTTTACGTCTTTTCCTGCAGAATCTTTCTTGACATTCTTACCCAGCTTTACGATCTCGCCGGTTCCCTCATGTCCTAATGCAACAGGGATCAGTCCGAACGGATCTACCTTAAACTCATGTGCGTCAGTTCCGCACACACCACATCCCTCAACCTTTACGAGGATGTCATTGTCTCCGACCTCAGGAATCGGGAACTCTTTAATATCAAAGTGCTTCAGCTCTGTCAGCATAGCAACATGTGCGGTCTTCGGAATGTTTCCAGAAGCGCTGGATGCTGTGGATGTGCTGGATGCGAGAGCACTGGGATCTCTCATGCCATCTAATACTGATTTAACGATGGCTTCAATATCTTTCTCATTTACTGCCATTTTATCTGCCTCCTACTAGCGAATACATAAGCTGTCGCTCATGACACAGCGACGTCTCTTGGTAAAGGTGCTGGCTGATGTCAGTCCCTCACCGGTACGGGATGCGATCGTGAATGTACAGAAGCCTTCACCACCGAATCCAAGTGCTGCGTAGCTGGGACCATTCTTTACAAAGATTGCAGTGTCGATAGCCTGTCCGAAACGTGTCAGGTTCTCAACATTCTTTGAATGCATATGTGCAGAATGGCGGCATCCATGCTCTAACCATACAGCCTTCTCGATCGCATCATCGATATCCTTTGCACGGACGATACCTAAGATCGGCATCATCAGCTCTTTCTCGATGAGCGGATGCTCCTTCTCTCCCTCAAAGATAATGCAGCGGATGTTTGCCGGTGCATTGACTCCGATCATAGAGAGTAAGGTACGTGCATCTCTTCCGACACACTTACGGTTCAGCTTGCCGTTAATAAGTACGGTGTCAACCAGCTTCTGCTGCTCCTCGGGAGATGCCATATAACAGTCATCCTCCTCTAACATCCAGTGGATCAGCTCGTCGCATACGCTGTCAACACATACAACCTCTTTCTCTGCGATACAGGGAAGGTTGTTGTCAAATGTACATCCATTGACGATATCTCTGGCTGCCTTGCGGATATCAGCTGTCTCGTCTACGAGTGCAGGCGGGTTACCTGCTCCGGCACCGATGCCTCTCTTTCCAGAAGAAAGAACAGCAGTCACAACTCCGGGGCCTCCGGTAGCTGCGATCAGGTGAATATCCGGATGCTTCATCATAATATTGCTGGACTCCATCGTAGGATGTGCGAGTGCAACTGCTACGTTGCAGGGACCGCCAACAGCGAGTGATGCCTTGTTGACTAATTCTACTGCATATAATGAAGTCTTGATTGCCTGGGGATGCGGGCAGAATACTACGGTGTTGCCACCTGCGAGCATTCCGATCGCATTACATAAAATGGTCTCAGACGGGTTGGTACAGGGGCAGATTGCTCCGATCACACCAAAAGGTCCCATCTCGATCAATGTCAGTCCGCGGTCTCCTGACCATGCGGTTGTTGTAATATCTTCTGTTCCGGGGGTCTTCTCTGCAAGGAGCTGATGCTTTAAGATCTTGTCTCCTACATTACCCATTCCGGTCTCTTCCACTGCCATCTTTGCCAGAATCTCCGCATTTTCCTTTGTAAGCTCACGGATCTTGGAGATCAGCTTCTCTCTCAGATCCATCGGCATACGCTGCATGATCTTCTGTGCATCCTTTGCTGCTGCGATTGCAGTGTTCATATCATTAAAAATACCAAGCTGTGCTTCTCTCGGTTCCTCGCCGGTCTTTACCTGTGCGACAACCGCTGACACAATGGCTTTTAATTCAGCTTCGCTAACTGCCATGTTGGCTTCCTCCTTTAAAACTTGTCAATGACTGACTGCGCAGATTCTGCCAGCGCGGTATCCTGTGCCTCGCTGCCTCCGCTCACGCCGAGTCCTCCGATGCACACGCCATCCTTGATAATCGGGATGCCGCCGCCGAATATGACGATTCTGCCATGATTCGTATGCTGGATTCCGTACAGATCCCCGCCCGGCTGGGCAAGCTGCTTGAGCTGTGTGGTCGGCATCTTCAGTGCCGCGCATGTATATGCTTTGTTAAAAGCAATATCATAGCTAGCAATATAAGAATTATCCATGCAGTGAACAGCTACCGGATTGGCTCCTTTATTGGCTACGGCGATGACTGCGTTCACACCCATCTGCGCTGCTGTCTGCTCCACTGCCGCGATCAGCTGCTTTGCCATATCCAGTGTGACGTCTGTCACCCCGCTGTGGTCATGCGTCTGATCTACGGATCTGACTACGGATTGTACGATCTGTGCTAATTCATGTTCGTTCATGAATTATTTCAGTCCTAACTGAGCCATTACTTTCTTTGTGATATCTGCTACCAGTTCGCTCTGCTCAGGTGTTGCATCAGCTTTGCTTCCACAATTTCCACCACAGTTATGGCAGCTGGGCTTTCCTGCTAATGTATTCGGGCAGAGGTTAGCCGGATGACGACCCTTCATGCCGAACTGACGACGGATCTCATACAGATCCTCAACCTGCTGAGGAGTGAACTCCTTCGGGCCACCGAGTAATCTTGACTGATATAATAACTGTGCATAGAACTCTACAGACTCCATCTTCAGGTAAGCAGCAAGTAAAGAATCAGAGTAGGTCAGTGCACCGTGGTTCTCTAATAATACTGCATCGAAGTACTGAACGTACTCAGATACTGCATCGGGGATCTCCATGGTAGAAGGTCTGCCGTACTTAGCGATCGGCACGCATCCTAATGCGATAACTGCCTCAGGCATGATCGGCTGTGTCAGAGGAATACCTGCGATAGCAAAAGATGTTGCATACACCGGATGAGCATGTACTACTGACTTTACATCGGGGCGCTCCTCATATACTCTTAAGTGCATCTTGATCTCAGATGAAGGCTTGTATCCGGGATTTGCCTGGATGATATTGCCCTTTGTATCTACCTTGCAGATGTACTCGGGAGTCATGAATCCTTTTGATACGCCAGTCGGAGTACAAAGAATCTCATTGTCGTTGATCTTTACAGAAATGTTACCGTCGTTAGCAGCAACCATGTTTCTGTCGTAGATTCTCTTTCCGATGTCACAAATCTGTTTTTTGATTTCGTATTCTGATACCATAATGATCCTCCTTATATTTTTTTTGTTTTCCTTATGGTTTTTGATCTTTATGTCCTAAATTATAGTACATACCGCGTAAGCCGTCAACAAAAATCTGTCATTTTTTGTGGTTTTTTGTTGTTTTTTTTCTGTTTGTGTGGTTTTATCGCATTTCTACGCGATCATCCACCGATCTGACCTTTCAGTCCGGCGCGCTTTACTTCGGCGAGCAATTCCTGCATGAGCTGCGGTGACGGTGTCTCCACATCACCCATCGGGTACGGTCTGCCCAGTCCCTCATACTTGTCTCTGCCAAACTGATGATACGGAAGCAGATGCATCTCCTCTACCCCGGGCAGCGATGCCGCATACTGTGCAATCGCCCGGATCTCCATCGGTGTCGCATTGAACGTCGGGATGACCGGCACCCGGATAATCAGCTTTGTATCATAGCCGCTCGTGGCAATCTTTTTGGCATTCTCGAGCATCAGCTCATTCGATCTGCCGGTAAATGCCTTATGCTTGTCCGGCTCCATATGTTTAATATCCATCAGGTACAGATCCAGATGCTCCAGAAAGCGTTCAATCGTCGAAAACTCAGCACAGCCCATCGACTCCATCGCCGTATGTATGCCATGTGCGTGCAGCCCGCGCAGCAGTGCTGATCCAAAGTCCGGCTGGCACAGCGACTCTCCACCCGAGAGCGTGACTCCACCGCCGCTCTTGCGGTAATACATACGGTCCTGCTCTGCCTCCTCGAGCATCTGTGCGACCGTCACATCACGTCCATAGGTGATCTGTTCCCCGGCACGCATCATCGTCTCGATCTCATAGCGCTGTGACTCCGGGTTGCAGCACCATTTGCAGCGCAGCACACATCCTTTTAAAAAGATGATCGTGCGGATACCCGGGCCATCATGGATACTATATCTTTGAATATCAAAGATACGTCCTTTTGTCTGCAGATAATCCTGTTCCATATATCCTCCCGTCAACTGATACCGTATCGGCCGCCTTGCACAAATTCCATATTCAAAGCAACGAAAGCGAACGGTACTTTTGTGGTTTCATGTTGGTTTTTCCTCTGTATATATGTATTATATGTTTGTTTTCTGTTGAAGTCAAGGTGTTCCGTCTGGTTTTCCCTGCTTTTTACGGTTCAGTTTTGTGATATTATGGCAGACCGCGAGTGCCATCACATGTCCACTCGGTTCATCCTCTACCATATAATAGGTAACTCGCTGGTACTGCTGTGCCCTAGGCTGGTAGAATTCTATCTCCGGACGGCTCTCGCCCCTCGCGAACGCATCCAGCAATGCATGACTGCTCAGCATACCCAGCTCTGTGATACCCTCGAGTGAGCACCGGAACTGTTCTGCACACGACCCGCGCACCAGATCATCAAACATGCAGGGAGGCTCGACACCGATCAGTTCATTATAGCTCGTGCCATCATAACCAACGATCTCATGGCGGATCAGACCGGTTGTCACATCCATCTCATAACTGTAGAGTGCATTTTTGACAATCGAATCATGGATATAATTTCTCCAGATCTGGTTCTTTCCAGTCTCATAATACCTGAGCGCACTGCCGGACTCTACACGCATTGACAGAATCCTGGTACGATTGCCATCGATGAGATAGCTATCCGCCACATACGAGGTCGCCAGCATGATCTCGCCGGATTTGGCGATCACACGGTACTGGTATTTGTGCCCCTTTTCATAAAATTCGGACAAAATCGCCTGCCGGTCTTCCTCATACACAAGATCCATGAAATGTCCATCCGTCGCCTGGATCAGTTCTTCATAAGTATAGCCAAGTGAGGTCAGCGCAAAACCGGAGACAAAATAGATCGGATAATCTTTTTGTTCGAGCAGTCCAAAGATGCCTACCGCTCCGTTTTTATCGAGCACATCGATACATGCGCGTTCTGTCTCCTCTGAGATCTCCGTCTTTCCATTGACAAAATACAGTTCCTCATAATATTTTGCTGAGGCGATCTTCGACTGGGCAGCCGGTTCCTCCACTTGCAGTTTCTCTTGTCCGGAACGTACACCGAGATAGTTTTCCATGATCGCAAGCAGCTTGGAGAGACTGACCGGCTTTGCGATATGATCGTTCATCCCCGCCCTTCGTGATGACTCCATATCCTCGGTAAATGCATTGGCACTCATCGCCACAATCGGTATAACGGACGCATCCTGCCTCTTTAGCTGGCGGATCGCACGCGTTGCCTGATAACCGTCCATCACCGGCATCTGGATATCCATAAAGATCATATCATAGTAGCCATTCCGGTGCTGTTCAAACAGCTCCAGCGCCTGCCTGCCGTTCTCTGCGACTTCTATCTGTGCGCCGGTCATACCAATGATCTCCTGCGCGATCTCCTGATTGAGTTCATTATCCTCTACGAGCAGAATCCGCTTATCCGAGAAATTTTTCTCTGCATATATCTCCAGTTCGCTCTCTTTTTGCTTCACCTGTTCTCCTGCTACGACATCGCGCAGCGTCATATCCAGACGTGAGCGGAACAGCGGCTGTGTCATGCAGTCATCTGCCCCGGCACTGCGTGCCTCCGTCTCAATATCTGACCAGTCATAGGCATATACGATCAGCTTGAGCGCGTCTGTATGTCTCTGCTGGCGCAGCTGTCTGACGAGTTCGACACCATCCATGTCCGGCAGTATCCGGTTGATCAGGCATACCTGAAACGGGCTCCGTCTCCTCACCATCCGAATGAGAACCATCCACAACGAGAACCGGTATACCACGCAGTGCCGGGCTCTTGAGCACGCTGACCGGCTGTTTTTTGAGCTAGAAAGATACTTTAAAACAGCTCCCTTTTCCGCATTCAGACTCTACCTTGATATCACCATCCATCATCCGCACGATATTTTTCGTGATCGTCATGCCCAGTCCCGTGCCCTGCACATTGCGCAGGCGTTCATCGTCCGCACGTTCAAACGGTACAAACAGCCGTTCCAGAAACTCCGGCTTCATACCGTATCCGTTATCCCTGCACAGAAAGGTATACCGCGCATAACCTTCTGTCGCATCCGTATTTTCCCGCAGTTCAATCGCGATGTGCCCGCCTTCCGGTGTATATTTTATTGCATTGCCCACAATGTTCATAAACACCTGCTGCAAGCGCAGCGGATCACCGATCACATCTTCATGGACAACATGATACACCCCGACGGACACCTGCTGACCCTTGGCCCGGATCTGCGGCGTGATCATATTGACCATATTATCAAACTGATCCGACAGGCTGAACTCTTCCTCTGTGAGCAGCATACGCCCCGATTCAATGCGTGAGACGTCCAGCACATCGTTGATCAGCGCCAGCAGATGATCACTCGCTGCCGAGATCTTGTCCAGGCACTCCCGCACACGGTTCGGATCGTCCAGATGTGCCCCGGCGATCGCCGTCATGCCAATGATGCCGTTCATCGGCGTGCGGATATCATGGGAAATATTGTTCAAAAACATCGTCTTCGCCTTATTGGCCTGTTCTGCCGAGATCAGTGCTGCCTCCAGTGCCTCTCTGCGCTTCTCATTTTCACGCATCTCGCCATCCATGTTTTTAAATCCGAATACAAAATCATCGCTATCCGCATCTGTCTGTGTCTGCGCAAAGCTCACCTAGTAATACAATGTCTTTCCGTCCTCGATATGGCGGTAGATCACCTTATACACCGGCATCTGTGTGATCTGTGTGCTCACATTCTCATAGGATACACTCTGTAAAAACATTGCTCTGTCATCTGCATGTACATAATCATTGGCATACCGCTCAAATCCCTTCGCGTAGGAGTTCTCCCTCCGTGCAAAATCAATCGAATCCTGCATCCGCGCAGTGCCCTCATTCCGATATAATGCAAGTGTCATCTGAGGTACTTTTACGAGCCATACGGCCATATATTCCCGGCTGAGTCCTCCGATCACCTTCATCTGTTCTTCCAGATGTTTTTTGTCTGCCATCAGCTGTTCAGTCAGCTCTGTGATCTTTTTCTCCATACAAACTCCTCTGCTTCATCCCCAAAATCAGTTTTTGTCATAATCATCCAAAAAACTGTGTTTGATGCCTTGTTTATCTTTATATTCGATAATCGTATTCAGATTCACGTTGTGTACACTCTTGAATATATTCCCCTCCACATACGGATTGATCTGTTTGAGCTGCGCAATCAACTGTTTCGTCTCCATGCGCTTTGACGCTGAGGTACCGTCCTCCCTGCATGAAGAACACGTATCTGTGAAATGACATGCACACTGGATAAAATGTAGTCCATTGTAGTCCCGCCACTGCATGATGTCCTCCTCCCGCACGAGATACATCGGACGGATCAGCTCCATACCCTCAAAATTCGTACTGTGCAGCTTGGGCATCATCGTCTGGATCTGCGCGCCGTAGAGCATCCCCATGAGCGTCGTCTCGATCACGTCATCATAGTGATGACCGAGTGCGATCTTGTTGCAGCCGAGTTCCTTTGCCTTGCTGTAGAGATAGCCTCTGCGCATGCGTGCGCACAGATAACAGGGCGATTTCTCGATCTCGTAGACCGCGTCAAAAATCTGCGTCTCAAACACTGTGATCGGCACACCGAGCATCTTGGCATTTTTCTCGATCACCATCCGGTTCACCTCGCTGTAACCGGGGTCCATCACGAGAAAGACGAGTTCAAACGGAAATTTATTATGCCGCTTCAGCTCCTGAAAGAGCTTTGCCATCAGCATCGAGTCCTTGCCGCCGGAGATACAGACCGCGATCTTATCCCCCTCATGCACCATGTCGTACTGGTTGATTCCTTTTGCGAACGGTGTGAACAGCTTTTTATGGAATTTCTTTCGGATGCTCTGCTCCACATCTGCCTGCTTCTTTGCATTCTGCGCATCCTCTTCCTGAAACGCTGCCACCAGCCACGATGCGTAGCCGCCCCTCAGACTCACCGCATCATAGCCGAGGCTCCGCAGCTGTCCGACGGCATCGAGACTCTGGGTGCCGCGCATACAATATAAAATATAGCTCGTCCCAGGGTCGAGCGTACCCGCCTGTGCCTGTTCGCAGATGTCAGACATCTGTATGGAATTCGGGATCGCACCGTACTGGTGTGACACTTCATCCCGGATG
This sequence comes from bacterium, assembly GCA_050874485.1. Classification (GTDB taxonomy): domain Bacteria; phylum Bacillota; class Clostridia; order Lachnospirales; family Lachnospiraceae; genus W0P33-017. Next base: position 11,306 of record JBNMKT010000076.1, read on the forward strand.
TCACACAGCACATATTTCGACGGATGGATGTCCGCCAGCTCCTCGAGCGTTATTTCTGCATATGCATAATCTTCAAACATGTAATTGTCCTCTACTATACTTAATAAAGATAATTATACATGTTTTTTCGCCTCATGCATAGAAAAAAATATGTGATCCAAATCGACTTCTCCGGCTATAGGCGGAGCCATCCATGTTACCGGGCAGTCATAAGCATCGTCATGCACAGCAACCCCCCCGCGTCCACAGTCTGTGTGAACGCGGGGGTTCCAAAATATAGCTCAAAATATAGATCAGATGAAAACAGTCACTGGTTAAGTCCGTATCCAATCTGGGTCGGAAGCTGTTTGTTAAATATCTCCGCAAACTTCTCAAAACAATCATTTTGAGGGACATAGAAATGTCCGTCAAACCGGATGTCATTTTTCCAAATGTCGACACATCTGC
>JBNMKT010000077.1:0-11669 GCA_050874485.1 bacterium
AATCATTGTAAGTCTCCTTTCAATAATTAGTGTTATATATATGCGTTACTGACTTTGTGTGAAAAAAATGTCAAAGTCTGAACATACCTGACTTATTTTCTCATATTTTGCGGAAATCGTCTATAGTATTTTTGTTTTTTTCTCAATAATTTTGCTAGTATCCCAACCGATGAACCATCGCTGCTGCCGGTTCACTCATCGGTATGTCCTTGAGCAGACATGCCATGGCATCCGTGACCGCATTCATTTGCAGCTGAACCACCTCTGAGCTTGCTGTGGCTTCATCGAGATCAATCATTGCCTTTCTCATAAATACGTTCTTGGCTTCACCCTCATATCTGATCCTGTCATTTAACTCATCAACCACACCCTGTGCAGCCATTACCTTCATCTTCAGGTCACTGTAAGAATCGATCGTGCGGTATAATTCCTGATACAGATCATCGATCAGCTGGGCATGCCGCCTGTATTCCTGCGGATGGTTCTCGATCATTTGCTTATAATTGGCCAGATCCTCCATCGCATAGCCTGCCACAAAGCCTGTCAGATCCAGTCCCGACATATCAGCTCCCTTCGCAGTTTTCATATGCTCCTTCTCGATCTGGTCACGCATACTGTCTGCCCCTTTTTTCAGGTTCTCCCGTTCCGCTTCCAAAAGCTTGCGGTACTCGCTTTCTATCATCTGATGTTCCTGTATTCTGGACTCTGCCAGACTCGTCTTCATTGCCTCCCGCTCCATAACCAGTGTCTGTTTTAACATCTCAATATCGTCCTGGTCGCGATCACCAGCCTGCAGCCTGCCTGTATCCGGGTCAACCGATTTTATAGAACAGATCCGTGCCATCACAGCACCATATTGTGCATACCGGTCGAGAACCCGCGTTTTCAGCAGTTCTGTTACATACGGAGGCAATTTGTCAAAATACTCTTTATTCACCGAATCGTTCATCAGATTCTGCATACATACCATACGGTTGATCTGTTCCTGCATTTCTCCCGCATGATACTCCAGATATGCTTCTGTCAGCATATCATCAGAAATATTTACCTTCAGTACCTGATCGACCATGCGGTCCAGATACGGACGTCTGCGCCGCAGATCCCGTGATAAAAAAGCATCGATCATATTCCGGTCATCATCTTTTATCCGCTGCTGAGTTTCATTCTCCGGTTCACCAGCTGCATTCTTTTGATAACCGGTCAAAAAGATATGTACCACTCTCAGATCAACGTGGTTCTCTTCTGCCTGCTGCATTTCTTCCGGAGTGATCATGTCAAACGAATTATCACGCCGCTGCTGGTATGAACGAAGACTATCTATCATATGCATACTCACATGATCCGCAAACGGTGCTTTCTGTTTTGCCACACGATCCAGTCTGGCATCCTCACGTTTCTGCTTAAAAGTCTTTTTCGCAGGCTTTTGTATCTGCGCCGGCCTGCCCTCTGCCGTCTTTTTGGCATGCAGGGACAGCTTCGTCTGCATCCACTTCACCCTCAGCTGCTCATTTTGTTCGAGCTCTTTTCCGATCAGCATCTCGTTATGTGCTGCGCGCCGCTCGAACAATGTCTGTCCTTCCTCAAGGTCCCAATTCTGCAATTGATTCAGATGCTCGTGCAGCTGCACCTGCTCCTGTTGCTGCATCTGCTGTTCGTGCCGTCTTACCTGCTCCATCTGCATATCATCCATCTATGTAATCCTCCCTTCCCATCAAAATGTCAACCGATAGGTATATGATACCTTCTGTGCGTCCGGTGCCAGCCTCTGGATCAGTCGCAGGGACTGATCGTTGATCGCCTGTATTGCCACCCTCGTCTGCGGCGGATAGGTCTCCTGCGCCCGCGCGATCACCGTCTTTAGCAGCGTATTGAGCAGCATACGGTTCGTATCACCAATCCACAACGCACACAATGTCAGTGCTCCGCAACACGAATGATCTACCGCCGCATATGCTTCAATCCTGCCATTTTTGACAACTGCATAACTCAGCTCCCGTTCCAGCAGGGGACTTGTCAGCGTCTGTTCCGGCTGCGGCGTGCCCAGTGCAACGCTGCGTTTTTGCGCAGCACGGAGCAGATCCTCCGGCAGCTGTGAGAAGGCGCGGACACGTCCATCTTTTTCATTGACAGTCTTTGGCTGCTTCACAGCCTTCAGCTGTCCCAATGGAAACGTATAGATATTTTTTCCGCCATCGTCTTCCTGTAAAAACTGCAGTGACTCTAAAAATGGCAGCAAAGTCCCATTATCAGCCTCTGCCGTCGTGAACGTGATCTCCATCGCACCGATATCCGGTTCATCCCAGAGCAGACGTTCTATCACGTGCATCATCATCGTTGCTCCACCCTGCCTTCTGTAGCCCGGTGCTACATACAGCGATATCAGGTGAAAGCATCCGTCTGCCACATACCCGGCCAGTGCACCACATGCCGTATCCTCCTGCATGATCCCCATCACCGTGAGCGGCTCGCCGCGATGCAGCGCTTCTACCGCCTGTGGCAGCAGCAGCGGTTCAAACGCCCACATATCATCATTTGCAATGATTCCCAACTGCATGGGCGCACGCTGTGTTGTCATTTCATTTTCCATTCAAAATACCTCCTATCCTTTCTGTTATTTCTGCAGCCATCCGGAGCAGATGTATCCCCCCTTAGAAACACAATTCCTTTTGCTGCTTATTCTTCTCTCTTTCCTGCGATCTCTCCCTGCTTCTTGTATATACTATGTGCAGGTATGACACCACGGACACTCGACAGCGGATAAATATTGGTGTGGCTGCCGATGACCGTACCTGGATTAAGCACGCTGTTGCATCCGACCTCTACATAATCGCCCAGCATCGCGCCAAATTTTTTCCGTCCAGTAGCGATCTCCTCCGTGCCATCTTTGACGACAACCAGTGACTTATCAGACTTTACATTCGATGTGATAGATCCTGCTCCCATATGTGACTTATATCCTAAGATCGAATCACCCACATAGTTATAATGCGGTACCTGCACACTGTTAAAGATAATGTCGTTTTTGATCTCCGTGGAATTTCCTACTACAGATCCTTTTCCGATGACTGCTGAACCACGGATAAACGCACAATGGCGGATCTCCGCTTCCTCATCAATGATGAGTGGTCCGTTCAGACATGCGGTCGGTGCGACCGTGGCGGATTTTGCGACCCAGATATCCTCTCCCCGCTGCTCGTACAGATCCGGATCGAGCGTCGGTCCAAGTTCACGGATCATATCCCCGATACCGTCTAATGCCTCCCACGGATAGGTATACTGTGACAGATACGCTCCTGCGATCGTCTGTGACAGATCGTATAATTCACTGATTTCACACTGTTTCATGTTGATTCTCCTTTATTCATTCCTATGTGGCCTTACTCTTTGTACGGGTACTCTTTTTGGAGCTGGTATTCTTATCTGTATTTTTACTACTGCTTTTCCCCGCCCTTGTCGTTTTGCCACTGTTTTTATAGTATGGCGCTGCCGCGTCAAAATACTGACGCAATGCATACTGATTATTCGTCTGCATAACTGCATCCGTGCGCGATCTTATAAAATGATCCAGCTTTACCATATATTCATCTGAAGTGATACTGCCCTCCGCGACATAGGTCAGTCCCTTCTCCCAGCTTGCCGTCAGCTCCGGATTGAGCAGGGAGCGGATCGATACATTCACAACATCATAGATCATCTCCCCCATCAGGGTCGGCGTGATGACCTGCGTCTTTTTGTTCAATGCCAGATACTTGTTTTTCACGAGCTTGGCGATGATCTCCGCGCGTGTTGCACTCGTACCGATACCGCTGCCCTTGATCTGCGCACGCAGTTCTTCGTCCTCGATGAGCTGTCCCGCATTCTCCATCGCGAGCACCATCGAACCGGATGTGTAGCGCTTGGGCGGTGATGTCTCGCCCTCTTTGATCTCATAGCCGTTTACCGGGATCTGAACGCCTTTTTTCAGACTGGCAACCAATTCCAGCAGATGTTCATCGGAGATCTCCTGTTCTTCACCGTCTGCATTGCCTGGTGTCTGCCCATCCGCATCATCCCCCTGCGCAGAAGCGCCGGATGCGGACTTCTGTTTAAAAAATGAATAATCCATTACTTTCAGATATCCCGGATCTTTCAACACTTTAAAATTGGCAAAAAACTTCTCATTTCCCACCTGTGTCACCAGACTCACCTTCTGGTAAATAGCTGGCGGATAAAAAATGGCTAAAAACCTGCGCACAATCACCTCATACACCTTCATCGACAGTTCACTGAGAGACTTGAGTGCTCCCATGCCCTGTCCAGTCGGAATAACCGCGTAGTGGTCGGTGATCTGTTTATCATTCGTATAACGCGTTTTGGCAATGTTTTTATATGTTCCACTTGCCAGAATCTCCTCCGCATAGGCGCGGACACCGGGAATATTTTTCAATCCACCGATGTTTTTATGGATCTCCTTCGCCACTGCTGTCGAGAGCACACGCGCATCCGTTCTCGGATACGTGACCAGCTTCTTCTCATACAGTTCCTGGATGATCTGCAGTGTCTGATCCGGGCTGATCTTAAAGAATTTGGAGCAGATATTCTGCAGCTCGGCTAAATTGAATAATAATGGTGCATTTTTTGTTTCTTTTTTCTTTTCTACCGATACGACAACTGCTGTCTGTGGATCGACCTGTGAGAGTGTATCGATCAGTATCTGCGCATCTTCCTTTTGCTTAAATCCATTTTCTTTATACAGCTTTGACGACTGGAAATACGCCGATCCCTCGACTGCTTTCCACTCACCATCCATCGGTGCGCCATCGAGTGATAATTTGCCGAGCACACGGTAAAACGGTGTCTTGGTAAATGCACGGATCTCACGTTCCCTGCGCACAACCATGCCGAGTACACAGGTCATGACGCGCCCGACCGAGATGACCGCATAGCGCTCATGCAGATAGTTGGCAACTGCGTTACCGTAGCGCAGCGTCAGCAGTCGCGAAAAATTGATGCCCATCAGATAATCTTCCTTGGCACGCAGATAGGCACTGGCACACAGATTGTCATATTCCGACAGATCCTTTGCCTCCCGGATACCGCGCAGGATCTCCTCCTCCGTCTGTGAATCGATCCAGACACGCCGTCTTTCTTTGCCTTTGACGCCCGCCATCTGTTCGACCAGACGATAGATATACTCGCCCTCCCGTCCCGAGTCTGTGCAGACATAGATACAGCCCACATCCGGGCGGTTCAAAAGTCCTGCCACGATCCGGTACTGCTTGGCTGATGAGCCGATCACTTCGTATTTGAACTCCTGCGGGATGAATGGCAATGTCGCAAGCGACCACTTTTTATACTTTTCATCATAGGCTTCCGGATAACTCATCGTCACCAGATGACCGACACACCAGGTCACGATCGCCTCATCCGATTCCTGATAGCCATCGTAACGCTTCATGTTGAGGCCGAGCGCTTTGGCAAATTCCTGCGCTACGCTCGGCTTTTCTGCAATATATAATGATTTCGACATAGTACTTCCTTCATGGCTTATAACTGTTTCATATCGATCGGTATCAGGCGCTCATCCTGATCCGCCCAGGCGGTGAGCTCCTCATCGAATTCTGTTGCTGTAAACAGATAGATCTTTTGTGGCGACAGTCTGGCCTTCTTGAGTGTCAACAGCAGTTCCCTGACGTCTTCAGCCGTCATCGCAGGATGTGACCAGTTGCATTCCCCGACGATTGTATTGCGCACACTATCCTGCGCCACAATATCGATCGTGCCCTGTTTTCCGATCCATGTGCCCTGCCTGGTCACGGTGATCGGCAGCTTATGCACACGGTTCATCAGTTCCAGATACTCTCTGCACACCTGTACAAAATAGCGGTTCATATATGTCTCAATATCCGGTGCGATGTACCGGTCATAAAAATCTTCCGTCTTCATCATATAGAGTTCCGACAGATGCGGATAGATAAACCGGAACCAGAAGTTCACATAGTGATCGCAGATCTGATACAGACCTTTTTGTGTATTGCGGTCACCGCCCGTCTCAAAGGAATCCGCTTTTTCAATCACATGGAGTTCTATCAGACTGCGCAGATAGACCGATATCTTTGCACGCGAAAATCCGGTCAGATGATACAGGTCATTGAGTTTGCGGTGACCCGCTGCGATCGCCGCGAGGATCGTCTCGTAGACGCCCAGTTCGCGCAGATGCAGGGAAAGATACTGTTCTGCCGCATCATGCAGATAACCGTAAGGCGATAAAATATGACGGCAGATATTCGTCTTGAAATCCAGCTTCGCACTCCATCTGCTGACGTAGGAGGACACACCCCCGATCACACCGTAGATACGCACAGCCTCTGCAACCGGCAGATCAGGAAATGCCCGCACGACATCCAAAAAGGCCATATCGTCTAGCCGGATCGTTTGTTTGCTGCGGTTGACAGCCACACCGAGAAGCCCTTCCATGCTCTGCTCTACCCATACCATATCACTGCTTGCGAGTATGATCTGCACCGGTCCCGGATAGAGCCGCTTTTCCTTTAATTTTATGATAGAAGCCATAAAATCCGGGTCTTTTTTCACAATCTGCTGAAATTCATCGATCACGACGACGAGTTTGCTCGCATCACCGCTCTTTACCCGTGTGAAAATCTCGTTATAAGTGCCCTTTGTCAGCTTTACACCGTAAGTCTCCTCGAGCTGCGCTGCCATCTGGCGGTACTGCTCGAGGGCGGAGGCTTCTCTGGCACGGTAATAAAAATATTTTTTATCCTGCACATAGACGCGCAGCAGCGCTTCTTTTTCGCAGCCGTCCCGTCCGTACAGTACCAGAATGCCATTTCCCTCTGAATGATAGTGTTCATTCATGTTTCGTATCTGGGCACTTCGTATAATCATAAAATAATATCCTCTTTTTTGATCAGTCTGTAAACATTCTATAGATCAAAGATCCGTAATGAATTCCCATCTATTATAATGTACACTTAACTTTTGTACAACTGATTTTTCTGATAGCAGCCCCTTTTTACCTATTCTCATGTTACTGTTCACTCGTACCTCGTTCCAGTAACATTCTCATTCCTTGGCATACGCCATATACGGTCCAAGACTCGAACGGTTAAGAAATTCTCCGATTTTTTCATATTCCATCTGGATGGCCGGGATCAGCTCCTCTGCTGTGATGACGATCTCGTCCGCATCCTCCGATGCCGCCATATATGCGGCATTGTATAAAATCGACTTGATATTGCTTCCGCTGAGTTCCAGATTCCCAGCAAAATATTCCAGGTCAATTTTCTCATCAATCTTTACATGCCCGGGCAGTGTCGTCTGCCACAGCTTGAACACAGTCTCCTTATCCGGCAGTTCAAAATTGATACTATAGGTCAGTCTGCGCATCACTGCCGGATCGAAATTCTGCATCAGGTTGGTAGCGAGGATCGCTATTCCCGGATATTCTTCCATCTTCTGAAGTAAAAAAGAAACTTCTGCATTTGCATGCTTATCGTTCGTTCCATTCACCTGGGTACGCTGTGAAAAGACCGAATCGGCCTCATCAAAAAACAAAATAATGTTTCCTTTTTTGGCCTCGTCAAATACTTTTGCCAGATTTTTTTCCGTTTCTCCGATATATTTGCTGACGAGCTGACTGATATCCACACGGTACAGCTCCATTCCGAGCTCTTTCGCCAATACCTGCGCACACATCGTCTTTCCGGTCCCCGGTTTTCCGTAAAAAAGGATATTGATACCCTTTCCATAGGCAAGCTTTTTATTCAACCCACATTTCTCTCCGACCCTGTACTTCAGATTGATGCGCTTCATCACAAGCTGCAGTGTCCTTTTGACCGGTTCCTTCAACTCGATATCGTCCCAGCCAAACACTGCCGGTACCCTGGTCGCCAGTCCCTCGAAATCAATGCTTCCGGATGAAAAGACTGCCTGCTGCAGATGCCGTTTTTCAATCCACCCACAATTTTCCATGCAGCTGTACATCTGCGCCTGCTTCATCACCTTACGGATCATGCCTGCATTTAACGGATATTTGGAAGCAAGATGCTCCGCATTTTCCAGATGTGTATTTCCATATTCATCAATCACACCCTGCCATACTGCCTTTTTGAGCGCCAGATCACCACCAACCGCAATCTCTACATACGGCTGTGTGAGCTTGCGTATGCATACATCCGGCAGGAAGCAGAAAATCACACCATTGTCCCTACAAAGCACATTCACAAGCTTTGCCACCACATCCTGTCCAACCGCTTCTTTTTGAGCTTCTTTTTTATTTTCTGTGGCAGGATCTTCTATATATATGAGGGGCCGCTCCAGAAAACACTCTGTACCGATCTCCTCCATCATACAATGAACTTTTTTCGCATCCATGTTGTTCAACCGATCCATGGAAATGACCATGAGCTTGCGGTTTAACTGCTTTGCCAATGCGTATAGCAATGTCTTTTTGCCTGCCAGCCGATCTCCGGTAAAGCGGACCACACAGACTTGGTTTTCTCTCTCTGCTTCCTCACAAAGCCGGAGCAGACGGTCAGTATATGGCTGTATCCCATACACGGTGTCCCCATTCTGATAATAGGAAAAGTATCTGTGATCTGATCTCTGTCCCCCTCTGCAATGACAGACGATCGTCTCTCTCATATGTATCCCGGTAGAAAATGAAAGCATCTCCTCCGATCTGTCCACACAATATCTGCCCAGATGATGTGTATCTGAAAGGAGCTCTAAAAAATCTCCGGATCTGATGTCCAATGCATAACGGAGCATGTCAAAGTAAAATCCTGCCGTGATTTTTGCCTCGCCCCGTAATTGCAGCTGCCTGCGATATGCCCTGTAACAGCTTCCTGACAGCTCCGGCATCAATATCAGCCAGAACAGCAGCTTTTCTACCCGCTCCATTGCCAGCTTTTTCATAACTGCTATCAATGGGATCGTGTCCGGGCTCACATTTTCCCGCTGTTCGATCCACTCTATCATCTGCGTAAGCTGCATTCTTGCTTGATCCAGCGATGGATCGGGCAATGCCTCTGCCGTGATATCGAAATCATCCGTCCCGGTCTCTGCATCTAACACAAAATCAAAGATCTGATCGATCAATATCTGATGTTCATCCAACATTTCCCGGTTATCACAAAATGGCTGCACCGGCTGATCTATATCAAAAAGCATATTGCGTCCTCACTATTTCCGATTCGTCTCTTTTTTCGCTCTGGCTGGCATAAATGATCCAAAATAATTCATAGCTGATCCATACTTTTGTCCCAGATATCTATTTATTTTCGAAAACAGTTGTTTCATCTCACGGTCACCTTCCCCCTTATATTTGCTCTTAAACTTCTGCGGATCTGTATATCTCATAATAAAATCGTTAACCGGATCATCAAATAATCGCTTATACTCTGCAACATCCCCATTCGGGTCATCTTCAAAATATTCACTTGCCCCGGCCACCGTATCGAGCATCTTCTGGTTTTTCGCCTCATAGTCTGCAAAGATTTCTTCTCCAACCATCTCCATCTTCCAGTCCTCCAGGTGCTCAAGAAAACGTTCCGGATGCTGCCTCTTTGCCTCCGCCACGCCTTTCTTCATGACTTCAAAACGCTGGATGGCTGCATTCACTTCCGCTTCCCGCAACAGATCATTTAAAATATATTTTATCATGGAACTGTCTATCGCTTCAATCCGGTCAGCTAATTGCTTATCCATATACGGAATCAGCATCTCACCTGTCCGTGCATCAAACACTCTCCTGTCTTTGCGATTCAAATCAACAGTTGCTGCGACCGCATCCGTATTCGTACCAAATGATGCATCATTATCGATTCCCTGAATACCGGTTACTTCTCCATTGTCATTCGTCTGATACAGCACATTTGCAGCATGTCGGTCGACCTGTCCGCATATCATATCCAGGACCTGCAGATTCATTGTATCCCGTATGAATCCTGATGTGATTTTATTTTCTGTTAATTGTCCCATTATTTCTGAACGTTCAACACCCATTGCCTTATCCATCAGATTTCCGCGTATTGTCTGTCCACCCGCCTGATCATAGATATTCACTGTCTGTGATTTTGCCAGAAGATCTCCCAGTCCGAGCAGATCCGCCATACGGCTGCTGGCCACATTTCTTCTGGACATGTTGACATTGCCACCCTCATCGACAATACCCATAGGCGTCAGCACCTGATCCACATTGATCTCTATCTTTGCTTTCACCTGCTTCCAATATTCATAGGCTTCCCTTCCTTTCTCAGATATCTTTACACTACGGGTCACTTGTTCGGCGTACTCCCTGAGACTTTCTTTATCTTTTTTTGATAATTTCGGATATTTCTTTAACGTCATATCTAACGCAATAAAAGCGCTTGCGTGTTCTTTCTGTCCAACTGCACTGCTGACATCCAGACGATCTTCTTTTTTGAAATATGCGATTATCTCATTCTCATTTTCTTCCGACGGAATCTCGAATACTTCCGACACCTGACCGCCGCCCGCTCTCTCCAGCTTCGAAAAATCATTCACAGACAACTGTATACTACGCGCTTTCTGAGTAACCGACATCCACGTCTCACGTGACTGTTCCTGCGGTGACATACGAAGGAAATCATCGATTGCCGCTGCACATCCATTCGCATCCCGTTCTGCAAAGTTATGAATCTGCAGTACAATCTCACGCCGGATTTTTCCCTTTTTCGTGCGAGGTTTTCTGGCTGTGTATCTCTCACATGCCTCCTTCAGCTCACTGAAGGCTCCAATCGCCTGGCTCAATTTCTCTACATTCTGCTGCTGGTTCTGATCAAATCCGGTATCCATCGTATGCGCTGTCTTCTCGATCGCATCTAAAACCCGTTGGAAATACTCGGAATTTGTCCAGCCAAGTCCACCTTTTTCTGTGTTTTCCAGCCATTGTCCCCATGCTCTGATATCCATTGCATGACCGGCTGACTGTGGCTGCCCAACCTCGATGTTATCCTCCATCAGATTTTCATGCTGTTCCATGATAGCCAGTTCGTTGATCTTATTCTCTAACAGCTTCAGCATGCCCCGCGCATGCCTTCTGTACATTCTGTCATTGAGATTCTCTGCCCTGTTATATTTTTTCATCATAACAGCTATCTCCCGGTACATACCCAGTAATTGCTGCTGCTTTTCCAATGTGTCTTTATCGGAAGCCGGTTCTGCCAGCTTTTCTTTCAGCATATCATACAAATACCCTGTATCAGCAGTTCCCATATCATCTGTATCATCGTTAAGCCTTCCGATGTTTTCCAGCTGTTCCCTGAAATTCTGCATCCCGGCTCCTGTGTCCATTGTCCCCTGTATACCAGCCTGCAATTCCTCAAAATCATCTGTAAAGTCTTCCTGTGTCCGGCTTTCCATATCATCGTTGGTCAGATTTTCTTCATCGAATAAATAATCCATAGCTTGTTCTCCTATACGCGTCATTCCGCACAAATCCAATCCATAGAGGTACAATTTTTATTTATTATATATGATTTTGCCATTAATAAAAAGACACATCCGTTAATTCAAAGGAAATTTCCAAACAAAAAAACAAGGACGCAAAATGCGTCCCTCAGACTGTAGACAAAGCTCCTTCCTGAGAGGGAGCTTTTCTTGTGTCATGACTGCAAAAAGTGTGCACTTACAAACATCTAAAA
>JBNMKT010000078.1:0-11665 GCA_050874485.1 bacterium
GTACAATATAAGAAGCAAAGTATAATACTTTTTCCAATGTACGCGGTGATAAATCAAGGATCAGACCCATACGTGAAGGGATTCCCTTGAAATACCAGATATGGGAAACAGGAGCAGCCAGCTCGATGTGACCCATACGCTCTCTACGGACACTTGCTTTGGTGATCTCTACGCCACATCGATCGCAGACAACACCCTTATAGCGGATCTTTTTATACTTTCCGCAGTGACACTCCCAGTCTTTACTGGGTCCAAAGATCTTCTCACAGAACAGGCCGTCTTTTTCCGGCTTTAACGTTCTGTAGTTGATGGTCTCGGGCTTTTTCACCTCGCCGCGGGACCACTCTCTGATCTTCTCAGGTGAGGCCAGACCAATCTGAATTGCATCAAATGAAATTGGCTGGTAGGTTTCTTTATTTGCTGTCTCAGGCATGTTGGCACTCCCTTCTAATCTTCGTTATCCAAAAGAGCATCATCATCAAAATCCTCTGCTCCAAAATCATCATCCATATCTTCGGCGTCATCAGCATCTTCGCCCTCGTCAACAGCCACGAGTTCCTCACTGTCTGAATCGAATTCTACCTTGGAGAATCCGCGCTTTGCAAAGCTCTCACTGTCTTCGAATGCAAAATCCTTGTCTCCGGCGATGATCGCATTGAGATCTGTATTGCCATACTCACTGATCTCCATCAGTTCTACTTCCTGACGGTTCTCATCCAGCACTTTGACATCCAGACCCAGTGACTGCAGCTCCTTGAGCAATACCTTGAAGGACTCGGGGATACCGGGTTCAGGGATATTGTCACCCTTAATGATCGCCTCGTAAGTCTTCACACGTCCTACGACATCATCGGACTTCACAGTCAGGATCTCCTGTAAGGTATAGGATGCACCATATGCCTCCAGTGCCCATACCTCCATCTCTCCGAAACGCTGTCCACCGAACTGTGCTTTACCACCGAGCGGCTGCTGTGTAACCAGAGAGTAAGGACCGGTAGAACGTGCATGGATCTTATCATCTACCAGATGATGCAGTTTCAGGTAATGCATGTGTCCGATTGTAACCGGTGAATCAAACGGCTCTCCGGTACGACCGTCTCTGAGCTGTACCTTTCCATCGCGGGAAATCGGCACACCCTTCCACAGATCTCTGTGTGCTCTGTGATCGGATAAGTATTCCATGACATCCTCTCTCAAGGTGTCTTTATATTTCTCGTAGAAGTTCTCAGTCTTTCCTTCTTCGTTTGCTTCCTCTGCATCAAACGGCATATTGACATAGTCATTTGCAAGTTCCAGAGTATCCTGGATATCAATCTCCCTCGCACCGTCAAATACCGGTGTCTCAATGTTGAAGCCCAGTGCCTTTGCAGCCAGACTCAGGTGAATCTCGAGCACCTGTCCGATATTCATACGGGACGGCACACCAAGCGGGTTCAATACGATATCCAAAGGACGTCCATTCGGCAGGAACGGCATATCCTCTACCGGGAGCACTCTGGAAACGACACCCTTGTTACCATGTCGACCAGCCATCTTATCACCGACAGAGATCTTTCTCTTCTGGGCGATATAGATGCGTACTGCCTGGTTCACACCGGGTGATAACTCATCTCCGTTTTCTCTCGTAAATACCTTGGCATCTACAACAATACCATACTCTCCGTGAGGCACTTTCAGGGAAGTATCACGCACTTCACGTGCCTTCTCACCAAAGATCGCACGCAGCAGACGCTCCTCTGCAGTCAGCTCAGTCTCGCCCTTGGGCGTTACCTTTCCGACCAGGATATCACCGGCACGGACCTCTGCACCGACACGGATAATACCACGTTCATCCAGATCCTTGAGTGCATCCTCGCCGACACCCGGTACATCACGTGTGATCTCCTCGGGTCCGAGCTTGGTATCACGTGCCTCTGCCTCATACTCCTCAATATGAACAGATGTATATACATCATCCTGTACCAGACGCTCGCTCAGCAGAACGGCATCCTCGTAGTTATAGCCTTCCCAGGTCATGAATCCGATCAACGGGTTCTTACCTAATGCCAGCTCGCCCTCAGAAGTAGAAGGTCCGTCAGCGATGACTTCACCGGCATCTACATGATCACCCTTGAATACGATCGGGCGCTGGTTGTAGCAGTTGCTCTGGTTACTTCTGGAGAACTTGGTCAGCTTATAATCAGATGTTGTACCATCATCATTTTTAATCCAGATCTCATCAGACTGTGCTTTTTCTACGACACCGGCCTTCTTGGCAACAACGCAGACACCTGAGTCCACAGCCGCCTTAGGCTCCATACCGGTACCTACAACAGGAGCTTCTGTAGTCAGAAGCGGCACTGCCTGACGCTGCATGTTTGATCCCATCAGCGCACGGTTCGCATCATCGTTCTGCAGGAACGGGATCAGAGCTGTAGCGACTGAGAACACCATCTTCGGAGAGACATCCATGTAATCAAACATGGTCTTGTCATACTCCTGTGTCTCATCCAGGTAACGGCCGGATACAGAATTACGCACAAAATGTCCCTCTTCATCCAGCTTCTCATTTGCCTGTGCTACATGGTAATTATCCTCCTCATCCGCGGTCATATATACGACTTCGTCTGTGACACGGGGATTTCTCGGATCAGTTTTATCAATCTTGCGGTACGGTGCCTCTACGAAACCGTACTCGTTAATACGCGCATAGCATGCCAGTGAGTTGATCAGACCGATGTTCGGACCTTCTGGTGTCTCAATCGGGCACATACGTCCATAATGTGAGTAGTGGACATCACGCACCTCGAATCCGGCACGATCTCTGCTCAGACCACCAGGTCCCAATGCAGACAGACGTCTCTTATGTGTCAGCTCACCGAGCGGGTTATTCTGATCCATGAACTGTGACAGCTGTGAAGATCCGAAGAACTCCTTGACTGCAGCAGTTACCGGCTTGATATTGATCAGGCTCTGCGGTGAAATACCCTCCAGATCCTGGGTTGTCATACGCTCACGTACCACACGCTCCAGTCTGGACAGACCGATGCGGTACTGATTCTGCAGCAGCTCACCGACCGCACGGATACGACGGTTACCCAGATGATCGATATCATCATCATTACCGATGCCCCACTCCAGATGCATGTTATAGTTAATAGAAGCAAAAATATCATCCTTGGTGATGTGCTTAGGGATCAGCTCATGCACATTCTTGCGGATTGCTTCCTTGATATCTTCTAATGCAGAATTCTCCTCTAAGATCTGCTTCAATGCAGGATAGTATACCAGTTCTGTGATGCCGAGTTCTTTCTGTGCAGCCTTATCAGCAAGCTCGGGAACCCATGCGCCCAGATCTACCATCATGGAAGACAGTACCTTGACATTGCGCTCCTCTGTCTGGATCATGACATATTTTACTGCTGCATTCTGGATCTCCTCAGCCTTCTCTCTGGTCAGCTGGGTACCTGCCTCAGCCAGCACTTCACCGGTTGACGGATCGAGTACATCCTCAGCCAGCACCTGGCCACGCAGACGGTTTCTGAACGCCAGTTTCTTATTGAACTTATAGCGTCCTACCTTTGCCAGATCGTATCTTCTCGGGTCGAAGAACATCGCAGAAATCAGACTCTCTGCGCTCTCTACCGTCAAAGGCTCGCCGGGGCGGATCTTCTTATACAGCTCCAGAAGACCTGACTCGTAGTTGTTGGAAACATCTTTTCCAAAGCTGGCCACAATCTTCGGTTCCTCTCCAAAGTAATCAATGATCTCCTGATTACTGCCGAGTCCGAGTGCACGGATGAGCACCGTGATCGGAACTTTTCTCGTTCTATCTACACGAACATAAAATACGTCATTGGAGTCTGTCTCGTACTCTAACCATGCACCACGGTTAGGGATAACGGTACAGGAGTAAAGGGTCTTTCCGACTTTATCACGGGTAATGCCGTAATAGATACCCGGAGAACGCACGAGCTGGCTGACGATAACTCGCTCAGCACCGTTGATCACGAACGTACCTGTCTCTGTCATCAGCGGCAGATCACCCATGAAAATCTCATGCTCATTGATCTCCTCTGTCTCCTTATTATACAAACGGACTTTCACCTTCAGAGGAGCCGCATAAGTAGCATCCCGCTCCTTGCACTCAGGGATTGTATACTTCACATCATCTGCACATAATGTAAAGTCAACAAATTCCAGACTCAGGTGTCCACTGTAGTCCGTAATGGGAGAGATATCTGCAAACACTTCTTTTAAACCTTCGTCCAGAAACCACTGGTAGGAGTCCTTCTGTACCTCGATCAAATTGGGCATTTCCAGAACTTCTTTTTGTCTTGAGTAGCTCATACGCAGGCTCTTGCCAGCTTGTACCGGACGTATTCTGTTTTTCTCCATTGACGTTTCACCTCTCGTTTTTATTATTTGGACTTCTTCCGCCCAAATGAGCGCAGAATTAGCCTATTTACCACAATAAAGCATCATACATGATACCACAAGTCAGAGAGCTCGTCAAGAAAAAAATAATTTTTTTGCATAAAAGAGTCGTTCCTGCCACATAAAAACAGATCCCCGCACCTTATAAAAGGTACAGGGATCTGTCATTTCATCCGGACTATTTCTCAGTCGTCCCGGCTGCTTCTCCGCTGTTATCTGACTGATCCGCTTTTTTCTGTTTCTTTACTTTCTTGACCTGCTTTACCACACCGTTCTCATCTGCGTGGTATTTCTTGCCATTTGCCAGCTTAAAGTTGCGGTTCGTGTACATCTTGCCATTTGCACCGAAGTAGTATTTCTGGTCTCCGACCTTGACCATCCTGCCCGTAACCATATGGCCATTTTTATCGAAATAGTACGTGCTGTTTCCTACCGTCACCTTCTTGTCCGTGACATATAAGCCCTGATTGTCAAAATAATACCGCTCTCCGTCAATGCGCGCGATCGTTCCGGCATATACAGCACCATCACCATCGATCGCATACATCTCACCGTCAAACTCATAGAAAGCCCGTTTGCCATCATTGCCGATCATGCGGCCGTCATCATCAAAGAGATACCAGGTGCCATAGAAATCGATCTTGGCATCCGTCACGACTTCACCCTTCTTATTCAGGTAATACTCGCCGTCTTCCATATCGATCAGCTCATCTGCCCGGAATGCCCCATCTGTATCTAACACATATCTGTTACCTTTGATCGTTGTGAATACATCTTCCTCCTCCGGCTCCAGACGATAACCATTTTCATCAAAATAGTAACGGTAGTCTCCTACATACGCAAAACCGAACTGCATCGCCGCGCTGTCACCATTTGCATCCAGGACATACGCCCGCGTTCCGTTTTCATCCGTATTCCACGGTGAATATCCACTCTTTTTATATTTTCCGTAGACCATTCGTCCACCGGTGCCAAAGTTATAATACTTACCATCGATCTGCTGGATTCCGGTCAGCGGCTTATTCTGCGCATCCAGATAGAACATATCCGTGTCATGATATTTTCCGTCAGATCCTGCGACTTTCACCCAGCCACTCAGTTTCGTGCCACTGTCAGCATCTTCCCCACGATACAGCGTAACAAGATCATTTTTGACATCAATCACGATATTCGCTTCGTTGTTCTGGATCATATAATTGATCCCATATTCCATCGAACGCTGGACAGCCCGGAAATTTTTCCACTTTCCATTTGCTTTTCTCGGCTCGTAGCTCGGAGTGGTCGTAAAACTGTACGTCGGGCTCACATAGCTCAAAAATTCTTCGCTGTTTGTATTGCCCTGTCCATGATGGTTCAACTTCATAATGTCGCAGTCCAGTTCCTTGCCATAGCGTTCAATGAGCAGGTCTTCCTCATACTTCTGGATATCGCCCGCTGTGAAATATTTGATATTTCCACATGTGAAGATCGTCACCAGACTACAGTTATTCTCATACGTTCCATATGCCGCCTCACCCTTCTCATTATACAGAGGCAGCCGGTACTCATCGACCGGTCCGATGACTTTTCCTGTCACATCTCCGACTTTCAGTTCATCTCCGACCTTCAGATATTCGATCGGGAACTTTCCTTCTGCATATTTACGCAGAATCTCATATCTGCGCGGGTTACTCTTGGAACGCGGCGACAGGCTCTCTGCCGGCAGATACAGCTTATCAATCGTGATACCTGAATCTGCAAATTCCTCCAATCCATCAGTGAGGTTCCATGAACCACTGGAACCGATGTGATCCATATGCAGATGGCTGAAATAGAGGGTCACATGATCAATTCCAAGATCCTCCAGTTCTTCGATCACATAGGGTGTGCCATAATACATGCCGATATCCATGAGCAGATATTCTCCTCTGGACTCAAGTAAAACAGAATCTCCTTTTGAATTCTCACCAAGATACATGCCATGAAGTGTCATCTCTGTGTCAGCGGCATATGTCGTCTCGGCACTGTTCCAGAAAAACAATCCAAGCAGCATCAGACACAGACCAGCCATTACCATCGTTATTTTCTTTTGTTTCATTTCAATTACGCTTCCTAACTTCAATACAAAAACTTCCTTACTTAATTACTAATCGCTTACTTCCAATACAGATGATCCTTACGCCTGATCATCCATATAGCTTATCATTCTGCGGTAGGCATCTGCGAGTCCCACAGTCGGCTGCCAGCCTAACGCACGCATCTTCGATGCATCCAGCCACATCTTCACCGGAGGCGCATAACCCAGTGACGATGCATCCTCAGGGATATCCAATACCACCTTGATCGCTCCACCAGCGATCTGCTCTGCGACCAGATGTGCCATGTCACGGATTGTCGTATGACTCTCCTCGTTGGCAATATTGTATGCTTCTCCACTCTCGCCTTTTACGAGCAACAGCAGAATCGCACGCACTGCATCTGCCGTATATACATAGTTTCCCTCGGACTCGCCCGTCGTATGCAGTACGATATCATCACCGTTTACCGCACTACGTGCAAACTGGGCAAACACACGATTTTCTGTCGGCAGAATACCGGCTCCGAACGTCTGCGCGAGTCTCGCGCTCTTTACATCCAGCCCATATTGTGCCGCATATGCATTGCACAGGCACTCGCACATCCGCTTTCCTTCCGGATAGCAGCTGCGCACAGTATTGATATCAATATAACCCAGATCCTTTTCTGCAGTCTTTCCATCCGTCTTCGGCTGTCCATAGACTTCCATCGAAGAAATGTACACAAAGGACTTCGCCTTTTTTTCGACTGCCAGCTTCAGCATCTTCTCCGTTCCATCAATCGCTGTGCGGATCGTTCCGACCGGGTCAGACACCATCAGCTTTGAAGTCGTAACTGCTGCCGCATGGATCACATAATCGCATCCGAAGTCGCCGCTGATCTCATCTGTTGCGAGGTCTGCGACAATATATTCCGGGGCATCCACGCCATAGATCCGGTTCGCTTTCTCTACATTCCGCACGAGCGCGTACACCTTCAGTCCCAGATCATGCACTTTATCACCATACAGCAACGCACGCACCAGCAGCGAACCAACCAACCCAGTTGCACCCGTCACTACAAAAGAGCAGCCCCGGAATGCCTCCCACGGCAGATCACTGTGTGCAATACTGTCAAAATCCTCTGCCAAAACCTGATTTACCTTATCACCGAATCCTCTATTATCCATCGCTTCACTCCTCCAGACCATAGATCTGAGCTTCTTCCTTTGCATCGAGCAGCGCACGCATCGTATAGAAATCATCCGGTGTCGTGATCTTGATATTCTCCTGCGGTCCCTCGATCAGATACAGCTTTTTGCCATAATACTGCATCATGGAACATGAATCAATAAATCCCGGCAGACCCTCCTCCATACTGCGTCTATGCGCTGCAATGATCTCGTCGAGATAAAAACTTTGCGGCGCACGTGCGAGTCTCGTATCTTCACGTTTCGGCACGTTATCGATCGAATTATCCTCCGACACAACGAGAACCGTTTCCTTCACCTTCACACTCGTAATGGCAGAACCATGTTCCTTCACACATGCGATATTATCCGAAATCGTCTTCGCATGAATCAACGGCCGCACACCATCATGAATCAGTACAATCGAGCGCTCTCCGTTAGCGATCTCCTCAGCGGCGACCAGCCCATGATAGATCGACTCCTGCCCGGAAGCTCCGCCCGGAACGACTTTTACGACTTTATGGATATTGAATTTCACCAACAGTTCCTTCAGATACGGTATCCACGAATCGAGACATGCGACAACAATCGCATCGATCTCATCATGATTCTCAAATATCTCCAGTGTGTGTATGATGATCGGCTTGCCATATACATTGATAAACTGCTTCGGCTTCACGCGGCTGTTCATTCTTTTTCCTACACCACCTGCAAAAATAATACCTATATTCATGCTTTCGTCCCCTTCTTTAAAATATATTTATCCTGATAATCAATCATCACATCATAGATACGCTTACAGTTCTCACGATCTTTGTAATAGAAGAAATCATCTGCCCTGCGCACATATTCCTCCTTCATCTTGCATCCGGATGCCATGTATTCACACAGCAGGTCAATCAGCTCATCATTATCATGCGCGATCTCGCCAAATGCCATCGTATCATAGAAGAACGTACCCTCCTCATAATGCTGCGGGATGTCCTTGTGGTGCAGATATACCAGCGGCTTTCGCATATAAGCAAAGTCAAACTGAATACCGGAGAAGTCTGTCACCATCAGACTAGATTCGCAGAACATCCGCTCATAGCTCATATCGCCGACCGCAGGAATGACATCCACATAATCATTTTTATCAAAGTCATCGACCTGTGCACTCACAATCGGGTGCAGTACATATTTAATGCGGTAGCCATATTTTTTTGCAGCCTCAATCAGACGTGGATCGTTGATCAGGGAATTGAACACCTTATAGTAGGTACTCTCCTTGAACATCGGGTTGTAATCACGCTGTTCACCCTCACTCGTGCGCACCGGCACTGCGGCCTGCATACGCCAGGTGGGACTGATCATAATCTGCTTCTTATCGTCATTGACCAGTCCGTCATAACGCGGCACTCCGGTCAGTTTCAGTGCATCATAACCGACATAATCATAGATCGGGCGCGACAGGTTCTCGATCTCATACTTGGAAGCACAGAAATACAATCTCGTGTTGTCCCTCAGACGATTCTGCGCAACAGCGATCTTCTGCACCGACATGCCATGCTGCACACAGCACACATGGAAATCTACCAGATCACGCACATAGCTTGAATTGATCATGCCAAAGTTATTAAACGCAAATACGGTCGAATTGGATATCACCATCATATCTGCCAGCAGGAACACCAGCCGGTGCTTGATGCTGCCGCGGACAAGCGGATGATAACCATCCCTTCGCATACGCTTATAGTCCGTCGCATGCTTATCAATCAGATAATAATGTTTGATGTTCTTATTCCGGGCACTCGCATAGCGATACAGATACTCTGACGAATCGCCGCCCTTGTAGATCTTGTCCAGATACATCCAGATCGGCTTGCGCTTCATGATCGGCTTCGCCAGGAAATATGCATTACGCACACCGATAAACACCCATGCACGCAGATCGAACGACCGCAGCATCTCCCACTGCAGCCTGCGTTCCTGCTTACGGCGCTCTTTTTTCGTCACTGTGCGGAAATACATGCCGGTATCCCGCTTCACCATCATATACTTTTTATCTGCTCCAAAGCACCAGTAGCTCGCTAAAAATGTACCACTCATGCGGCTGAAATGTGATTCATAGGAAAAAGCAATCTTGATCACTTCCCCTTCAATCACTGCTTCGCAGTCCAATGCTGCGCTGCTCACTCCCTCAAGCGGCAGATCGACGCTGAACGAATGACGCTTGTATACGCTCACGCCAAACACTTTGGTCAGCGCGTAGCGTTCATTATACTTTAATGCATATTTTTTCCCATGATAGCGGATATATACCTCTTCAGCCATCGCATAGAGAATCGGATGGATCGTTCCATCGATATGCAGCACGTTATCATGCTCGTTCATAAACAGGATGTTCGCCTTGAGGTTCTCAATCCTGCCAAACATCACACCGCCATGTCCGTAATGCGCCTTTCCGACCAGATAGCGCTTGTCCATCGAAAAGTCATCGCCGTATTTCAGGATACCATACACCCACAGCATACTGTCGAGCTGCTTACACTCCGGAATCCTCAGATAATCAAACAGCACCTCATCATCAATATACTGGAACAGTTCACCCATCAATCGCAGGAACGCGCGCTCCTGTCCGGACGGGATCACATGTTTATTCTGGTTGTCCTTGTTACTGGTGATCCGGCATCCAATCGAAAACATAAAATGATACTGGATAAACCGCGGGATGCCGCCCTTCTGCTCTGACCAACGCTGCAAATATGGCTGCCAGAACTCGCGCAGCGACTTTTCATACCAGTCCGGATTGTAGATCTCCTTATAAAAGACCGGGTCGCCCTCCTGCGCTCTGCTGCCCTGATAGATCACATCTCTCAGATAGACAACCTCACGCACACGCGCCAGCAACGTCAGGAAAAATTCACGTTCCGCCTCAATACCGTACTCCGTGTGCCATGTACCCTCACGCAATGCCTTCGTCCGCACAAATGTCCCGGCAAAATAAAACGGATAGTGCGTAAATGTCTGATATACGTCAAATACAGACACCGCATCCAATGTCTCTGCACTGGCAAACGCAGCGAATTCCAGCTCCGGCAACTGCTTGTACGGCATAAATACCTGTTTTTTCTCTCTTTTTGCCGCCTCAGCCTCTATCTTTCCAAGCGCACCTTCTGCATAAGTATCTCCACCATACAGTGCAGTGGTCAGTTCTCCCTGCAGCCGGTTCATGGCATCCGCGTACACCTGCGCATCAGATCGTCCGTCTATCGGCAGATAAGTGACTGTTGCAATCTGCATCAGGGCATCCAGCCACGTCTCCTGCTGCGCTGTATGTCCGTATACCAGCACTTGCGCCTTTTCGGACACGGACGGCAATTCCTTCTTCAGACATTCTGCAGTCGCGCAGTTTTCTGTCATCTGTTCCGAACAGATGAGTATGATTGAAAGCATCATTTGTCTCCTCCCTGCGCAGTCTTTTGCTCCGCAGCTTTTTCTTCGGCCGCTTTCTTCTCAGCAGCCTTTTTTTCAGCTGCCTTTTTCTCAGCCTCTTTCTTCTGCTTACGTCTCTGCTCCAGCTCCTTGCGGGCTGCCGCCGGCAGCTTTGACAGATCACTGCAGTCATCTAACATCGCTTCGTACTGTTCTGCGATCTCATCAATATCTCCGTATGAGATCAGTTTTCCATGATCGAGGATCATCGCCTTGTTACACAATCTGCGCACCTGCTCCAGTGAGTGGGAGACAAAGAGCACCGTCACACCCTCATCGAACATATCCATGATCTTTTTCTCACTCTTTTTACGGAACTTGGCATCGCCAACGGACAGCACCTCGTCGAGGATCAATATCTCAGGCGACACCGTCGTTGCGATCGAAAATCCGAGACGCGCACGCATACCGGAGGAATAGTTTTTCACCGGCACATCGATAAACTCACCCAGCTCAGAGAACTCTATGATCTCATCATATTTTTCTTTGATAAACTCCTTTGAATATCCGAGCAGCGCCCCATTCAGGAAAATATTCTCGGCACCCGTATAC
>JBNMKT010000079.1:0-11531 GCA_050874485.1 bacterium
ATCAGCAATATGTTCATGCTGTATTTCCTTGGAGATATGCTGCTGCGTGCAGTGAGCCAGTGGAAATATGCAGTGATTTACCTGCTATCCGGTGTGGGCGGCAGTGTTTTATCGTTGCTTGTTATGCTGATGACCGGAGACTATCGTGTGTCGGCGGGAGCATCAGGTGCAATCTATGGTATCATCGGAGCATTATTATGGGTGGTACTGCGCAATGGAGGAAAATTTGAATCCATCAGTATTTCACGAATGCTGCTCGCCGTTGTGTTGTATATCAGTTATGGGTTTACGGTAGAAGGTGTGGATGCGTGGGCGCATCTTGGCGGCGCGATCGTGGGATTTCTGGCGTGTGTGATACTTTACCGAAAA
The DNA here is from genome assembly GCA_050874485.1 of bacterium. GTDB lineage: Bacteria > Bacillota > Clostridia > Lachnospirales > Lachnospiraceae > W0P33-017. Next base: position 370 of record JBNMKT010000079.1, read on the forward strand.
AGACGTTGAGTTTTCCCATTGGATTGACTATACTAAAGGAGATAATAAACCAAAGGATAGCAGAAGATGAAGATAAATATTTATTACGGCGGCAGAGGAGTGCTCGATGATCCGACGATCTACGTGTTGAATAAGATGGAAGAAGTATTGACAGAACTGCGTGTCAGTGTGACGAGATATAATATCTACGAGCACAAGAGCAGTATCAGTACACTGCCCCAGACGATCCGTGATGCGGATGGTATTATTCTGGCGACAACAGTAGAATGGTTGGGGATCGGCGGATATATGCAGCAGTTTCTCGATGCCTGCTGGTTGTACGGAGACAAAGAAAAGATCGCTCAGACATATATGCAGCCGATTGTCATGTCTACGACCTATGGCGAGCGTGAGGCAGAGCTGAGCCTGATGAATGCGTGGGCAACATTGGGTGGATTGCCGTGCAATGGTTTGTGTGGGTATGTAGAGGATCTGGTGAGCTTTCAGATGAATCAGGATTATTCGCTGATTATCGAGAAAAAGGCAGAAAATCTCTATCGCACGATCTCACAGAAGATGAAGAGCCTGCCGACGAGCAATCAGGCTGTCACGCAGTCCGTACAGCGCACGCCTCAGATGGAGCTCACGCCGCAGGAGAGTGAGCAGTTATCACAATATGCATCAGATGACAGCTATGTCAAGCAGCAAAAGGCAGATATTGAGCAGCTTGCGATGCGTTTCCGTGGCATGATGAAACAGACTTCACAGGATGATGAATTGGCATATGTGATAGATTTTGAGTCACATTTTTCTGGCAGACAGGATGTAGAGGTTAATTATCTGCTGATCATAGACGGAAAGAAGAAACCGTTATGTCTACAGATTCATAATGGTGAACTGGTGTGCCATTATGGGCAGCAGGAGCATACGGATGTCTATGTCAAGCTGACACCCGAGGTATTAGAGTCGATTATTGCCGGACGGATGACATTCCAGCGGGCATTTATGACCGGTGAGATGACGGCAAAGGGCAATTTCAAGACACTCCGGCAATTGGATGAATTGTTTGTATTTACAGCATAGATTCAACGGTTCCGGGTTTAATAAATGAAAAGGAGAATACACATGAGAGACGAGAATTGCATTTTTTGTAAGATTATGGCAGGAGAGATTCCTTCCCGTACATTATTCGAGGATGAAGATTTTAAGGTGATCATGGATGTCGGACCGGCTGCAAAGGGACATTCGCTGATCGTGCCGAAGCAGCATTATGCAGATGTATATGAGCTGCCGAGTGAACTGGCAGGTGAGGCAATGAAGCTGGCAAAGCGTATGGCTACACATATGACTACCGTGTTGAATTGCGATGGTTTTAATATCATGCAGAACAACGGTGAGGTCGCAGGTCAGACGGTATTCCATTATCATCTGCACCTGGTTCCCCGCTACAAGGATGCAGCACCGATCCTCACATGGACACAGAATCATTTCAGCGATGAAGAGATGGACGAGCTGGCGGAGAAACTGGCAGTGAAATAGCAGCTATAGCGGTTGTTGCGCGTATTATAGCTAAAATGAATATCACATAAAAATAGAGCTGATATCCGGTCAAAGCGATGCGGGAATCAGCTCTTTTTCATGTGACAGGAAATTCCCCATCACATTCGGTTTGTCTATTTTGCGACCTTTTTTAGCAGGTCGACGATCATATCGATCGAATCGAGCGAGCGGCTCTCTTTCATAGCAGTGATGTATTGTTCGCGGTCTGCATATAGTTCTTCCACTGCGGCAAGCAGTGTCTTGGCGGAGAGATTCTCTTCCAGTAATACTTTAGAAAAGCCCTGTTTTTCAAAAGAAGAAGCATTCAGGATCTGGTCTCCGCGGCTGGCAGCAGCCGAGAGCGGGATGAGCAGGTTCGGTTTATGTAATGCCTGCAGTTCGCAGATCGAATTTGCGCCGGCTCTGGATATAACGATATCGCTCATTGCAAAGATATCGTTGAGCTCCCTGCCGATATATTCAAACTGCCGGTAACCCTTCGTTGGTGCGAGTGAAGGCTCCAGATGGCCTTTTCCGCACATATGGGCGACCTGGAAATGCTCCAACAGTGTAGGCAGAGCCTCACGGACAGCCTGATTGATGACCACTGATCCACTGCTGCCGCCGATGATAAACAGGACTGGACGACTGTTGTCAAAACCGCACAGTTCGCGGGCTGCGTCAGCGTCGCCATGCAACAGTTCGCGCCGGATCGGGGAACCGGTCAGAACGGCCTTGTCAGCGGGCAGATATTTCATCGTCTCCGGGAAGTTGCAGCAGACTTTGGTCGCACACGGAATAGCGATCTTATTCGCCAGACCAGGTGTGATGTCGGACTCGTGAATGATCGCGGGAACGCGGCAGAATTTTGCGGCGAGCACGACCGGTACCGATACGAAACCTCCTTTGGAAAAGATGACATCCGGTTTAAGTTTATGTATCAGATGGATGGCCTGACCCAGACCTTTTACGACCTTGAACGGATCGGAGAAATTCTTCGGATCAAAATAGCGGCGCAGCTTGCCCGATGAGATTCCGTAATACGGGATACCCTGTGCCTCGATCAACTCCTTTTCCATACCCTGATAAGAACCAATATAAGAAATGTCAAAACCCGCTTCCTTCAGGTGCGGAAGCAGCGCAATATTCGGTGTCACATGGCCGGCAGTACCGCCGCCGGTGAGCAGTATTCTCTTCATAAAAACAAAGTCCTCCTTTGCCTGTACCTATCATAACTATATCATAACTATAATAGATATGTGTCTATCAACTATCATATACATCACCCACAAAAAGTCAAGCGCGAACTCATCGTGCATTGGCGGGCATCTGGTGCTTTTTCGTGCGAATCGTGTCGAAACATGCGATGAAAAAAGCTGGAAATGCGCTCATTGCAGCGCTATCATTATTCATAGATGACAGATCGAAACAGTTCAATCATAAGGGAGGAATGATTATGGGCGCACGAATTATATTTTTTTTAGACACACAGACGGACAAGCTGATACTGGCAGGAATGATCGTACTGATCATCCTGGGTATCTGTCAGTTGATCAAGATGGGGCGCACGAACCGTCAGCTGAAATATTTAACGGACCGACTCGCAGATTATCTGAAAGCAGTGTTAGAGGATACGGAGGAGGAACTTCCTGCACAGGATGCAGAGTTTGTCTCCCGTCAGGAGCAGAATATGCGGGATGCGCTGGAACTGCAAAAACAACAGAGACAGATCCGTGATGCGCAGGTATTTGATGCGGTATTATCGGAGATGTATCCGTAGATTTGACAAATATGAAATCCTCTGCTATAATGCGCATGTAACAAATTCGTAACATTCTTAACATTTACGCATAAATTACGAATAAAAAAGTTACAAAATGTGTAAACTAATGTAAGAAATTAGAAATACTACCAAAATTTTTCTGATGTGTTTACAGCACGCAGATATCGCGGAGGTTATTTTATGAATCAGAATAAGAAGATTACACAGGGTATTGCAACGATGATACTGGTAGCTGTACTCGCCTGTGGTGCAGTATTTACAGCAAATGATTTTACAGAGGCACAGGCAGATGTGGCAGTAGCCGGCAATGCGAAGGCAGGTATTGTTGCCAGCCTCGAGCAGACAGAGAGCGCGATGCTGGATCAGGCACAGCTTGCGGATGTAGCTGTGGCAAAGACGGAGACACAGATCGTTACCGTCGCTTCCAAGAGTGAGGCGGCAGCCGAGCAGGAAGCAGCAGTAGCGGCAGAAACAGCCAAGGAAGCTGAGGCTGTCACAGAAGCAGTCACAGATGAAGCTGCAGAAGTAGTAGAGGAAGAACCGGCAGAACTGTCCAAGACAGAGCAGGAGTGGCAGGATAAGGTGATGGCAGATGTAGATGATTTCCTCTGCATCCGTGCAAAGGGCAATGCGGATGCCGAAGTAGTCGGCAAGCTGTATCCGACATCCGTAGCGACAGTTGTCAAACAGGGAAAGACCTGGACACAGATCAAGTCTGGCGATGTCGAAGGATATGTGAAGAACGAATATCTGCTGTTTGGCATGGATGCATATAGCAACGCCAAAAAAGTATGCAAAAAATACGCATATGTGCAGACGAACGGACTGCGTGTCAGAAGCAAAGCGAACGAGGATGCACAGGTTATTTCCGTAGCAGATAAAAAAGACCGTCTGTTATATAACAAAAAAGCAGACAAAAAGGAAGGCTGGGTAGCTGTTACGGTAAAAGCTGGAAACGGTTATGTGTCTGCAGATTATGTCAAAGTAAAATTAGGCACAACGGATGCTGTATCGATCGAGGAAGAGATCGCTGCACAGAAGGCAAAGGAAGCCGCAGAAAGGGCAGCGGCCGCTTCTGCATCCGTAGCGACACAGCACGAAGCGACCAGCGCATCGGTAGATGATACGACATTGTTAGCAGCTATTATCCAGTGTGAGGCAGGCAGTGAGTGCTACGAAGGCAAGGTTGCTGTCGGCGCAGTCGTATTGAACCGTGTACGCAGTGGAAGCTATCCGAATTCGATCTCAGGTGTTATCTATCAGAGAAGTCAGTTCGGACCGGCGAGCAATGGTTCCCTTGCCAGAGTACTGGCGAGCGGCAACATCTCAAGCTCCTGCAGACAGGCAGCGGCAGATGCTCTCGCAGGTTCGGATCCGACCGGTGGCAAGAAGAGTTTTCACCGCGTTGACGGCAGCAACGGACTTGTGATTGGAAATCACGTATTTTACTAAATAAAAATTCATAGACTATCAGACGAGAAAATAAGAAAAACAACGGCAAGCAGTTGTTTTTCTTATTTTTGTTTGCTATAATGCGTGTTATACATTTATTATTCAGGAGGTGTTTTTATGGGACCTATTATAGCGATTGTTATTTTACTGGTGATCGTGCTGCTGATCGTCGTTTCCTGCATAAAGATTGTTCCGCAGGCACATGCAGTAGTTGTAGAGCGTCTGGGTGGTTATCTGGATACATGGAGTGTAGGTCTGCATTTCAAGGTACCGTTTATTGACCGCATCGCAAAGCGTGTGAACTTAAAGGAGCAGGTTGTAGATTTCCCGCCCCAGCCGGTAATCACCAAAGATAACGTAACGATGCAGATCGATACGGTTGTTTATTTCCAGATCACAGATCCAAAACTGTTTGCATACGGTGTAGAGAATCCGATCATGGCGATCGAGAATCTGACAGCAACGACACTGCGTAACATCATCGGTGATCTTGAACTGGATGAGACATTGACATCACGTGAGACAATCAATACCAAGATGCGTGCGTCATTGGACGTAGCGACTGACCCCTGGGGTATCAAGGTCAATCGTGTAGAATTAAAGAATATTATTCCGCCTCAGGCGATCCAGGATGCAATGGAGAAGCAGATGAAGGCAGAGCGTGAGCGTCGAGAGGCGATCTTAAAGGCAGAGGGTGAGAAAAAGTCAACAATCCTCGTAGCAGAAGGTAAGAAAGAATCAGCAATTCTCGATGCAGAGGCAGAGAAGCAGGCGGCGATCCTCCGTGCAGAAGCACGCAAGGAAGCGACCATCCGCGAGGCAGAAGGTCAGGCAGAAGCAATCTTAAAGATTCAGCAGGCAAATGCAGATGGTCTGAGATTCTTAAAGGAAGCACAGCCTGATGCCGGTGTACTCCAGCTCAAGAGCTTAGAGGCATTCGCAAAGGCAGCAGATGGCAAGGCGACCAAGATCATTATTCCGTCCGAGATACAGGGCGTAGCAGGTCTGGCAAAGTCTGTTGTAGAGATCGCATCTGAAAAATAACAGAATATAAGCAACTACGAGCGGGCTGCCGGAGCGGTAGCCCGTTTTGCGGTTGTATACATATGGGAACCATAGTGATACAGAGCGTTTCCGCAAATCACAGGAGGAAAAAGATATGAACTTACAGGGCAGAGACTTTTTAAAATTGTTGGATTATACGCCGGAGGAGATCCTCTATCTCATTGATCTGGCTGCAGAATTGAAGGAAAAGAAGAAAAACGGCATCCCGCATGATGAACTGCGTGGAAAAAATATCGCACTGATTTTTGAAAAGACAAGTACGAGAACCCGCTGTTCTTTCGAAGTCGCAGCACACGATCTCGGTATGCAGGTGACATATCTCGATCCGAGCGGATCACAGATCGGTAAGAAGGAGAGTATCGCAGATACGGCACGTGTACTTGGCAGAATGTTTGATGGTATCGAGTACCGCGGATTTGGTCAGGATATCGTAGAGGAGCTGGCGCGTTATGCGGAGGTTCCCGTGTGGAATGGTCTGACCAATGAATTCCATCCGACACAGATGATCGCGGATATGCTCACGATCAGAGAGCACCTGGGACATCTGAAAGATGTGAAGTTCGTATATATGGGAGATGCGCGTTACAACATGGGTAATTCGCTGATGGTGACCTGTGCGAAGCTGGGTATGGATTTTGTAGCATGTACATCGAGAAAATATTTCCCGGACAAGAAGCTGGTCGGTATCTGCGAGGAGATCGCGAAAAAGACTGGTGCTACGATCACATTGACCGAGGATGTAGAGGATGCGACAAAGGATGCAGATGTCATCTATACCGATGTCTGGGTGTCTATGGGCGAGCCGGCAGAGGTATGGAAGGAGCGTATCGATGAGCTGAAGCCGTATCAGGTGAATGCCGCAGCGATGGGCAATGCGAAGCCGACAGCCATTTTCATGCACTGTCTGCCGGCCTTCCATGATCTGAAGACGACGATCGGACGCGAAGTCTATGAAAAATTCGGTCTGTCCGAGCTGGAGGTCACGGATGAAGTATTCGAGAGTGAGCAATCAGTCGTATTTGACGAGGCAGAGAACCGTATGCATACGATCAAAGCGATCATGTATGCAACGATGCCCAGGTAAGACGAAGGAGTGAGTGAGCTTGAAAGCAAAAATCTTACAGGCATTGCGCGATGCGCAGGGTTATGTATCCGGACAGCAGCTCTGTGAGCAGTTTGGTGTGTCACGTACCGCAGTCTGGAAGGCAGTCAATCAACTACGCGAGATGGGATATGAGATCGATTCTGTCCCGAATAAAGGCTATTGCATCCGCAGTGCACCAGATCTGTTAAACAAAAATGAATTGGAGAGCATCCGAAAGACCGCATGGATCGGCTCGAGACTCGAGTGTTTTGATGTGATTGGATCTACGAATACGACTGCCATGCAGATGGCCGAAGAAGGCGCACCGCATGGTACGCTCGTTGTGGCAGATCGTCAGGACAGTGGAAAAGGCAGACGTGGACGCGCATGGATTGTTCCAGCCGGCATCGCGATTGCCATGAGCATCGTATTAAAGCCCACGGATCTGCTCCCGGAGCATGCGCCGCAGCTGACACTGGTCACTGCGCTGGCAGTCGCACGTGCGATCGAGCAGCAGACTGGCTTGACGGTACAGATCAAATGGCCGAATGACATTGTGATAGATGGGAAAAAGGTATGCGGTATACTCACCGAGATGAGCACCCAGATCGACTATATCAACCATATTGTCGTCGGCATCGGCATCAATGTGCATAATGAGCAGTTTCCGGAAGAATTGTCCGACCGCGCGACCAGCCTGTATCTGTCCTCTGGTGGCAGACATTACAGCCGCGCGGCACTCGTAGAAGCTGTGTGTGAACAGTTTGAATATTTTTATGAGATATTCATGCGCACACAGGATATGAGTGGGTTAAAGGAAGTATATGATGATTGTCTCGTCAATCGGGGCAGAGCAGTGCGTATCCTTGATCCAAAGGGCGAGTACGAGGGTGTCGCGCAGGGGATCACGCCTCAAGGTGCACTGGAAGTAGATACTGCAGATGGACGGCGGCTGGTCGATTCCGGGGAAGTGTCAGTGAGAGGAGTATACGGATATGTTTGAGAGTGACGAGATTGTTTTGTGTGGAGCGAGCTCTTATACAAAAAAATATTATTTAAACGAGAATTTTGACGGATTGCCGGAGACTATAAAAGACGAATTGAAGATTATGTGCGTGCTCTATACGGAGGATGTCGGAGGTACACTACAGCTCGTGTATGATGAGGACGGCAATCTGGAGTTTCGGACAGAGGCAGAGGATGGCGATCTGCTCTATGATGAGATTGGCAGTGTACTCAAGATCAAACAGCTGCAAAATACAAAGAGAGAATTGCTCGAAGCACTGGAATTGTATTTCCGGGTATTCTTTTTAGGTGAGGAAATGGAGGAATAGTCATGCTGTTAGCATTAGATGTAGGAAATACAAATATTACGATCGGTGTATTCGATGGAGAGAAGCTGCTGCGTACATTGCGTGTCACGACCAAGCTGCCGCGTACATCGGATGAGTACGGTATTTTGTTCAGGAGCTTGTTGCGCGAAAATGATATCGATCCGGATCAGGTCGATGCGACGATCGTATCATCGGTCGTACCGGCGGTCATGTATTCGCTGCGCAACGGACTATACAAATATTTTCATGTTGAACCGCTGATCGTAGAGCCCGGTGTCAAGACTGGAATCCGCATCGTGACTGATCATCCGGCGCAGATTGGCTCGGATCGGATCGTCGATGCAGTCGGTGCCTATGAGAAGTACGGCGGGCCCGTGCTGGTACTCGATTTCGGAACTGCGACGACATATGATCTGGTTGATGATAAGGGGCAGTTTGTCAGCGTCATCATCGCCCCCGGTATCCGTACCTCGGGAAAAGCACTGTGGCAGGATGCAGCAAAGCTGCCGGAGATCGAGATCAAGAAGCCTAAGAGTATTCTGGCGAAAGAGACGATCACCAGTATGCAGGCGGGACTCGTCTACGGACAGATCGGACAGACCGAATATATTATCAAAAAAGTGCGCGAAGAATCCGGTTTTGATAATCTCAAAGTCGTAGCGACAGGCGGACTCGGCGCGATGATCGCAGCAGAGACAAAGGCGATCGATATCTACGATGCCAATCTGACACTGGACGGCATGCGCCTGATCTATGAAAAGCAGAAGAGGTAGGAAACATTGCAGACGCTTCAGATCGGAAACGTAACATTAAAAAATAATCTGATATTAGGACCAATGGCAGGCGTGACAGACCTGCCGTTTCGTCTGTTGTGCGCAGAGCAGGGCGCGGGACTTCTCTGTATGGAGATGGTCAGCGCCAAGGCAATATTATATAATAATAAAAATACGCGGGCGATGCTCACGATCGATGAACGCGAACATCCGGTATCGCTACAGCTGTTTGGTTCAGATCCGCAGATCATGGGCGATATCGCAAAACGGCTCGAGGACGAGGGTGTAGCGTTTGACATTCTCGATATTAACATGGGCTGTCCGGTGCCAAAGGTCGTGAACAATGGCGAGGGTTCAGCATTGATGAGACAGCCGTTACTCGCAGGACAGATCGTAGAGGCGATGGCGCGGGCGACGAGCCGGCCGGTCACAGTGAAGATCCGCAAAGGCTTTGACGATGCACACGTGAATGCACCGGAGCTGGCATATATCGCGCAGGAATCCGGCGCAGCGGCAGTCGCCGTGCATGGACGTACCAGAGAGCAGTATTATTCCGGCAAGGCAGACTGGTCGGTCATCCGCAGGGTAAAGGAGACCGTGCATATTCCGGTCATCGGAAACGGCGATATCCTCACTGCAGCTGATGCGATCCGTATGCGTGAGGAGACTGGTTGTGACGGCTATATGATCGCGCGCGGCGCACAGGGTAACCCGTGGATTTTTGCCCAGATCCTGCATGAATGGGAGACTGGTGAACCGTTGGGGAAGCCAACGTTGCAGGAAATGGCAGGTATGATGCTGCGACATGCGCGGATGCAGATCGAGTTCAAGGGGGAATACGTCGGTATTCGGGAGATGCGCAAACATGCGGCATGGTATACTGCAGGCTATCACGGTGCGAGCCACGTCAGACGCGCACTTAGTGAAGTGGAAAGTTATACACAATTAGAGGAACTTATGCACAAATTTGTCAACGAGTGTGGACATCTGACATCATAAGGCGCAGACAGAGGCCAAAAACATCGTGCAAAGGCGCACAATCCTTGACAGTACAGGGACTTTCAGCTATAATACATGGGTTAAATGGGCTTTTTTTAATTTAAAATATAGAAAGGTAAAGCGTAAAATGGCAAAGAAAAACATTTTAACTTACGAGGGCTTACAGAAATTAGAGCAGGAACTGCAGGATTTAAAGGTCGTAAAGCGTCGCGAGATCGCACAGAAGATCAAAGAGGCACGTGAGCAGGGCGACTTATCAGAGAACGCAGAGTACGATGCAGCAAAGGATGAGCAGCGTGATATTGAGGCGCGTATCGAAGAGATCGAGATGATCTTAAAGAATGCAGAGGTAGTCGTAGAGGATGAAGTAGACTTAGACAAGATCAGCGTCGGCTGCAAGGTACGCATTCTGGATGTAGAATTTGACGAGGAACTCGAGTACAAGATCGTAGGATCTACCGAGGCAAACAGCTTGAAGGGAAAGATCTCCAACGAGTCACCGCTCGGCCATGCGCTGTTAGGAGCAACTGTCGGACAGATCGTCACAGTTGAGGCGCCGGTCGGAGAGTTATCTTACAAGGTATTAGAGATCCAGAGATCCAACTAATCATCAATCGGAGGAAAACATGGCAGAAAAAAATCAGCAGAATGGCGGACAGCAGCAGGATACCAACCAGCTTTTAAAGGTGCGTCGTGATAAATTCAAGGATCTGCAGAACGCAGGCAAGGATCCTTTTACCATTACCAAGTATGACCAGACACATCACAGTACAGATGTAAAAGAACTCTACACCAAACATGAGGAAGAACTGCTCGCAGGCAGACCCGCGCCGGATGTAGAGGGATTGGATGATGCACAGAAAAAAGAAGTCGTAAATAACGACTACAACGAGCGCAGAGCGATCATGGATGCATCACCGATTCATGTGAGCATCGCAGGACGTATGATGTTTAAGCGTGTGATGGGTAAAGCATCATTCTGTAATATTCAGGACTTAAAGGGAAATATTCAGGTATATGTGGCACGTGATGCCATTGGCGAAGAGTCATACGCAGACTTCAAGAAATCAGATATCGGTGATATCTATGGTGTCAAGGGCTATGCGTTCCGGACTAAGACCGGAGAGATCTCTATCCATGCAGAAGAGATGACA
>JBNMKT010000080.1:0-11310 GCA_050874485.1 bacterium
CCGCTGACTTATGAAGATGTTCGTGATGCATATGAAAATTATGTGGAGGAGGTACAGAAGCATATTTTTATCAGTGATTACGAGGCAGCCGGTGCGATCAGCCGGGACGATTTTATGGAAAATCTGTCAGAACAGGCACAGTTTGCGTTTCAGGATGCATTGACGGAAATCTTTTATGATAAGAATCCGGATTTATATGAGACGGCATTTGCGATATTCGAAGAAGCACAGTTGCAGCAAAATGGAAAAGGAACGATTGCCGCGACGTTCCATCAGGAGTATGATCGATTGTACCAGGAGTTTGTGAAACGCATGTTTGACACCTGTTTTGCTTAGAAAAGGAGTAGCTGCTTGACAGAATTAGAACAGTATTATAATAAATTCAATGAGGAAAAGCGCCTGCAGAGCCGTCACGGGCAGGTCGAGTATCACACGACGATGCACTACATTCACCGTTATCTCGACCGCTTGCAGGAAGAACAAAAAGACTGGATGAAACAGGAAGGCGGAGCGGCAATTCTGCATAAAGAAGCGCATCAAGGTATGGAATCAGACCGGCATGTGGAGCACGCCCTACGCATCATCGACATCGGCGCGGGCACGGGGCGCTACAGTGTGGCGTTGGCAGAGGAAGGTTATGATGTGACTGCAGTCGAGCTGGTCAAATATAATCTCGGCATTTTAAAGCAAAAGGGTGCGAATGTGAAGGCATATCAGGGTAATGCATTAAAGCTCAAACGGTTTACGGATGACAGTTTTGATCTGGCGTTATTATTCGGACCGATGTATCATCTGCACAGCGATGAGGAGCATGTACAGGCTTTGTCGGAGGCAAAGCGCGTCGTTCGTCCGGGAGGATACATCATGGTTGCCTATGTGATGAATGACTACAGTGTGATCAAGTATGGATTTATGGAAAATCATATTGTAGAGCGCGTAAAGCGCGGTGAGCTGACGGACGATTTTCAGATTCTTCACAATGAAAATGAGCTGTATGATTATGCGAGGCTCGAACAGATCGATGCGTGGAATGCCACGGCAGGTCTGTCCAGAGAGCTCATGATCGCGCCTGACGGACCGGCTGATTATATCCGCCCGGTGCTCAATGCAATGGACGAGGAGACATTTGCACTGTTTTTACAGTATCAGCTGGCAAACTGTGAGCGGCAGGAGCTGCTCGGCGCGAGCTCGCATACGCTGGATATTTTACGGGTCTGATGCGGGGGGCTCTCATGGATATGAGAGATGCCCGGTGCAGTTGTACGAACGGACTGTGTGCAGAGGGATTCGTGGTTTACTTTTTTCCGAAAAGGTGGTATAGTTTCCGAGGATAGTACCCGCCGTCGCGGGACTGTACCCTTATTTGGAGGAAATTGAATATGAAAAACACTGTATTGACGCTTCGTAAGCAGAAAGAAAGTCAAGACAAAATCACGATGTTGACGTGTTACGACTATTCGATGGCAAAGCTTATGGACGAAGCAGGGATCAACGTATTGTTGATCGGAGACTCTTTAGGACAGGTTATGCTCGGATTAGAGGATACACTGTCTGTCACTATGGACGATATGATCCATCACACCGCGGCAGTAGCGAGAGGTGCAAAAAACGCATTTATTCTTGCAGACATGCCGTTTATGTCGTATCAGGCATCGATCTATGATGCAGTCACCAATGCCGGAAGATTGATGAAAGAGGGCCGTGCCAACGGCGTGAAATTAGAGGGAGGAGCTACTGTGTGCGAGCAGATTCGCGCGATTGTAGATGCTTCCATTCCTGTGTGTGCGCATCTAGGGCTGACACCGCAGTCTGTCAACGCATTTGGCGGATTTAAGGTACAGGGCAAGACGGCAGAGGCGGCGCAGAAGCTGATTGATGATGCGAGACGCGTGGAGGAGGCAGGGGCATCTATGCTCGTGCTCGAGTGTGTACCTGCACCGATCGCAGAGAAGATCACTCAGGCAGTATCGATCCCAACGATCGGTATCGGAGCTGGAGCAGGCTGTGACGGACAGGTATTGGTATATCAGGATATGCTCGGTATGTTTTCGGACTATGTACCGAAATTTGTCAAGCATTTCGCAGAAGTCGGAGATATTATGAAGCAGGCATTCGCAGATTATACAGCTGAGGTCAAGGCGGGCACGTTCCCGACGCAGGCGCAGACATATGGCATCGCGGATGATGTATTGGATAAATTATATTAGAAGGAGTCGAAAATCATGCAGATTGCTACAACAATAGAAGAAGTAAGAACACTGGTAAAATCATGGAAAAAGGAAGGCTGCACCGTTGGACTCGTACCGACGATGGGCTATCTGCACGAAGGACACGGCAGTCTGATCAGCCGTGCACGGGAGGAGAATGACAAGGTGGTTGTCAGCATTTTCGTCAATCCGATGCAGTTTGGACCGGGCGAGGATCTCGAGAGTTATCCGAGAGATCTGGAAAAAGACAGCGCATACTGCGAGTCGCTGGGCGCAGATCTGATCTTCCATCCTGAACCGTCAGAGATGTATACGGAGGGCTTTTGCTCCTATGTGGATATGTCTGTGCTGACCGAGGAATTATGTGGACTGTCACGTCCGGTACATTTCCGCGGCGTATGTACGGTTGTAAATAAGCTGTTCAATATTGTGCAGCCGGATCGGGCTTATTTTGGTCAAAAGGATGCACAGCAGCTCGCTGTCATCAAGCGTATGGTAGAGGATTTGAATATGGATCTACAGATCATTGGCTGCCCGATCGTCCGCGAGGAGGATGGATTGGCAAAGAGCTCCAGAAATACATATCTGTCAAAGGAGGAGCGTCAGGCAGCACTCGTACTGTCCCGCGCAGTGAAATGTGGACAGGAGCTGGTCGCAGCAGGTGAGACGGATGCAAAAAAGGTTGTTGCACAGATGAAAGCACTGATCGATAAAGAGCCGATGGCGCGGATCGATTATGTGAAGGCTGTGGATGGCCTGACGATGCAGCAGATCGACACCGTGAAAAAGCCGATGCTCGTAGCACTGGCAGTCTATATCGGAAAGACGCGTCTGATCGACAACTTTATTGTATAACAGTTCAGCCATCGCTGATAAAATCAGGACATCATGCTTGCATGAATGAGTACATTTACAGTTGATCCATAGAAGCGGAAAGGGTTATTATGAATATTGAACTATTAAAAGGAAAGATTCACCGTGCGACGGTCGTTCAGGCAGAGCTCGACTATGTCGGCAGCATTACGGTAGATGAGGCATTGTTGGAGGCATCAGGTATTCTGGAATATGAAAAGGTGCAGATCGTCGATGTCAATAACGGCAGCCGGTTTGAGACATACACGATTGCCGGGGAGCGCGGCAGCGGTATGATCTGTCTGAATGGGGCAGCAGCACGCTGCGTATCTACCGGAGATAAGATCATCATTATGGCATATGCGACACTGACGCCGGAGGAGGCGAAGACGCATCATCCGACCGTTGTATTTGTAGATGAGGAAAATCATGTAGCACGCATTACCAGCTATGAGAAACATGGCAGACTGGAAGATATGTAGGAGGAAACAGAGATGTTTACCAATCGAACAATCGTTTTGGGAGTGACCGGAAGCATTGCGGCCTATAAGATTGCATCACTGGCGAGTATGCTCGTTAAACAGCATGCCAGCGTGCATGTGATCATGACGCAGAATGCAACGAATTTTATCAACCCGATTACATTTGAGACATTGACAGGGCATAAGTGTCTGGTGGATACGTTCGACCGTAACTTTGAGTTTCAGGTCGAGCATGTATCACTGGCAAAAGCAGCGGATCTGATGCTGATCGCGCCCGCGAGTGCGAATGTGATTGGAAAAATGGCACATGGCATCGCAGATGATATGCTGACGACGACTGTTCTGGCGTGTAAAGCGCCGATCTATGTATCGCCTGCCATGAATACGAACATGTATGAGAATCCGATTGTACAGGACAATCTGCGTACTTTGGAACAATATGGTATGAAAGTGATCGACCCGGCGAGCGGTTATCTCGCGTGTGGTGATACCGGAGCTGGCAAGATGCCGGAGCCAGAGACACTGTTTGCCTATGTCGAGGCAGAGCTGGCGTATGCAAAGGATCTTACCGGAAAACGGATACTCGTCACGGCTGGTGCAACACAGGAAGCACTTGATCCGGTGCGTTATCTGACGAACCATTCGACTGGAAAGATGGGTTATGCACTAGCCAAGGCAGCGATGCTGCGCGGCGCACAGGTGACGCTTGTGAGTGGTCAGACGAATTTAGAACCGCCGCTGTTTGTAGATATGGTGCCGATCGTCAGCGCACAGGATATGTATGAAGCAGTAGAGTGTCGTTTTGATGAGACGGATGTTCTCATCATGGCAGCCGCGGTCGCTGACTATCGTCCGAAGGAGTATGTGGACCAGAAGATCAAAAAGAAGGTGGGCGATAACGTGCTCGAGCTGGCGCGAACGACAGATATCATCGGAACGCTGAGTGCACGCAAAAAGCCGGGACAGTTTCTCTGCGGATTTTCGATGGAGACGGAGCATATGCTGGAGAATTCTGCAGCCAAGCTGCAGAAAAAGAAACTGGACATGATTGTAGCGAACAATCTGCGCACGGAGGGCGCGGGATTTGGGACGGAGACGAATGTTGTGACACTGATCCGCGAGGATGGGCAGACCGAACTGCCGAAGATGTCAAAACTTGATGTAGCGCATCGGATTCTGGACGAGATTGTGCGCAGCTAAAAAATGAAGCAGGTACTGAAGAAAAGCAGAACGTGTGTCGTGCGAAATAACCGCAGACACACGTTTTTTCATTTGATAGGAAATTCCTTCCTATGAATGAAAAACGCTCCGCGGGGATGCCGATGTGGTAACACAAATAAGTCTGATGGGTATTTAGGATTTGACCTTAAAACCTGATCAGTGGTATAATTTATCATAAGAGCGTGACTGTGGAAATAGAACACAGCCATGGGAGAAATACGATAAATATAAGTATGCGCTTGTGTGGCATAGGGGATACGGTTTTATGAAAAAAATAGGATCATCACTGGCAATTATATTGCTGTTCATTGTCTTGCTGACCGGTATCAGGATGGGTAGCGTAGAGCCTGATCATCGAAAATTGAGTACCTATCAGACATTTTCTTCCAAATTGGACAATGGGAAACCGAATATTTATCTGATCACGAAGGGGTATGCCAATAACTATTGGAATGAGCTGCGTCAGGGTGCGGTAGATGCTGCGATGCAACAGGATTGTAATATCTATCTGGGAGGGACACCGAGTGAGGATCATCCGGAACTGCTAGCGTATTTGATGACGGAGGCGGTAAAGGCAGGGGCGGATGCGATTATTGTGTCGCCAACGAATGTCAGCTCAGTCGTAGAGGCAGCAAAGCAGGTGAAGCAGGCTGGAATCCCACTGATATTTGTCGATACGATCTTAAATGAGCATGTATTTGATGTCTGCTATGAAACGGATAATATGCAGGCGGGCAGATTGGCGGCACGGGAGATGATGCTGCTGTTGCATAAGCAGGGTAGAAGTGATACAGAGCATTTGTCGATCGGAATCGGAATTGGTATGATGGAGTCGCAGACGACGTTGGAGCGTCTGGCAGGATTTCAGGAATATTGGAGTGCAAATGCACCGGAGTCATGGACAGTGCTGGAGGATATCAAGTGTAACCAGGGTGATGCAGATATTGCGCAGTCGCAGAGCTATGATTTTATGAAGACGTATCCGGATCTGGCAGGACTTGTCGCGCTGAATAATGGATCATCGGTCGGGACGGCACTGGCTGTGAAAAACAGCGGTCGAACGGATATAGCACTGGTTGGATTCGATTATGCGGATGAGATGAAAGACATGATTAATGATAAGTCATATTATGCTTCAACCATTGTACAGCGGCAGTATAATATGGGGTATCAGAGTGTAGAAGCGGCGATAGAGTTGATAGCTGGTGTGGAACAACCCTATAAATATGTTGATATGGGAGTATTTCAGGTCAACAGTGATAATGTGGACAGCGCATATATTCAAAAGATCGTCAGTCAGGGTAAATGATTCATTCGTGATAAAGTAGGGGGGATTGATAGATGCCGATCATGAACAGACGAAAAAATTCAAGACAGTTATATGGCATCTTAGGAGTCATTTACGCATTAACGTGTACACTGGTTTTTATTGTGGGATTTTTGGATGTCAGAGGAATGGTGGATGACTACAATGCGAGTCAGGCAAAGCTGATGAGCGGATTGTTTACGGAAAATATCAATATTGCGCTTGATACGGAGATTAGCCAGGTAGAGGAGATCAGCTATGCGATCGCCGGAGGGCGGGAGACAAATTCTGAATATATTTACGAATCGCTGCAGCTGTATGCGGAGCGCTCAGATATTTCCAGTATCGGATTTTTGGATAGTAAGAACCGGATATTCGGCGCAGAGGGAAATCGGCTGGATCTGGCAAAGTATGGTTATCTGACGCTGATGAATGAGATTACGGAGACTACTTTGACCGATCCGTACCGTTCACGAATTACGGCCACGATGATGATGACTGTTTTGGTGCCGGTGTATAAGAACGACAGACGGTTTGGAACAGTATATGCGAACATTCCGTTGGATATTATGCAGAAATACGTGAGCATGGATACGCTGAAAGATCATGCAGATATTTATCTGATCAACAGTCATTCACTGAACTGTATATCGTGTACGGATGGCGTGCGCGCGGCTGCCGGTACCTGGGATAATCTGTCGCTTCGGCGTACACAGATGACATTCGAACAGCCCAGGGAGTACCAGACACATATAAAGGCAATGAAACGTGGAGAAAAAGGTGATGCGTTTAGTTATGAACTGAATGGTGTCAGCTACACGATGGGATACGAGCGTATTGATAAGATGCAGGACTGGTATCTTGCGGTCGAATTGTCGAATGAGGCCATGTCCGGTTCCTTCTATCTGTTTCGTGACCGTCTGATGATGTATGCCGTGATATTGGTACTGCTCACATTAGTAGTGGGAGCCGTGTTCCTGATTATTGAGGTCATGCAGCGGAAGAATTTTGAGGTGCTGTCTGAGACAGATACGATGACAGGGCTGTACAATCAGAAGACATTTATGGCAAAGGTAGAGGAATATCTCGCTACGGAGCGGGATAGCGGTGTGCTGATATTTGTAGACGTGGACAATTTTAAAGTCTATAATGATAATTATGGTCACAGAAATGGTGATGTCGTATTGAAAAAATTTGCAGCCGAGCTGAAGGCTGAGTTTGGTTCGGAGCATGTGGTAGCCAGATATGGCGGCGATGAATTCACCGTATTTGTACGTCATCTATCCAATATTGGTATGGTTGAGATGGCGATGGAACGTCTGGAGCGATGCCTGTCAGAGATTGAGCTGGAGAATTATGGTAATGTTCCGGTGAGCTTCAGCGCCGGAGGCGCATGTTATCCGCAGGATGCAGTGGATTATGCGACGCTTTGCGAGTGTGCGGATGCCGCTTTGTACCGGGTGAAGAAAGATGGCAAAGGAAGGTTTGGCTGGTATTAAGTTGCCGAAGCAACCTGTGGAGCTGTAATAAAAGGTAAGGGAGTTACGAGTAAATGAAAAAAGAGTATATGATGGGAAATGGTGCGATTGCGCTGGGAGCGTTGGCAGCAGGTGTCAATCTGGTTGCGGGTTATCCGGGAACACCATCCTCAGAGATCATAGAGACGATTGCAAAACATCCGCGTGAGGGACTGCATATTGAGTGGTCGGTAAATGAGAAAGCCGCAATGGAAGTCGCTGCAAGTGCGGCGTATTCCGGAGCCAGAAGTCTGGTGACGATGAAGCAGGTCGGATTAAATGTGGCATCGGATCCACTGATGTCGCTGGCATATGTAGGAGTCAAGGGAGGTATGGTGATCGTATCGGCAGATGATCCGGGTCCGATTTCCTCACAGACAGAGCAGGATACCAGAAGGTTCGCGGAATTTGCACGTATACCGGTGTTTGATCCGGTATCGCCAGAGGAAGCATATGTCATGATTCAGGAAGCATTTGCGTATTCAGAAAAATACCAGACACCTGTTTTATTCAGGCCGACGACGAGGATCTGCCATGCATATGCCAATATTGATGTGCCTGAGACGTTCAGGGGACACGAATTTGACGGATTTATTAAGGATTCTAAAAAGTGGGTGATTTTCCCCAGATTATCTTATGCCAATCATGCGATGATCGAGAAACGGAATGTAGAGATCGGGGATGATTTTTCAAAAATTACATACAATGAAGCATCTGTTTCATCGACAGCGTGCAAGAAAGCAGTATTTACCGGTGGTGTCAGTTATGCATATGCAAAAGAAGCATTGCTGGATCATCCGGAGGTGAAGATCTGCCGGATCGGGACACTGTATCCGTTTCCGGACCAGTTTGTGCTGGATGCATTGCAGGGTGTGGAAGAAGTCATCGTTTTAGAAGAACTGAGTCCTTATATTGAAGAAAAGCTGTTGATGCTGTGTGGCAGACACCAGCTGCCTGTTAAAATCTATGGCAAGCTGACAGGCCACGTGTCGCCGAGCGGCGAAAATTCCTATGAATCAGCACAACAGATATTGGGTGAGTTCCTGGGCTTATCACTTGCGGATGCAACGATAGATACCTCGGATATGCCACAGTTGCCAGTGCGCCCGCCGGTATTGTGTGCCGGTTGTCCGCACAGAGCATCCTTTTATGCGGTCAAGCAGGCGATGAAAGGAAAAAAGAGCTATTTTTGCGGAGATATCGGATGTTATACGCTTGGCAATGCGATGCCGCTCGATATGTGTGATACATGTCTGTGTATGGGCGCAGGAGTCACAATGGCGCAGGGCTTCCACTGGGTAGATGAGCAGATGGAGGGCGCAGCGTTTGCATTTATTGGTGATTCAACATTTTTTGCGTCTGGTATGACTGGAGTCGTCAATGCAGTGTATAATGAGGCAAATATTGTTGTTTGCATACTGGATAATTCTACGACAGCGATGACCGGGCATCAGCCACATCCTGGAACGGGACGCAATATGATGGGTGATATCGTAGAAAAAGTGAGTATCGAACGGATTCTAAGAGGCATCGGACTCACATTTGTAAAAACGGTAGACCCGTTAGATCTGGATGCAGCAGTGGCTGCGGTCAGAGAAGCGGCAGATGAAAAGGGTGTCAAGGCAATCATCTTCAAATCGCCGTGTATTGCGATTGCCAAAAGTAATAAAAAGGCAGCAGTCACAGAGACATGTATCCAGTGTCAGAAATGTATTCGTGAGATCGGATGTCCGGCAATTGTAAAGGTCGACGGTAAAGTTACAATCGATCAGAATCTGTGTACCGGATGCAATCTGTGCGGACAAATATGTCCAACGGGTGCGATCACAGTCAGTGAATAGAGTGGAACATATCGGGAAGGAGAGTCTCACATTATATAAGTGAGTAGTTCATACATATATGAAAAAAGATATATTAATATGCGGAGTCGGTGGACAGGGAACTGTATTGGCATCCAAACTCATTGCCGCAGCCGCTATGGCAGAGGGACATATTGTGCATTCAGCAGAGACGATCGGAATGGCGCAGCGCGGAGGATCAGTCACGAGTCATGTGCGCATCGGAGAAGCATATTCGCCGCTGATCCCGAAGGGAAAGTGTGATATGATCATATCCTTTGAGCCAGCGGAGGCAGTCAGAAATCTATGTTATCTGAAACAAGATGGACTTGTGATCGTGAATGTCGCTCCGGTCAAGCCTACGACAGAATCGTTGCAGGAGACTGGTTATGACGGAACCGATATGATCGAATACCTGCAGAAAAAGTGTCAGGTGCTTGCAGTAGATGGGCAGCAGTTATGTGCTGAGTTCGGAAGCAATAAATATCTGAATGTGATACTTCTTGGAGTAGCAGCAGGTTCCGGAGCACTTGATATTCCCAAAGAAGCGATTCAAAAGGAGATCGAGGTGCGTGTGCCGTCAAAATTTGTAGAAAATAACAGGCGTGCATTTGAAAAGGGATATGTGTATGCGGGCAGGCAGTAAAATGAGTAGATTTAATACAGAAATCAGTATAGAAAAGAGGAATCATACATGCAGTTAAACCAGACACAGTTAGAGCAGGTCGATGCGCAGATCAAGCGTCTGATCAGCAGCGACAATTATTATGGAAACAAATATCGTGAACTGAATATCACAGGAATTTCCAGTCAGGAAGAATTTGAGGCATTGCCGTTTTCCAGCAAGGATGATCTGAGAAATGCCTATCCGTTGGGGATTCAGGCAGTACCGGATGAACAAGTCGTTCGAATTCATTCATCATCAGGTACAACAGGTAAGCCGGTCATTATTCCTTATACAGCGAAGGATGTGGATGATTGGGCGACGATGTTTGCCAGATGTTATGAGACTGCAGGCATCACGAATACAGACCGTATTCAGATCACTCCGGGCTACGGATTGTGGACAGCCGGCATCGGATTCCAGCTTGGCTGCGAGAAGCTGGGTGCGATGGCGATCCCGATGGGACCGGGTAACACGGATAAACAGCTTCAGATGATGGTTGATCTGAAATCGACCGTTATCACGGCGACATCCTCCTACGCGCTGCTCTTATCCGAAGAGATCGAAAAACGCGGTATCAAGGATCAGATCTGCCTGAAGAAGGGTGTGATCGGTTCTGAGCGCTGGAGTGAGAAGATGCGAAAAAGCATCCGGGAGGGACTGGGTATCGAACTGTTTGATATCTATGGACTGACGGAGATCTATGGACCGGGCATCGGTATCAACTGCCCGGGCGAAACAGCGATCCATTATTGGGATGACTACATTTATATTGAGATCATCGATCCGAAAACAGGCAAACCGGTGCCGGATGGGGAGGAAGGTGAGATCGTTATCACAACGCTCGTCAAAGAGGGCGCGCCGCTGATCCGCTTCCGCACACATGATATCTCACGCATCGTGCCGGGTACCTGCAATTGTGACAGATGCAAAAAATACCCCAGAATTGACATTATCAAGGGTAGAAGCGACGATATGTTTAAAGTACATGGCGTCAATATGTTCCCGAGCCAGGTAGAGGAGTTGCTGTCACTCGTGGATGGAGTATCCAGCGAGTATAATATCAATATCGCACATGATGAATCCAAGAATAAGGATGTCATGCTGGTGACCTGCGAGGCGGAAGGCCGCATAGAATTCGATGCAGCTGCGGCGCAGATCAAAGAATTATTCAAATCAAAAATTGGTGTGACACCGAAGATCACCGTCGTTCCGGTCGGAAC
>JBNMKT010000081.1:0-11136 GCA_050874485.1 bacterium
GCTCGGTTGTAAGATGTTGATCGCGATGATCAGTGGATTTCTGGTAGAGCTGTGTCTGCACCGGCTGCTGCATCGCTCGGATGACAATATGAATATTCATACGGTCTGTGAGGAGGAACACTGTCATTGTGAGGATGGTGTTTTTGTGTCAGCATGTAAACATACATTGCGCATTTTTATATACATCATCATTATTTCACTGGTGCTCAATATATTGATTCATCTGGTGGGAGAAGATACGCTCTCAGGTGTTTTTTCCAATCAGCCGCTGATCGGACAGATGATCGCTGCATTGGTCGGATTGATTCCGAACTGTGCATCGTCTGTTGTGATTACGAGCCTGTATGTGGATGGCGTGATCGGAGCCGGTATGATGATGGCAGGTCTGTTGGCAAATGCGGGTGTAGGACTACTTGTATTATTCCGTTTAAACAGAAACAGCAGACAGAACCTGATGATTGTCTGTCTGCTGTATGTACTGGCCGTCATATGGGGACTGCTTATCAGTCTCCTGGGAATACAATTTTAATAGTCTGGGATGCTAAAAAATGCCTGATCAAACGATCAGGCATCTTTTATTTTTCCGTCAGGCATTTTCTTCTGCTGCGGTTGCATCCTTAGTGGAATTCTTCCATTCATTGAATTTCTTTTCTACGAGATCGTAGGTATCTGAACACAGGGAAGGGAGATCGCCACCCCATGCTTTGGTAGCCTGACTGTAGCCCTTTTTGAATGCGTTTAGCAATTCGTCTGCCTTGTCCGGGTCATCGCCTGCCAGAGCTTTCGCAAATGAGAGAATACGATCGGACGTCTGTTCTGCGCCCCAGTAACCATCTTCTGCGACATCCTTTTTTGCCTGTGCAATGGTTTCAGGATCGGCTTTGAGATTGCCTTTTGCCAGGAATGACCACATATCATCCGCGGTACCAAGCGTCTGTCCCTGCTTTGCCATCATTTTCTCTACTAGGCTCTGCAACTGGGCGGTACGTGCCTCGCTGTCTGCCTTTAACTGTGCAACGATTGCTGCATGAGAGGTAGTTTTATTTGTCTGGCTGGAAGAATGCTTTTCATAAACGACTGCGGTATCGCGGTCATTTTTTTCTGCTGACTCCGTGTCTTTGACGCTGGCAGCCGCTGTGGTGTCAGATTTCTCGGCCTGCTTGGTTGATTTTGCTGCCGGTGTTCCGTATGCCTGCTGCGCGTATGCAGCAGCCGCTGTTCCAATAGAATTTACGCTCATATTGTTCACCCTCCGTGGTAATTCATTGATTTTGTGTTGTGGTAGGAATCCGTTCCTACTCACAGGATTCTTTTTATACCTTATCATGTATATCGTCAGGAAAACGGAAAAATATAACTCATAGTTGACTTTTTTTTGGGAAAACTGTAACATAGAGACAACGGATTGTATACAAAATACAGTGGACAACATACAAGATAGAGGATGCGGACATGGCAAATGTAATTCATCTAAAAGCGTTGGCGAAAATCAATCTTGGTCTGGATGTCACCGGTGTACGTGGGGATGGCTATCATCTGGTGCGCATGATCATGCAGACCATTGATCTATATGACTGGGTGACGGTTCGCAAGGCGTCCCATAAGGGCGTAACGCTGGCTACGAATCTAAATTTTTTACCGGCAGACCATCATAATATCGCATATCAGGCTGCCGAACTGCTACAGCATGATTATCCACAGATTGGCGGCGTGGATCTGCGCATCCACAAGTGTATTCCGGTCGCCGCAGGTATGGCAGGCGGCAGTACGGATGCAGCAGCAGTGCTATATGGCATGAATAAGCTGTGGAGACTGAATATTCCGATGCAGCGATTGATGGAATATGGTCTGCAGATCGGAGCGGATGTACCGTTTTGTCTGTTGCGTGGTACGGCACTGGCTGAGGGTATCGGAGAAGAACTGACTGCCTTGCCACCGATGCCGGAATGTTATGTGCTCATAGCCAAGCCACCGGTGAGCGTGTCGACCAAACTGGTATATCAGACGCTCGATGCGATGAAACAGCCGAAACATCCGCCGATTGATGCTCAGATACAGGATCTGAAGGCTCAGGATCTGCAGTCACTGGCGGCGCATATGGGAAATGTACTGGAGGATGTGACGATTCCGATGCATCCTCAGATTACGCAGATCAAACAGTTGATGACAGCACAGGGTGCGTTATCTGCGATGATGAGCGGCAGCGGACCGACGGTCTTTGGCATTTTTCTGGACAAGGCGCAGGCATATGAGGCAAAGGAGCAGATCCGGAACAGCGGACTGGCCAAACAGGTGTATGTGACGAAACCGTATAATAAGGAGACAAACAGATGAACGATCAGTTAGAATTAAATATGGATGCTTATCTGCCACTTCGGGATGTGGTATTTAATACGCTGCGGGAGGCCATTCTGCGCGGTGATCTGGTGCCGGGGGAACGTCTGATGGAGCTGCAGCTGGCTGCAAAGCTGGGTGTGAGCCGTACACCGATCCGTGAGGCTATCCGGATGCTGGAGCAGGAGGGTCTTGCGATCACGATTCCGAGAAAAGGTGCGATCGTGGCAGGCATGACTGAGAAGGATATGCAGGATGTATTGGAGATCCGGGAGGCGCTCGAGGAGTTATCGGTTCAGGTCGCCTGTGATAAGATTACAGAGGAAGAGGTCGCGAGACTGCGTGAGAATATGGAGAATTTTGAGAATTCTTTAAAGAGTGGAGATCTGAAGCGCATGGCTGAGGCAGATGTGGAATTCCACGATGTGATCTATCAGGCAACGGACAATCCCAAGCTGATCAACATGTTGAATAATCTGCGTGAGCAGATGTACCGGTATCGCGTTGAGTATCTGAAAAATCCGAGCAACCATGAGCAGCTTTTGCGCGAGCATGAAGCGATCTATCGTGGGATTATGGAAAAGGATAAGGATGCGGTGACAGAGATGATCCGCAAACACATCAGTAATCAGGTAGATGTCGTGAAGAATATTATTCGCGAGCAGGAAAAGTAAAGCACATAATATCAGAAGGAAGAAGCATACTAAAAAGGATGAGACGGTGTCTCATCCTTTTTTATGTGCTTCGCAAACGCCGAAAAAGGATCATATGCTGAAAGGAGCATCTGATGGGACAATACACAGTGACAGACAATCTGAAACATAACAAGCATTTATTTGAGGAGATCTTCTCGGACTGCGCAGATATCAAAATGGTGACGATGCAGTTGGGGCAGGACAAGCAACTGGCATGTATGGTCGCCTATATAGAGGTCGCCATGTCAGCTTCGGACTATGGAAATTCTGAGATTGGAAAACTGCTTGGAACGCTGTCCGGATACAGCAGGGAGAATGTGGCAGATTTTCTGCTGGAAAACGGTCGTGGCATGACGGATGTACAGATGTATCGTGATCTGGAAGATGCCGCGGCGGGGCTGCTCACAGGTGATCTGATCTTATTTGTGGATGGTGTCGACCGCGTATTCAAGATCCCGGATCAGGGATATCCGGGTATGGGTGTACAGGAGACAGGCTCGGAGAAAGTCACAAGGGGATCGAATGAGGGATTTTCGGATTCGGTAAAGACGAATACGGCGTTGATACGGAAACGGCTGCGTGCAACGGAATTGAAGAATGTAGAAGCATCGGTGGGGCGCAGGACATCGACACTGGTGAATCTCATGTATATGCAGGGGATTGCCCGTATGGAAGTACTCGAGGAGATCAGGCATCGGTTGAAGACATTTGAGATTGACGGAATACTGGACAGCGGCATGCTGGAACAATTAACCGAGCGGCGCTGGGCATCTCCGTTTCCACAGTTTCAGACGACAGAACGGCCTGACCGTGCGGTGCATGCACTGTTAGAAGGCAGGATTGTGCTCTTGTGTGACAATTCGCCGGTGGCACTGATTCTGCCGACGGATTGCAATGCATTTATGCAGACGAGTGATGATTATTATAATCGTCCGCAGATTGTCACGCTGGAGCGGATTGTGCGGTATCTGGCAGCGTTCTTTGCATTGTCATTACCGGCATTATATCTGGCGGTGATTAATTTCCATACCGGGTTGCTGCCGACTGCGATGCTGCTGACTTTTGCACAGGCGCGCGCGGGAGTGCCGTTTTCATCGCTGACGGAGCTTGTGCTTATGGAATTTGGATTTGAACTGCTGCGGGAGGCTGGCGTGCGTGTGCCGGGAACGATGGGTAACACAATCGGTATCGTGGGGGGACTCATCATCGGAACAGCGGCCGTCGATGCCGGCATTGCGAGCCCTGTTGTAGTGATCATTGTGGCATTTACGGCACTGTGTTCCTTTGCGATTCCAAATGAAGCATTCGCAACGGCATTCCGCCTGCTTAAATTTGTGATGATTCTGCTCAGTGCATGGCTGGGACTGTTTGGTTATCTGCTGGGTCTGCTGGCGCTGCTGATTCATCTGTCCGGGCTCTATTCATTTGGCGTGCCATATCTGATGCCATTTGCGGCGTCTGGTATAGAGAATGGTGCACAGTGGAAGGACAGTATCGTTCGCTTTCCGTTGTTCAGGCTGGACCGCAGACCTGTATATGCCAGAGAGAGCAACCGGATACGTTTCCGTTGGCGGAAGGGACAGAAAAAATAGGAAAGGTGTCGGTATGGATATCAAAAATGGAAAAATGTCCGGCAGACAGACCGGATATCTGTTTTTTTACAGTTTTCTGGCTTTGCCAGTGTTGCTGCTGCCACAGCAACTGGCGCGGACGAGTGGCATGGATGGATTTTTTGCGCTTGTGATAGGGAGTCTGGCCGGATATCTGTTTTTACGGATGGTACTCACGTTGGTAGCGCATATGGAGTGTGATTACAGCGAACTAATGCAGAGCTATTTTGGCAGATGGGTCACATGGCTGGTGGAGGTATTGTATTTGCTGGTTGCATTGTTTACCGCTGCCTATGGTCTGCAGCTTCTCTGTCAGGTCGTCCGTATGTATCTGATTCGTGATACACCGGTCTGGCTGGTTATGGGGGCAGTGACGATACTGATACTGTATGGACTGGGCACAGATACGGAATGCAGGGGCAGAAGATGTGAATTGCTGTTCTGGTTTGTGGTGGTGCCATTGCTGCTCATGGTGTTGATAGCTGTCTGGAATATCGAACCGGATCATTGGCTGCCGGTCGCGCAGATCAGCGGGGCGCAGCTGCTAGACAGCAGCTATGTGGTATTTGGCTATACAATGGCGATTGCTTATTTACCGATCTATGCGGATGTGGTCAACCAGCGTGAACAATTGCGTGTTCATCTGACACGCAGTTATCTGTTCAGTATGGGTCTGCAGATGATTTTGTTTCTGGTGCTTACAGGCATTTACGGCGCACCTACGGTGGCGGTGATGGACGATACATTGCTGGAGCTGGCTGCCATGGTGAAAGTACCGGGAGGCTTTCTGGAGCGGCAGGATGCATGGATGTGTGGAATCTGGTTTGTAGGGATGTATGTATTTGTGGAAGCAGCGTGGCATGCGGTGACATGGAGTATGGAACGCATAGGAGGTCAGAGACAGCGCCACTGGATTCGTATCGGAAGCGGTGTGCTGGTGTATCTGGTGGCACTGGTGCTCTATCGTTACCGGAACTGGAATCTTGTGCTGGGCCGTGCCTATCTGACAGTTGCAGTGCCGGCGTTCGTATTGCTTCTGATCGTGTTGACAGCTGTGGTGGTGTGGGGGACACAAAGAAAGGCGGAGAGAAAATAGGAATGACAGACAGAATCACACGCAGATCGCTGATCACCGGGCTGCTGCTGGCAGTCAGTCTGTGTCTGAATGGCTGCGGACAGCTAGAGATTGAGAAACGGTCTTTTCCGCTGGCGCTCGCCATTGCACCGGCGGCGGAGCAAGGCAGCTATGATTTTACATTTTTTTTCGAGGAGATGGAGAGCGCGGGCAACAGCCTGTATCATAAAGATAATGTCACGGTGACCGCCGCTGGCTATCCGCAGGCATATGCAATCTTTGGACGTTCGCAGGCGGCGCAGCCGGATGACAGCCACATGCAGGTCATTTTATTGTCGGAGGCATTAGCGGAAGATACGGAGTTTCTCGATTCGTTTTACAGCTATGCGATGAAAGAACACCATTTTTCGTGGAATACGATAGTCTATTTTACGCAGGCTGACAGCCTGGACAAAAAAGAACTCGCAGATGATACGGGTGATCATCCGGGCACCTACCTGATGGATATGGCACAGAGCGACGAACAGGAAAAAAATGCCTCAGTCTCTACACTGGGAGATCTGTATATGGAACGGCAGAATCGGGAAAAAGTGTTGTTGCTGCCTGTGCTGGGTGCACAGTGGCCGCCGTATGTAGATCACTATATCGTGTCAGACTGCGGTCTGCCACAGGAGACCGTGACTTCGGATACTGCCAGACTCATCCAGTTATTGCAGGGAAAGCTTCGTAAGATGCAGCTGGAGCTGACAGATGGTACGATCATCGAACTCAGTGGAATCAGGAGCGGACGCAGATACATGCCCCGGAACGGACGCTGGCGTGTAGAATTGCAGATGGAAGCTGTGGCGCAGAACCGGCTGCAGCTATCCGGACAGGAAAAAGCACGCCTGCAGCAGGAGAGTACCGATCTGCTATGTGAGCGTCTGGCGCCGGTCGCAAAGTGGGCGTGGATCAAGAATGCGGATGGACAGCTTGTGCAGCCGCAGTATGTGATAGATCTCCGGATACTTGAATAAGCCGGCAAATAGGCGGCTATACTTCTTTTTAGGATACACGCGGTGTGTTGTGTGTCAAAAAGGAGGAAAATGATGGAAAACACAGGCTTTGTAATCAATGAAAAAAGGAAGATCGTGAATCGTGTATTATTTGTTGTGTGCACGCTGCTGTTATTGACCGGCTGCTATCTGTTTGCAGCAAATGCGGTGCGGGCGCGTCAGGTCGAGGCGATTTCTAATAAGGTGCTGCGTTTTCATGTGATAGCCAAAAGTGACAGCGCATATGACCAGCGTCGCAAACTACTCGTGCGTGATGCTGTCGGTGCATGGATGGAACTGAAACTGCAGCATGCAAAAAACAGGGCAGACTGCGAGCAGATCATTGATGAAAATATGGAGCAGATCCGTACAGTGGCAGAACAGACGCTGGCGCAGGACGGAGAAGCGGAGCATGTACGTGTGCAACTGGCAAATGTAGAATTCCCGGATAAGGTGTACGGTGATTATACATTTCCTGCCGGTACCTACCGGGCATTGCAGATCATAATCGGAGACGGTGAAGGACACAATTGGTGGTGTGTGTTGTATCCCAATCTGTGTTTTTCACCGGAGGGCTATGATGTGACCGGTGAGAAAGCAAAAGAGGAACTCACGCAGGTGCTCAGTGCCACGGAATATCAGACATTGCTGCGGGAACATCGCTATCAGCTCCGGTTCCGTTTTCTAGAAAAGATTTTTGAAAAATAGGTGGAATCAGGCAAGAAAGGTTTTCAAATAAAGGTTTTCATAAGGGATAAAAACTGATATACTGAATAGGAAACAAAGGAGGCATACATGACAAAGGATGTATTAGTGACGATCTCCGGGCTGCAGTTTTCGAAGGACAGCGGAGAGACCCCGGAGCCGGTCGAGGTGACATGCCCGGGTACATATTATAAAAAGAATGATAAGCACTATGTGATCTATGATGAGATCATAGAAGGGTTTGACGGAGTAACGAAAAATACACTAAAGCTGCAGCCGGGATCACTCGATATCATGAAACGTGGCGTCAGCAATGTGCATATGGTATTTGAGAAAAATAAGAAAAACCGTACATGCTATAATATGCCGTTTGGCAGTCTGATGATGGGGATAGATGCTAAGGGAGTGACTGTTGAGGAATCGGAGCACCATATTCATGCCAGTGTCAGCTATGAACTGGAGATGAATTTTGAGAAAATGGCAGATTGTGAGATCAACATAGATATCCGTTCCAAGGGGATCGGAGATTTTCAACTGGCTTAGAGCCAACAAAGGGGGAGGATACAAATGAAAGTCAGAAAAGCAATTATTCCGGCAGCAGGGCTGGGTACCCGTTTCCTGCCGGCAACAAAGGCGCAGCCAAAGGAGATGCTGCCGATCGTTGACAAGCCGACGATCCAGTATATTATTGAGGAGGCGGTAGCCTCAGGTATCGAGGATATTATTGTCGTGACCGGACGAAACAAGCGATCGATCGAAGACCATTTTGACCGTTCCATCGAATTGGAGCTGGAACTTGAACGCAGTGGAAAAACAGAGATGCTGCAGATGGTGCGTGAGATCCCGGAGATGGCAAACCTGCACTATATCCGTCAGAAGGAACCGCGGGGACTGGGACATGCGATTCTCGCAGCCAGCCATTTTATCGGAGATGAACCATTTGCTGTTTTGCTCGGAGATGATGTGGTTGTGTCAAAAAAACCGTGTTTAAAGCAGATGCTCGAAGTATATGATGAGTATCAGACCACGATTCTGGGTGTGCAGACGGTCGCACATGAAGCAGTGAATAAATATGGTATTGTGGACGGTCATATGGTAGATACGCGTATCTATAAAGTAGATGATATGATCGAAAAACCGAATCTGGATGAAGCACCGACAGATGTGGCAGTACTTGGCCGTTACATCATCACACCGCAGATCTTTCCACTGCTGGAGACGCAGGATGCCGGAAAGGGTGGCGAGATCCAGTTGACGGACGCACTTCGCAGACTGGCAAAGGAGCAGCCGGTCTATGCATATGATTTCAAGGGACACCGTTATGATGTCGGAACCAAGATCGGTTTTATTCAGGCAAATATCGAATTTGCATTGCGGAATGATTCGTTGAAAAAAGAGATGAAGGAATATCTGGATACGCTGAATCGCTATATGGATGCGATGCTTGAATATGAATAAATCGTCTGCTCAGAGCCATTCGCAAAATCGCTGTTTCACAGCTTTCCTTTTGCTCATATTTGGCTCTCGCCAAAAAAATTTCCACATAAATTCAATCACTCAAGCAAGCTTGGTTTTTGATTTTATGTGGAAATTGTCATGTCTCTGAGCTTGTATTACATCCCTGCTTTTTCTTTTAACTTTGTCATAAAACTCTTCTTATGAGGAACTGTCTCCAACGGACCACGCATACCCTTGATACCGGTGATATACAGACCACTCACAGTAGCCTTGATCTGCTGCTTGACAGGGATCTGCTCGAAGATCTCAGCATCGCATAAAAACGTCATGACCTTCGGTCCAACTTTTGCCTTTACGACAGGCATCTTGGAACGGCGCATCATCTTGGGTGTCTGGTCGAGTACTGCCTGAGGCAGACCGGACTCGGTTAGTTTCATTTTTTTCTTATCTATGACGAGCAGAGGGATGGTCTGGGCAACGGCTGCCATCTGCGCATCCTGCTCCTCCTTTCTTTTCTGCATTTTCTTTCCCAGAAAGTACAGAACGACCATTACAACGATCAGTACTGCTAAGATGACCAGAAAAACGATCATAGGTGTTGACATAATTTATCCTCCTTGCTTTCAAATCCGACCTCTATTGTATCATTCCCTTGGACAAAAATCAATAAAACCTTTTCATTTCGTGGTTTCTATGGTAACATTTAAGTTAATGTCCACGCAGGATACGTGCATTTGCTGCAGAGTCCGTGAGAAAGTGGTTCAAGGGTGTGGGCAAACAGGAAAGGAAGTAAGCGTAATATGAAGCGAACAACAAGACGACAGATTGCGGCAGCCGCACTGGCAGTCGTGATGGCGGTGACTGCGGCAGGCTGTGGCACCGGAAATACAGATGGAAAAAAAGTCAGTAACGTGCGTACCTATGACGTAGAAAAATATGTGACACTCGGCGCCTATGACGGAATGGATGTGACGGTAGAGGGAAAATTCGATGTTACAGACGAGGATGTAGAGAACTATATTGACAACATGCTGGCCTACTATCCGACGTATGAGGACACGGATAAGCAGACCGTAGAAAACGGTGATTGTGTCAATATCGATTACGAAGGAAAAAAGGATGGCGTTGCGTTTGACGGCGGTACGGCACAGGATTATGTGCTGGAGATCGGATCGCATACCTTTATCGATGGGTTTGAAGAAGGACTGATCGGTGCGAATGTAGGTGACACCGTAGACCTGGATCTGACATTCCCGGAGAATTATCAGTCCGAAGAACTGGCAGGGGCAGCAGTTGTATTTACAGTCAAGGTCAATAAGATTGTGAAGAAGCTGGATACCAGTTATGAGGAGCTGACAGATGATTTCGTAGCTGATAACCTCAATTATGATACGGTGGATGACCTCTATAATGAGACAAAATCTTATCTGGAAAAGTCAAATGAAGAAAACCGCACAGTAGCAGAGCGCACAGCGGTTCTGGATAAGCTGATTGAAAACAGCAAGATAGCAATACCGGATGGACTGCTCGATCAGAAAGTAGATCAGTATATTCAGCAGTTTACCGCACAGAATTGTACCGATGACAATACGCTGTCAGATTACCTCTCAGCGAATTATAACATGACGGAGGATGATTTCAAATCGACGATCACAAACGAGATGGAGTCAAATCTGGATGATGAGCTGGTGCTTGAGGCACTCGTGAAAGCAGAAGGCGAGACGCTGGATGAGAAGGGATTTGCAGATTATATTGCATCCGCGATGCAAAGCGGCAGTTATCAGACAGAGGATGAACTCTACGCTGCCTATGACAGTGATTATGAAGATGGAAAAA
Organism: bacterium; assembly: GCA_050874485.1. Taxonomy (GTDB): domain Bacteria; phylum Bacillota; class Clostridia; order Lachnospirales; family Lachnospiraceae; genus W0P33-017. The sequence continues at coordinate 10,748 of JBNMKT010000081.1, forward strand.
GCTATCTGGAACATCGGTATCTGCTCACGACTGCATTGACCAATCTGATTGACAAATGCAATATCACATACACCGGCGTCGATGCAGGCAGCGCAGATACTTCGGAGAGCACACAGGAAGCACAGTAAAACAACAGACAAAAAACTGTGATCACTATTTGAAGACTATTTATATATAGAAGGGGATTAAAACAATGGATTTAACAAATGTAAGAGAATTGTTCAAAAACAGAGAAGATTATCTCGGAAAAGAAGTTACGATCGGAGGCTGGGTGCGCAGCAACCGTAACTCCAAGAATTTCGGCTTTATCGTAGTCAATGACGGTACATTTTTTGAACCGGTACAGGTGGTATATTCCGATGGGCTTTCCAACTTTGCAGAAGTTGAGA
>JBNMKT010000082.1:0-11053 GCA_050874485.1 bacterium
CCGGATGAGAATAAATTCCGTGCGATCGCTGAGGAACTGGGGATTGACCCGGATGCATATATAGCAGCACTGCGCAAGGTGAAGATCAGCTCAGAGGAATCGATCCGTGCAGGTGCGGATCTGTTAGGAATCGTTGTGAACAGTCTGGCAACGAATTCATACTATCATAAGCGGGAGAGCGAGCACCATGACTCGGTACAAGACCGTATCGGGGATGTCGAATCCTATATCAGCAACATCAATTCTTATACCAAGAATCTCGATAAGCTCGAGAAGAACCAGAAGATACTGGCATTAAACGCGTCGATCGAGGCCGCACGTGCGGGAGAAGTCGGCAGAGGTTTTGCAATCGTTGCGAACAAAGTCGGCTCGCTGGCTGCGGACTTTGGCTTCTGCAACCGTGAGATCAGGGATGAGCTGGAACGGCTGACAGATGCGATGGGAGAGATTACAGGACATAAATTACAATGATGAAGAGTTTTAACTGGAAAAATCCGGCAATGCTGCTGCTGGCTGCATTTATATGGGGCAGTGCGTTCGTTGCACAGAGTGTCGGGATGAATTATGTGGAACCACTGACATTTAACTGTGTGCGAAGTATCATTGGTGGTGTGGTATTGATTCCGTGTATTTTTCTGCTGGACCGGTTAAAATCCCCGGAGGAACGTGAGTGTGCTGCAGCGATAGCAGATCGAAAGACATTGCTGATCGCAGGCATCAGCTGTGGTGTGATCTTATGTGCTGCGACGAATATGCAGCAGTTTGGCATGCAGTACACTTCTGTTGGCAAGGCGGGTTTTATCACGGCACTTTATATTGTGATTGTGCCGATTCTGGGGCTGTTTTTCGGAAAACGATGTGGTCTGAAGGTATGGCTTGGCGTGTTGATCGCGTTAGTGGGTTTTTATCTGCTGTGTATGACAGGCGGATTTGCACTGGAACGGGGGGATCTGTATCTGCTTAGCTGTTCACTCCTGTTTTCCTTTCATATTCTGGTGATCGATCATTTTTCACCGCTGGTGGATGGTGTGAAGATGAGTTGTATCCAGTTTCTGGTGAGTGGTGTACTATCCGGAGTCATGATGCTGTTGTTCGAGACACCGAGTATCGCAGGAATTGTGGCAGGTGCAGGGCCGATCCTATATGCCGGTGTATTATCCAGCGGTGTCGCATATACGTTACAGATCGTAGGACAGAAGAATTATAATCCGACAGTAGCTACACTGCTGCTTAGTCTGGAGTCAGTATTCTCGGCACTGACCGGATGGCTGGTGTTGCATCAGAAGCTGTCAGCACGGGAGATGGCCGGATGTATCCTGATCTTTATTGCTGTGATATTGGCACAGCTGCCCGAAAAAGCGAAAGCATGAAAATGAGGTATAAAAAAGTGACTTGAGCATGGATCTCAAGTCACTTTTTATGTACTTGTTTTTAACCCTGGCTTTCTGCTTCTACGAGGCGTTCGCCACAGTAGATCTCACGCAGCTTGGGCTTTTCGATCTTTCCGGTCGGATTTCGCGGAATATCAGCGAAAATGACTTTCTTCGGACGTTTGTAACGGGGCATATCCATGCAGAATTCATTGATATCCTCCTCGGTACAGACCGCGCCTTCCTTCAGCTCTATAATAGCTGCCGCGATCTCGCCGAGACGTTTGTCAGGCAGTCCGATGACAGCGACATCATGTACCGCATCATACTGGCGGATAAAGTCTTCGATCTGGACAGGGTAGAGGTTCTCACCTCCGCTGATGATGACATCCTTCTTGCGGTCTACGAGGTAGTAGAAGCCATCCTCGTCCTGCCGCGCCATATCTCCGGTAAAGAGCCAGCCGTCCTTTAATACCTCGGCAGTTGCTTTCTCGTCGTTATAGTAGCATTCCATGACACCGGGGCCTTTGAGCACCAGTTCGCCGACTTCGCCCTGTGTGACTTCGTTTCCGTTTTCATCACAGATCTTACACTGCCAGCCGTAGCCTGGAACACCGATTGCGCCGACTTTGTGGATGTTTTCCACACCAAGATGTACAGCGCCAGGTCCGATCGATTCACTCAGACCATAGTTGGTATCGTATTCATGATTCGGGAAATATTCTTTCCAGTGGCGGATCAGAGAGGGCGGTACCGGCTGCGCACCGATGTGCATCAGGCGCCACTGATCCAGTTTGTAATCGGATAATCGGAGTGCACCGGAATCAAGCTGCTCTAAGATATCCTGTGCCCACGGTACGAGCAGCCATACGATCGTACAGCCCTCATCAGATACGGCGTTTAATATGTATTCCGGTTTGGTACCTTTTAATAATACGGCTTTGCTTGCAGATACGAGTGAGCCGAACCAGTGCATCTTTGCACCTGTGTGGTAGAGCGGCGGAATACATAAAAAGACATCATCTTTACTTGTAGAGTGATGCTTCTGCTCAACAGCGGCTGCGTGCATCAGACTGCGGTGGCGGTGCAGGATCGCTTTCGGAAATCCGGTCGTTCCGGAAGAAAAGTAGATCGCACCGAAATCATCGTCTGTGATCGTCACATCCGGTTTTCTGCTGGAGCAGTTGGCAGCTTCGCTGATATAATCCTCTGCAAAACTCGGACAGTCGTTCTCACCGACATAGTAGAGCAGTCGGTTCTTGCTGATCTTATCGGCAATCTCTTCCACACGTCCGATGAATTCCGGCCCAAAGATTAAAATATCTGCTTCTGCCAGTTTGACACAGTATTCGATCTCATCGGAGGAATAGCGGAAGTTAAGCGGTACAGCGATAGCACCGGTTTTTAAGATTCCGAAATAGATCGGCAGCCATTCCAGGCAGTTCATAAGAAGGATTGCGACCTTGTCATTTTTCTTGATTCCACGTGAGATCAGCAGATTGGCAAAACGGTTGGCCTTTTCGTCAAAGACTCCCCATGTGATCTCGCGGCGGTAGGCAGGAGCACGGTTGGGCTCCATCAGATCATATTCTCTCCATGTGACACGCCGGGTCTCTTCCATTGCGGGGTTGAGTTCTACCAGACAGATCTCATCTTCGTAATTGCGGGCGTTATCCTCTAAATACTGTGTAATCGGCATAACGTATATCTCCATTCTTCATTGTAAATAATATAGTTGGACACTTTTGCGCTTTAAAGCGCCCACTGATTAAAGTATACGTTTTTTGCCTGCAAAAGTCAATCGGTTTCATTTCCGAATAGGAGAGAATCTCCGTAGCGCAGATTCAGTTCCAGATCCTCTAACGAGTCGGAGGAGCCGCTCTCCGAGCGGTTCTGCCTTGACGAAGAAACTGGGGTATCGGGTGTGTCAGGGGTATCCGGTGTGTCGGGAACAGTTGTAGCATCCGCCTTGCCGGAGCGGTTGTTTGCGCCGATCTCATTCATCCGCGCCTCCACTTCGTCCATCTGTGCCTGTTCATCGGAACCGGTATCACTGTCTGCAGAAGGTGTACCTGCAGGTGTAGTGTCAGGGGTATCCGGGAGTGCATCAGATTGTACAGCGGAGCCGGAGATGGTATCCGTTTCTTCTGGCTGTACATCAGCATCCGTGGCATTGGCATCTGTCTGACTGCCATCCGCCTGGTCCTGCGTAGCAGTCTGTGGCAGTATAGCAGGCACATAGCGGATCAGAAGCAATAGCAGGAGTGTCGCAATTGATAAGATTAACAGAATGCGTGGCAGCGGCGACTGCCGTTTCTTTTGCTCCGGTGGAAAATGAATCTGTACATCCAGCATACGCCAGATGCGGGTGCGTTCACTTTCGCTCAAAACAACAGAACCTGCCTCCATTTGTCTGGAGACAGACGGAGTGAGCGGTTCCCTGCCGATCGATAGCTGTGTGTACCGGTCATAGATCATGCGGGAGATCCATTTTTCAATGCTTTGCTTCTCGTCGTATTCAGGCAGATGCAGATAAATATACTGATAGATATCCACCATAAACCGGCATGCCTCTTCGTGAGAAGGATAGAGCAGACGGGCGCTGCTGTAGATAAAAGCAGCTGTTCCATTGTAAAAGGTTTTAAAACCGGATCTCGAGCCGGTTGCCATTGCGCGGAGCGCACGTTTTAATGATTTATTTTCTGCCATATCGATATACCGCCTTTGTATGATCACTGTTCATAAATAGTTCCGGGATAGCTCCAGTATAGATTCTTTTTCCAATGCTTGCAAGAGCAGAATGAGAGTGATACACTGATAGAAAAAGGTTACTGGAACGAGGTACGAGTGAACAGTAACAGAAAAAGCGTAGCAGGAATGGAGAGCGGAATGAATTTTAATACGAAAAAGGATGAGGAGCCATCTGTACAGGTGATATGTTCGGGTATTCTTCGAAAGGATGGCGAGAAGATTATCTATGTGCGGTTTGAGCGGGGAAAAGATTATGCGGAGGGCAGTATCCCTTCGGGCAGGATCACCTCGCATGACGGTTTTACGGCGGAGGAGATCGGGCAATTTGAAACGTATCTGACGGAACACCGTTTTGAGATCATCGAGCAGGCAAAAACTGTGAATCTTATGAAAAATTTTATGAAATGAATCATTTTATGAGATATACTACTTGACATCAAGTGATAGGGAGCATATAATATATGAGAAGTTATTATAATGTTTGATGAAAAATTCGCTCTTATTTTTCATAAAAACTTCCTTCTTACGCGAAGAAGCCCGCTGTTTCAGCGGGCTTCTTTATTTGTGCCATGTCTGTCAATTTTCATGCAGCGCATAGCGCACCTGTGTGCCGTGATTCAGGTAGCACCATCCGAAACCGGTTCTTACCTGACAGGAATATACGTCAACGGTCGCTGGAGACTGCGTATCGGACAAATCAGGTAAAAGACTGGAGTCATCAAACCGGAACGGAATCCCATTGTCGCAATGGAAGCTATAGACGGTCTGCCCATCCTCCGTAGTCGTTTCATAAGACTGTGGATCGATGGCAAAGCTGGCGGCGAGCGTATGTGACAGCACATCGGTGCCGTGGGATATCACGAGCAGATACAGGCCGAGCGCCAGCAGATAGCTGCCTGCGGTGACGCAGGCTACCGGTGCAAGATGGACAGCGTTTTTCTTTTTCATCTGCAGGAGAAGGACAATATTGATCGTAAATGCAAGGACAGCGATGATTAAAAACCAGAAAAAAATATGCATGGAATCCAGATACTCCTCAGTCATTATATTTTTGCCGGATAAATATGTCCGGCGCATGGGTCGAAACAATCACATATTATCATAGCGGATAGATTCGTCTGCTGTCAATAAATCTTTTCGGGGTTTTACTGCTTGTAGGTGTAAAATATTTAGAGTATAATAAAAATATGTAGTTCTGTTAGAAAGTCAGAGAGGAAAGAGTGACTATGATCATGATATCGCAGTACAATTATGAATTGCTTGCTGTTACAATGCTTACAACTGTGGTGCTGTTATTGCTTACCTGTATCAACCACAGCTGTGGTACAAAGCGTTACAATATTTGGAAGATGGGGCTGTATCTGCTGCTGCTGAATCAGGTTCTTGATATTTTCCGGGCCAGGATTTTGTTTGACGGCATCAGTTATCCGCAGCCGGTTACCTATCTTATATTTGTGGGTTATTATCTGAGCGCGGCTACTGTCATGATATTGATCGTAATCTATGCATTGCTGCAGCTGCCGTGGCTGGAGGATAAGCCACAGCGGCTGAATACGATCTTTTTTATCAGTGAATTTACGATGGTAGTACTGGTTCTCACAACGGTACAGACCGGGTTTGTATACGAGATCAGACAGGGTCGTGTCATGACAGGTGTGGCTGACGGAGTGTTTTATTTTGTGCGGCTGATTGTGCTGGCAGTTTTTGTGATTCTGCTGCCGAAGTACCGCAGGATGCTGACGCCGCGGATGTTCCGCAACTGGATCGTGGTGCTGGCCGTTGCGCTGCTGATACATATTCCGCCACTGTTTATCTCCGGACTCAATGTATTTGCAGTATTTGCCAATCTGTTTTTTGCAATGGTATACTGCCTGTTTTACAGCGGCGATTTCGAAGAAGGTACGGCGCGTATGGGTATGGATATGTACCGCGAAGAGCTGATGTACCAGTTTGGGAAAAAGAAGAATTTTTACGTGTTTGACGTACAACTGGATAATTACGAGGCGTTGGTGGAACGCAATCAGAACCGCTATGGTGAGAAGGATCTCAGACAGCTGTACCGTACACTGGATGAGCAGTTCCATTCTGTATCACGTGTATCGATCTATCAGAAGAGTGTCACGAGTATTGGCATTATTCATTCCCAGGCGGACGAGACGCAGGCGGTGCAGACGGCACAGACGGTATGTGAGGTATTACGGGAATCATTTGGCGGCGATCTGATGTTTCACATAGCGGGTGTCGAATGCCCGCGTTATGCGACCGGTGAGGCAGATATTATGCGGCTGGCTTATTCATTGAAGGAGCAGTGTCCGCAGAACCAGTATATCTTATGTAATGAGAGTGATTATGAACAGTTCTGTGAGCGCAAGGATATATTGATACTGCTCAATGAGACACAGCTGGAAAAGCAGGATGTCGTATTGTTCGGAAGACCTTCGGTGGACAGCAACGGTCTCATGAACGGACGGATGGAGATTCTGTGCCGTCTTCAGCTGGCGGGAAAAGGTATCATCCATTCTGAGCAGGTGATCCGTATGGCAGAGCGTTATGGTTATATTCATGAGGTCAATATGCTGGTGCTGAATAATGTCTGCGAGTTTCTGCGTACCGACACAGATGTAGTGCGCGACATGAAAGTATCTTTGCACATTTCCAGTGAGGAACTGGAGAACCCTGATTTCATGGATGATGTATGCAGGATTCTGCAGACTTATGAGCCGGGACCGGAGAAGATCGATTTTGAGGTTACGATGGCATCTGGACAGACGGATGTCGAACGTGTGCGTGAAGTGATGCAGCAGCTTCAGATGTACCAGATCGGGTTTATCCTGACGGAGTTCGATCCGTCATGTGTGGATTTTGAGAGTGTGGCACTGCTTCCGTTTGAAGAGATCAAATTCTCTGAACAGTGTGTGCGTAAGGCGTGTGAGAACAGCGCATATTATGATGTGATCGGTATGCTGGTAGATCTGTTGAAAGAGCGTGGATACACGATCGCTTTTATGGGAATCAATAATGATGAACTGGAAGATGTCGCAGTCTCTCTCGGTGCGGATTATATGCAGGGCGAAAAGTATGCAAAACCGTTCCCGATAGAGGAGATTGAGATACAGATGCAGATGAACCGGGATCGTGTATTTTAGAAAGGAATGATAAGGAAAATGCAGCATCAGTTGACAAAACAGGACATCCAGAAGATGGAGGAAGAGATCGAGTACCGCAAGCTGGTCGTGCGCAAGGAAGCACTCGAGGATGTGAAAACAGCGCGTGCACACGGCGATCTCAGCGAGAATTTTGAATATAAGGCGGCAAAACAGTACAAAAACCAGAATGAAAGCCGCATCCGTTATCTGGAGCGCATGATCAAGGGCGCAGATATTATCGATGATACATCGGCAGATGATGAGGTCGGTCTGCACAATACAGTTACGGTATATATCGATGAAGATGATGCAGAGGAGACGTACCGCATTGTCACGACCGCGCGTGGCAACTCGCTCAAAGGAATGATCAGTATTGAGTCTCCACTCGGCAAGGCGCTGTTAGGACACAAGGTTGGTGACCGCGTATTGATCACGGTCAATCCTGATTACAGCTATTATGTCGAGATCCGAAAGATTGAGAATACGCCGGAGGACGATAGCGAAGTGCTGCGGAAATTCTAAAGGCGTCAATAGAAATAAAAGATAGCAGCTCCCGCAAAACAGACATGCTTGCGGAAGCTGCTATTTTTATAGCTATTTATTTTTGTCCATGAACGGATGCTCGTAACAACTGTCGAATAATTCTTCTTCAATTTCGAGCAGCCGGTTGTATTTTGCGACGCGCTCACTGCGGCAGGGGGCACCGGTCTTGATCTGGCCGCTGCCGGTAGCGACCGCCAGATCAGCGATAAAGGTATCCTCCGTCTCGCCGCTGCGGTGGGAGATAATCGTGCGATAGCCGTGTCTGTGTGCCAGTTCAATGGCATCGAGTGCTTCTGTAAGTGTACCGATCTGGTTGAATTTGATCAGTACAGCATTTCCGGCATGCAGCCGGATGCCTTTGGCGATGCGCGTAGGGTTCGTGACGAACAGGTCATCACCGACGAGCTGGACGCGGTCGCCGATCTGTCCGGTGAGCCGTACCCAGCCGTCCCAGTCATTTTCGTCGAGTCCGTCTTCGATTGATACGAGCGGATAGCGGTCGCATAGGTCTGTGTAGTAGGCGATCATCTCTTCGGTGGTGCGTGTGACAGACAGGGGCTGTCCGCTTGCGGGATCGTTTCCGATGGTTTCAGACAGACCTGCACTTTCACCGGGGAAATCATAATGACCGTTTTCGCGGTTGTACAATTCGCTCGCAGCGGCATCCATGGCAAATACAATATCGCTGCCGGGTGCGTATCCGGCAGCTTCCACCGCGCGTGTGAGCAGGTCAAATACCTCATAGGCATCTTTTAAATTAGGTGCGAAGCCGCCTTCGTCACCGACAGCGGTAGACAGGTGCTCTGTTTCCAGAAGCTGCCGGAGTGTGTGATAGATTTCAGCGCCGATGCGCAGTGCATCGTGAAAGCTGTCTGCACCTACTGGCATGATCATGAATTCCTGAAAATCGAGATGATTTTTGGCGTGTACGCCGCCGTTTAGAATATTCATCATCGGAACTGGCATCCGGTTTGCGTTGCATCCGCCGAGATAGCGGTAGAGTGGCATGTCATACACAGCTGCGGCGGTCCGGGCTGCCGCGAGTGATACGCTGAGTATGCTGTTTGCACCGAGTCTGGATTTGTTTTCAGTATCATCGAGCTGGATCATACGGTAGTCGAGTTTGCGCTGGTCAAAGACGTTGTCACCGTTTAGTAATTTGTGAATGGCATCGTTGACATGTGTGGCGGCTGTCAGAACACTTTTGCCCAGATAGGCATCGCCGTTGTCGCGTAGTTCTACGGCTTCGTGTTCACCGGTGGATGCACCGGAGGGTACGGCGGCGTGTCCGGTGACATCCCCGGCACTCACTCTGGTTTCCAGTGTGGGATTGCCTCTGGAATCGAGAATCTGACGTGCATAGATGTGGGTGATTGGTTTATTGTGATTCATAAAAAGACCTCCTGATTTTGATATCCTCTGGGTAGGATTTCCATTCAGGAGGCTTTATATACAATATTTGCAATATCCGTTGTAAATGATGCACAAATGCAGCAGGAGACGGAGACGGGTGCTTACTGTCCGGATCCAGGTGACAGGATGCCGTCGCTGTCAATGGCAATTCCGCTGGAGATCTGCTCCAGATATTGATAGATCTCAGTCTGTTGGTCAGCTGTGCACAGAGAAGTGTATGCACCAGATGCTGAGGCTGCGAGAAACTGAATGACAGGATCCGCATTTTTGGCTACAGTTACTTTGACGATGGCAGTCTTTGGGATTTCCTGATTGAATATGAAATTGCCCAGGCTGTAGCAGATGGGTTTATTTTTATAATAGGAGACACCCTGCAATACGTGTGGATGCGCTCCGATGATCAGATCTGCTCCGGCATCAATATACTGCATGGCGAGCTGCTTCTGGTATTCCTGCGGATAGGCATCGCGCTCAATCCCCCAGTGTACCATGACGGTGAGATAGTCACACTGCTCACGTGCCGCTGTGATTGCGGCTACCAGACGTGTGGGATCGTAGGTCGTGAATACACCGGGCGAGGAATTGGCCACATCCCAGGATACAACGGGAATCACACGTGAAGCTGCGAGAAAGCCAAATGTCTCCCCACCGATCTGGCGTGTGATGAGTCTGCTGGCGCGGTCTGAATCAATGCCTGCCCCCATATAATCGATTCCAGCCTGGTCGAGCGTATCAAATGTATCGAGCAGTGCATCTGCGCCATAGTCCAGAACATGATTGTTGGCAAGACCCGCGATGTCCACACCCATATCGGTGAGGACACGTACATAGGACGGATCGACACGGAACGTAAACTGCTTGTCAGGAGCCTGCGAACCACGCGTGCTGAACGGGAATTCATTGTTGATGATCGTCAGATCAGCCTGCTGCAGCTCGGAGAGCAGATCCGGGGATACAACACCTGCGATCCCTTTGCTGTTGTAGTTATTGAGCACATAGTCTGAGAGTAATACATCTCCGGTGAATATGAGTGTGACAGGCTCGTTGCCGGTGTCATCGGAGTCTGCTTCGGACTCGTCTGTGAGCGGTGTCTCTGACGGATCTGACGCATCCGGTAGATCCGGTGTATCTGCTTCATTTGATTCGGATGGTATATCAGTGGATGGCTCAATGGCCTGATTGTCGCTGGCTATCGGTGTATCTGCGGCCGGTGCCTGCGTCTGTCTGGTCTGTAGTCTGTGGCTGATGACGATCAGAGCGGCCATAGTCAGAAGTAATATCGGCAGCAGGACGCACAAGGTACGTCGGATACGCCGTATCTGCCGGCGCGTTTTGGCTTTTTTCAGATCAGAAGGCCGCTTGCGCGTAGACGATGTCTGCATAATATAGATCCCTTTCTCTGTGGTGTGACATTCTGTTACGTTTCCTTCACAATAGCATATTTCAGGTGAAAATAATAGTTGAAATAAAAAATTAAGTATGATATAATTTCAGAAGTTGTGAGTAAGTTTTAGAAATAGGAGGTGTAAATCGTGGCAGTTTTGAAGACAATATTAACAGTTGTGTTAGTTCTTATATGTATTGCATTGACAGTTATCATTCTGATGCAGGAAGGCAAATCCGCAGGACTCGGAGCGCTGGCAGGATCATCTGATTCATACTGGAGCAAGAATAAAGGCCGTTCCATGGAAGGTGTGCTTGTGAAGGTTACGAAAGTGCTGGTTGTTTTATTTATCGTGATTTCCTGTGTGCTGAACATCGGAAGTATTGCATAAGATTTATGGATGTAGGGAACTGTCAGAAACGGCAGTTCCTTTTTGTTTGATAGGA
>JBNMKT010000083.1:0-10994 GCA_050874485.1 bacterium
AACTGGAACATGGTAACAGAGCAGACAGCAGAGTGGAACGCTGAGAAGGCACAGCAGATCGTACAGTCAGTTATCGATTCTGGTAAGTCATTCAACGTAATCTACGCTGAGAACGACGATATGGCAATGGGTGCTGTAGCAGCACTTGACAAGGCTAACATCTCTCACGGGGTTGACGGCGACGTTATCGTAATGGGATTTGACTGCAACAAGTGGGCATTACAGGAGCTGTTAGATGGCAACTGGAACTATGATGGACAGTGCAATCCTTTCCAGGCAGCTTACATTGATGGTATCATCAAGACAATCGAGAGCGGCAGCGAAGTAACTGAGAAGACCGTTATCATGGATGAGAAGGGATTCGATGCTTCTACTATTACTCAGGACGATGTAGATACTTACGGAATCTAATCCGGAGTAGCTGATCCGAATCTTGGATAAAAAAATGTAGTGATGGGGCGCGGTACGCGGTAAGAGTGCCGCGCCTTTTATAACGAAAATCGGATTCAAAATATGAAAAGGAGTGAATGCACAGGTGAAAGAGAAATCTGTATTGGAAATGAGAGGAATCTGTAAAAGCTTCCCCGGCGTTCGCGCATTGCACGACGTAGATTTTACCTTATGCGAAGGTGAGATACATGCGTTGATGGGCGAGAATGGTGCGGGAAAATCCACCTTGATCAAGGTGCTCACCGGCGTCTATGAGAAGGACGAGGGAGAAATTTTCCTGAAGGGACTGGATAAGGCGGCTGTCATCCGTTCACCTCAGGACGCACAAAAACTTGGCATCAGCACAGTATATCAGGAGATTACCCTGTGCCCGAACCTCTCCGTTGCTGAAAATATGTACATAGGAAGAGATGGACAAAAGGGCGTGAGCTGGAAAAAGATGAATGCAGATGCTGAAAAAATCCTGAAGACATTGGATATTCCGGCAAAGGCCAACAGACAGCTTTCCAATTATTCCATCGCGATTCAGCAGATGGTAGCGATTGCCAGAGCAGTCGACATGGATTGTAAGGTATTGATCTTAGATGAGCCGACATCCTCACTGGATGAGCAGGAGGTAGAAAAGCTCTTCGGTCTGATGCGTGATCTGCGTGCGAAGGGTGTAGGTATTATCTTCGTTACACATTTCCTGGATCAGGTATATGAGGTATGTGACAAGATCACCGTTCTGCGTGACGGCGGACTGGTCGGCGAGTATGAGATCGCAGACCTGCCGAGAGTAAAGCTCGTATCCAAGATGCTTGGAAAAGAGCTGGACGATATGTCAGATATCAAGACAGACAGTGTAGTCTACGAAGGTGCCGACAAGGATGCAAAGATCTTTGAGGCAGAAGGACTGCAGAGTAACGCAGGTATCAAGCCGTTTGATTTCTATATCAAGAAGGGTGAGGTCAACGGATTTACCGGTCTGCTCGGTTCTGGACGAAGCGAGTGTGTGCGTGCGATCTTTGGTGCTGATCCGGTGATCGCCGGCAGCATGAAGAAGAATGGCAAACATATTAAGATCAAGAAGCCGATCGATGCGATGAAGCAGGGTATTGCATATCTGCCTGAGGATCGAAAGGTTGATGGTATCGTTGGAGATCTGTCTGTACGGGATAACATCATCCTTGCAGAGCAGGTATTAAAGGGATTCTTCCATCCGTATTCGAAGGCTGAGGCTCAGAAGCTGGCAGAAGAATACATCAAACTGTTAGAGATCAAGACTGCATCGGCAGATACACCGATCAAGTCTCTGTCCGGTGGTAACCAGCAGAAGGTTATTTTAGCGAGATGGCTGCTGACTCATCCGGAATACCTGATCCTCGATGAGCCGACTCGTGGTATCGATGTCGGAACCAAGATCGAGATTCAGAAATTAGTATTAAAACTCGCATCTGAGGGTATGAGTGTGACATTCATTTCTTCTGAGACTGACGAGATGATTCGTACATGTTCACGTCTGGTTGTCATGAGAGACCGTCGCGTAGTCGGCGAGCTCGGCAGTGATGAGCTGACACAGAACAAGATTATGAGTACCATTGCTGGAGGTGACAACGATGCAAAATAATAAGAAAAGTGTAGGAGCGTTTTTCTCCGGGCTGGTAAAACAGCAGATCTTCATTCCGCTGGCAGCCTTATTGATCCTGGCATTATTCAACCTGATCATGGATCCTTCTTTCTTTAAGATTACACTTGGATACAACAGCGTTGGAGATCCGGTATTAAATGGTTATCTCATCACAATCTTAGATTACGGCTCAGAGCTGGCAATCCTTGCAATCGGTATGACACTGGTAACAGCAGCATCTGGTGGACAGGATATCTCCGTTGGTGCAACCATCGCGATTGCAGGTTCCGTGATCTTGCGTATGCTGTGCGGTGGACAGACAACAACTGATCATTATGCAGTACCGCTCATCGTAGCATTCTTGGTAGCAGTACTGGCATCTATGGCTTTCGGTGCATTCAACGGTGTGCTTGTTGCATACTTTAGGATCCAGCCAATGATCGCGACCTTGATTCTGTTTACAGCAGGACGTTCCATCGCAGCATGGATCAACAACAATGAGCTGCCGATCGTAAATGTCAACAGTTTTGGTTATTTCGGTGGATATATCCCCGGTGTGCCGATCCCGACACCGTTCTTCATCGCATTACTCTGTGTCGTTGTGATCGCACTTGTCATGAAGTTTACAAACCTGAAATTATACACACAGGCAGTCGGTATCAACGAGAGTTCATCCAGATTAAATGGTCTGAATCCTGAGTTCATCAAATTGATCTCATTCGTTATCCTGGGTATCTGTGTAGCAGTTGTCGGACTGATCAAGGTCAGCCGTCTGTCAACCATCAACTACTCCGTTATCGCAAAAGATATCGAGATGGATGCGATCTTAGCAGTCGCACTCGGCGGAAACGCACTGGGTGGTGGTAAGTTCAATATCTGGGCTTCTATCCTCGGCGCATACGTCATCCAGTTCTTAACAACAACATTATACAAATTCGAAGTACAGTCAGATGCGCTGCCTGCATACAAGGCAGTCGTCGTTATCGTACTGGTTGTACTCAGTGCTCCGGTTGTCAGAGAAAAACTCGCCGGACTTGGCAAGAAAATGAAATCAAAGGAGGTAGCATAAAAATGGCATCAGAAAAAACTACAACTGCAAAGAAGAGCAGTTGGTTTAAAAATGTGTCAGATACAAATCTGCTGCTGACGATCACGATCGTTGTCTTCTTTGTAATGTATCTTGCAGCAATGTTATTCCTCGGATCAGGATTTTTAAAACCGCAGGCATTCTTCAATATTTTAAACGCACAGGCAGCACTGATCATCACGGCATGTGGCATGAGCCTTGTAATGATCACAGGCGGTATCGATATCTCTGTCGGTGGTGTGGTAGCACTCGTCAGCATGTGCTGTGCAGTATATCTTGATTTTGGCGGAGGTAATCCGTACACTGCGATCCTGATCGCGCTTGCAATCGGACTTGGATTTGGTCTGGTACAGGGCTTCCTTGTAGCATACCTTGACATCCAGCCGTTCATCGTATCACTGGCAGGAATGTTCTTTGCACGTGGTATGACAACTATCGTACATACCAACCCGTTCAACGTAGAGAACGAGGCATTCAACAAGCTGAAGATGACACGTGTCATCATCCCCGGTCTGGGTTCCGTCAACAAGATCGGCAAGTATGTAGATGCCTATGTTGAGATCGGTGTGGTAGTCGCAGTACTGGTTGTTATCGTTCTGTTCTGTGTCCTTCGCTGGACAAAGCTCGGCCGTGCATTCTATGCAGTCGGCGGAAATCAGCAGAGTGCCCTGATGCTTGGTATCAACGTAAAGCGTACAAAATTCATCGCTCACCTGATCTGCAGCCTGTTAGCAGGTATTGGCGGATATGTATACTTCCTCCACGTAGGATCAGGATCTCCCTCTCATGCGAGCGGAATGGAAATGAACGCGATTGCTTCTTCCATCATCGGTGGAACGATGCTGACAGGCGGTGTCGGAAATATTATCGGTACATTCTTTGGTGTGCTCTCCCTTAGCACCATTCAGAATATCGTATCTTCCGCAGGTCTGGATCAGGCTTGGTGGACAGGAATCACCGTAGCAGCGATGTTATGTATCTTCCTGGTTGTACAGAGTGTGATCATGGCACGAAAGAAGAAAGCCTGACATAAAAAAGATCTTTGAAAAAATGAATGATAGGTAGTAGAAAAGATGTGTTCTCCGTATGAGGCACATCTTTTTTGCTTTTTCGAAGAAGATCGGTTATAATGTGCATAGGCGTTACTGTGCACACAGCGAGAGGTGTATGAGGTATGAACTATCAGAACGAATGGCTATTGTACGAGACGGGCGATGATATTGACGAGATTGAACATCGGGCAGCGACAGAGGAACTATTGTTTTATCAGGCTGTGGCAAACGGAAATGTGGAGGCTGTGAAGAAAAATTGTGAGCAGGCGCGGTTTGTGGAGAGTGAGGGCGTGGGTGTGTTATCGCGCAATCCGGTGACGAACCTCAAATATCATTTTGTGATTACCACCGCGATGATTACCAGAATCTGTAAACAGAATGGTATGGAGCTGGAGCAGGCATTCCGTCTGAGTGACTTTTATATACAGAAGCTGGATGATATTCATACAGTGGAGGGTGTGCAGAGTCTGCATGATGAGATGGTGATCGATTATGCGGAGAAGATGCGCAGATATTCCCGTTCGGATACAAATTCCAAGCATATCAATGCGTGTAAGGAATATATCTACTCCCATATCAAGGAACGGATCACGATCGAAGATCTGGCAGAAGAATTTGGGGTATCTGCCGGCTATTTATCCCGTTTATTTAAGAAACAGACCGGGACATCGGTCAGTGCATATATCAGGGAACAGAAGATCGGTATAGCGAAAAATCTCCTGCGGTTCAGCGATTATTCGATGATAGATATTGCAAACCGCCTGTCATTTTCGTCACAGAGTCATTTTATCCAGCAATTTCGTGAGTCTGTCGGAATGACCCCGAAAAAATACCGGGATGAATATTATATGGTTCAATGGGATACCGAAAAATGAAAACGCAGCAGAGATATTTCTCTGCTGCGTTTTTTAAACTGGAATTATAATGTAAGTTCGATTTCATTTTCCTCTGCGAGAAGCTCAGCAGAGATATAATTATCTTTTAAGACAGTTCCATTTAAGGTCAGGTTGGTGAAACCATATTCCTTGTGCTGTGGATTTTTCACAACAATGTGCAGATGTCTGCCACGGAAGTTTTTGTCAATGACAAGACCGTCCCAATCCTTCGGGATCGAAGGCGCGATCCGGATACCGTTCAGGTCGGGACGCATGCCAAGGATACCTTCGACACAGCCGACCATGACAGTCGATGCGGTACCGGTCAACCAGTGCACATGGGACCGCCCAAAATGTTCGCTGGCTCTGCCCTCGGTGAACTGGCCATAGCAGTACGGCTCCAGATGGCGGATTTCAGCGCGGTCATTCTGTGCAGCAGGCGCATTTTCCATAAAATAAGTAAATGCGCGGTCGCCGTGTCCAGATAACGCTTCTGCGAGGATCAGCCAGCCCTGTGACTGGGAGAAGATACCGGCATTTTCCTTGGTACCCTGATTATAGATGACAGCCAGTGCACCTTCGAATGCATGTGCATGGTACGGTGGATCCATGAGGATCGCACCGTAAGCGGTATTCAGGCGCTCATAGACATTATTCATAGCGGTTTCAGCCTGCTCTCTGGTAGCGAGCCCGCTGATCACAGACCAGCTCTGCGGATTCAGCCACATATTTGCTTCCGGGTCAGCGGCGGCACCAATGCGCTCACCGGCCTCGGTAAAGCCACGGATAAAGCGGTCGTGATCCCAGCAGAGATTGTTGATTTTGTCAGCCGTTTCAGCTAACTGTTTTTCCAATTCTGTGATGTAGACCGTATCATTTTTTACCGTTGCAAAACGTTTGGAGATCACCAGTGCATAGTAGAACTGCATAGCCACAAATGAGGATTCTCCATTGGCACCGAGACGCAGACAGTCATTCCAGTCTGCATATAGTCCGGCAGGCAGGCCGTGAGGACCCAGGTGATCCAGGGAGAAGCGGATGGCACGTTTCAGGTGCTCATATACGGTTCCTTCATCTTTGTTTGCAAATGGAATGATTTCATCCAGAAAAGCAACATTGCCACTCTCTGCAATATATTTGAATACCGTCGGGAATAACCAGAGTGCATCGTCTGCCCGGTAAGCCGGATGGCCGGTCTCTTTCACATAAGAGGCATCATCCGGCGTATCTTCGTGACCCGGATTGTGTGTAAATTTCACCAGAGGGAGTCCGCCACCGTTGTCCACCTGCGCGGAGAGCATGAAACGGATTTTCTCGGCTGCCATCTCCGGTGCGAGGTGGATGACACCCTGGATATCCTGAACAGTATCGCGGTAGCCGTAACCGTTTCTCAGTCCGCAGTAGATAAAGGATGCGGCACGTGACCAGATGAAGGTCATGAAGCAGTTGTATGCGTTCCATGTGTTGATCATTGTGTTAAATTCGGGACTCGGTGTCTGTACCTGCAGGTTATCCAGTTTCTGATACCAGTCAGCCTTCAGATCAAAGATTTCGTTTGCAACCGTATCAGCTGGATTGGCTGTGTAGCTGTCGATAATGGCGGCTGCTTCCTTGGAGTATTTCATGCCGAGCAGGAAAATGATCGTCTGGCTCTCACCGGGAGCCAATGTGAGGACAGTTGATAATGCACCGCACGAATTCTCGTTATAGCTTGTGATATTGCCCAGATCACCGTTTTCTACGCCTTGCGGATTGTTGTAGCCGTGGTATCTGCCGAGGAAACATTCCTTGTCACCGCAATAAGATGCAACCGGAGCGCCCGCCAGACCGAAAAACCGTTCGGTGACATCCTTGTTATCGACTTTTTCACCGTTTTCCAGCGTATCCAGATTGCCATGGAGTTTTTGCATGATGCGGTTATCGCAGAACTGGGTTCTGCTGATAAACAGGGAGTATTGCAGATTGACCTGATCCTGTTCATAATTGCTGTGATTGGTAAATTCTGCATAACCGGTCAGCGTCAGCTCACGGGTCTGCGCGGAGTTGTTGGTTACGGTAGCCGCCCATACTTCATAGGTTTTTCCGTTTGGAACGTAGTAAGTGGTTTCGGAATGGATATCCGCATAGTCTGCGGACATTTTTGTATATCCGATTCCGTGACGGCATTCGCTTTTGTAGCTGGTTAGATCTTTGCCGACTGGCTGCCATGAAGCAGACCAGTAATCCCTGGTCGCATTATCCCTGATATAGATGTAGCGGCCGGGCTGGTCAAAGTTATTAAACACATAGCGCAGAATACGTCCGTTCGCACCTGATTTGGCGAAGCTGTAGCCGCCTGCATTGTTAGAAATGATTGCACCGTATTCCGGAGAACCCAGATAGTTGACCCAAGGTGCGGGTGTGTCGGGCTGTGTGATAACATATTCACGGTTGGCATCGTCGAAATATCCGTATTTCATGATTGCACCTGCTTTCTTTGTTGTGTGTGTGTTGGTTTTAGTGTAACAGTAATATGATGCAAGTCATCCGAAAGTGATGAGAGCATGTCCCTGGAGATCACAATATGTGAGTCCTCTGTGACAGAGAGCATCTGTCCGTCGCAGTCAGCGGAAGCGACGGTGTAGCTGCCAAAATCTAGGTGGCTGCCGTTGACATATGTAATCTGCAGTTGTTTTCCGGCAAATGTGACGGATGTCGAGGCAATGCCGTCTGTATCAAACTGCTCACCAAGCAGCTTCGGGTAGAGTACTAGATCACCGGATGCACCGCGTACACCAAATACTTCGGTGATCATAGTCAGCATATACCAGCTCGCAGCTCCTGTCAAATAGTGATACATGCCGCGGCCATCTGCACGGAAATATTCCGGGATGCCGGGATAGATGTGGCTGGTATTAAAATCCAGTGCCGTATCAGCCAGGGACTTTAATGCTTTCCAGCCTTCCTTTACAAATCCGCGGCGATACAGTGCATTGGCATACATGACAGCCATATGTGAGAATACGGCACCGTTTTCTTTTTCACCGTATGCAAATCCAAACATGCGTCCCATGTCGAATTTCAGCTCATGAAAATCTGTGTTCAGACGATAGCCGCCGATCTCTTTCTGATACAGATAATGATCCGCACTGTTTACAATCTTTTTGATCTGCTCGTCAGTTGCGACGTAGCCCATGATGGCAAATACCTGCCCGGTCAGCATCATACGGACCTGATCTCCACGGCAGCCTTCTACTGCCTGTCCGTGATTGTCATAGTAGCTGTTGAACCAGCCTTCGTTAGGGGTTCCTTCGATCCATTCCTGCCCACGCAGATGAGAGGTCAGCCAGGTGGCTTTTAGCCGCAGGCTGGCTGCAATCTGCTTTAGGGAAAATGAGGAACGTTTTCCTGATATATTGTGGCTGCAGCGATCTGTATAAGCGTCCAGAATGGCATGCTTTTTATTGATATCGTCAAATGTGTCCGCATCATCATTCAGTAAAATAGCAATCTCATCGAGCAGTTCAATCTGTCCGTCTGTGTGGGTATGATCCATGAACTGGATCAGATTTGCCAGATCCATGAGATTGCCGGCATAGGCGCACGTGAAAGCAACACTCTCACCTTTTTCGGCTGCCATATCCAGTGCATCATTCCAGTCAGCACCGCGCAGACGGTAGATGTTGTGATCTCCGACTTCGTAGAAAGCGGCAAGCTGCTGGATCAGCAGATGCTCCAGTATACTGCCGGTATAGATCTGATGGTCAGCGGTACGCTGTCTGTTGCCATAGGTTTCATCCCAGAGTGGATCGGTCTGCGTGCCGCGGGCAGTTTGTGCGTCCTTAAAATAAGGTACCTCGCGGTCTAAGATAGCAATATCGCCAGTCTGATCAACATATAGTTTTGTTGTGATCAGCGGCCATAATGCATGATCCATCCATACACGGGCAATGCCATTACGATCCGCGATAAAATTGCCGTCACCGTCTCCGATGATGGTGGCATTGGTGCCATCAATGCGCACACCGCCATAATTGGCTGCGATCATTTCTCCAACGTTTCCAGGATCCATGAGAAGCAGGGACAGACAGTCCTGCCACAGATCGCGCCATCCTCGCCCACCGCGGCCATAGTCGTGATGCGGCAAGAACGAGCAGCCAAACAGACGGCGCAAAAATGGCTGGAAGCTGACCCATTTCATATACTGGTCAAAATCTGCATCGCCTGTATGGAAAGCAACATTGACTTTATTGCACCAGTATTCCCTGGTAGCGGCCAGCGCCTGTTGTACCTGTTCGGAGGAGGCATATTTATAGTATAAGGAAGAGATCCCACTGTCATCGACAGCCGTCCCGAGCAGTACGATGTAATCCGTTGCTTCTCCGGGAGCGAGTGTGATCTGTGGAAATACCATCGCGCCCATTGCTTCTTTACCGGCTGCGGTTGTACCAGCGGGGTATCCACCCTGCCGCTCGTATACGGCGCGTGGATGTGTATAAGTACCGCCTTCACCGATAAATGACTCTACCGTAGGGAAAAATCCGGTAGGCGCGATGCCATATCCTGTTGAGCCGAGTACATAGTAGATACGTTCATTGCGCTGATGTCCACGTTCGTCAAAGGACATCGTCGGACATACGGTGATGCCATGTTCCTGTGTCTGAATCCGGTGGAGCAGGGAGGTCACATGGCGGTGGTCACGCAGATTGTCAGCGCTTCTTCCATAGATAGGTACTGCGGCATAGGCAGTGATTGTCATGGGCTTGTCTGAACTGTTTTGCAGCGTGACGTACATGATTTCTGCTGTCTCATCATTCGGAATAAAAGAAGTGATCTGTGAGGTCAGCCCCAGTTCGTGTGAAGTCCGTTTTAAGGTATGCCACATGAGACCGGCATCCAGCTCGCTCTCATCCTGTGCACAAGTAAATTTAACAGCTTCCTGCGCAGCAGAGGCACCGGTGGCACAATAGACATCAGAATCATTGACGGCACACCAGAAATTCCTCGTGGAACGGTTATTGTGCAGATTCTCGGAACTGGTCGGTTCTAATAAGAAAGCAACCTGGTTGATTTTGGAATCACCGCCCAGATTCGGTGTGACTGCGCTTTTTAGGCCTGCTTCTGAAGCGAGCGGAAAATAGAGATAACTGGTGTTCTCCGGATTTTTTATACAAAAACTACCATTATTGTCTGTAAAATGTATCGGTTTCAATTATCATACTCCTTTCGTGGTATATGCGCATTATATAGAAAGATGGTTTTAGAAAAAATCAGATATGTGCAAAAAATATCAAAAGCATGACCTTAAACATCGGTATTTTGTTAAGTAACTGTTATTTTGGGTGTAAGAATGCAGTCGTTGTAAACATTATAAAATAGGAAATTAAACAGGAAATTAAATAGGAAATTTTGTAAAATATCAGATTTTGTAACTGTTTTTTAATTAGGTCATGAATTTGATATTTTCAATGGCGAATGTAATATATCGTATCCGTGGATATGGCTATAATACATACATACACAAGACGTGAGCCGTACATAACAACAGAGAATGACCTGGGGACAGCTCACTCACGGAATAAAGGAGGACATAAGCAATGAAAAAGAAAGTAATCAGTGCATTACTGGCAACTACAATGGTAGCAGCAATGTTAACAGGCTGCGGCAGCAAGGGAAGCACAGATGCACCTGCAGCAGATGATACCCAGACAGAGGAGCCTGCGGCAGACGATGCAGCAGACGCGAAAGAACCGGCAGCAGACGACACCGCAGATGCTGTGCCCGCGGCAGACGAAGGAAAGGTATTGAATATCCAGGCATGGAACGAGGAGTTTAAGAGCCGTCTGATCGCCCATTATCCCGGATACGAAGAAGTGGACGGAACAACCGGTAAGATCGGTGATGTGACTGTAAACTGGACCATCACCCCTTCAGATGACAAT
>JBNMKT010000084.1:0-10821 GCA_050874485.1 bacterium
AGCCTGTTTGGATAATTCTATCTCATATCTCATAAGCCGTAATCCTTACGAATATCAGCAAATGCTTTCTTCACATCTTTCGTCCGCCCAGCCTGCATATCCGCATATCCTCTCTCCAATTCTTCATTGAGCTCTGTCTCCGATAATGTGCTGATGTCAACAGGTCTTGCAGATGGTAGCTTCACCTCAAATGGAAGACCTCTCTGTAAGATAATCTGTTTATAAAACATATTGATCGCACTGGAAGCGGGAATACCAAGTGTAGCCAGAATGCTTTCTGCTTTCTCTTTGACATCGGGTTCAATCCTTGCATATAAATTTGCTGATTTTGCAGCCATAAAAATCTCTCCTTTCGCAAGTAACATTCCTGTCTGTAATTATATCTGCATTTCTATCCGTATTTCTATCCGTATTTCTTTCTGTCTTTATTATATGCATTTGTCCGTACAATAGCAATACTGTTTTATTTCCTGAATGCTGCTTCGCCTAAGTATCTCATCTATATTTTTGCGTCGATCTCCAATATTTTCTCGTACACTTCCTCTACCGTTATCGCCTGCATACATTTTGCCGGGCAGCAAGATCTCCTATAGGTTACGCCTATCACCAGATCTCACTACCCGGCATTTTTCATCCGTTAGCTTCTTCTTATTATTTATTATTATTTTTTCTCTTTACTTCTCTTCCAGCCTCTCAATCTCCTGCATCCACACATTCACAGATGCATCACTGGGCATGCGCAGATCGCCGCGCGGCGAGAGCGCGATCGTACCGACCTTCGGACCATCCGGAATACACGAGCGCTTGAACTGCTGTGAGAAAAATCTGCGGTAAAACGTTTTCAGCCACTTATAGATCGTCGCCTCGTCATAGCTGCCTGCAAACGCGATCTTCGCGAGGCGGTACACCTTTGCCGGAGAGAATCCGTAGCGCAGCACCTGATACAGATAAAAGTCATGCAGTTCGTAAGGTCCGACGAGATCCTCTGTCTTTTGTGAGATCTGTCCGTCCTCAGGCGGCAGCAGCTCCGGGCTGACCGGTGTGTCGAGCACATCCAACAGTACCTCTGTCAGCTTTGCATCGCCGCAGGTGTCCGCATAGTAGCGCACGAGATGACGCACGAGCGTCTTCGGTACAGAACAGTTCACCGCATACATGGACATATGATCGCCATTATAGGTCGCCCAGCCGAGCGCCAATTCAGACATGTCGCCGGTTCCGATGACCATACCTCCGTTTTTATTGGCAATATCCATCAGAATCTGTGTGCGCTCACGTGCCTGACAGTTCTCGTAGGTCACATCATGGACTGCAGCATCATGTCCAATGTCAGAAAAATGCTGGTTGACCGCATCTACGATCGATATCTCGCGAAGTTCTGCTCCCAGACATCTGATCATGCCAACGGCGTTCTCATACGTGCGGTCGGTCGTACCGAATCCAGGCATCGTCACTGCTGTGATCTGCTGTCTTGGCAGATCAAGCGCATCAAACGCACGCACCGTCACGAGCAGTGCCAGTGTCGAGTCAAGTCCACCAGAGATACCGACGACCGCATTCTGACAGCCGGTATGCGCCAGACGTTTTTTCAGTCCCATCGACTGAATCGCCAGAATCTCCTCACAGCGCTTCTCGCGGTCGGATGCATTTCCGGGCACAAACGGCGCCGGATCGATCCATCTGGTCAATATTGTATCATGCAGTTCCAGTGAAAACTCCTGATAGCGATAGTGTTCCTGCTCACATGTCTCAAACGTCGTCATGCGTCTGCGCTCGCTGGTCATCCGTGCGACATCGATCTCCGAATAGGTAATCTCATTTGTAAATCGGGTCGCCTCAGCAAGCACAGTCCCATTTTCCGCGATCACATTATGTCCTGAAAATACGATATCCTGTGTGGATTCTCCCTCCCCGGCACTGCAATAGACATAGCCGCACAGCAGTCTCGCTGACTGTCCTTTGACGAGTTCTCTACGGTAAATATCCTTTCCGGTCGTCTCATCACTGGCAGACAGATTCACGATCAGATCCGCGCCCGCCAGCGCATGTCCGTTGCTCGGCGGATTAGGTGCCCACAGATCTTCACAGATCTCCGCTGCGACCGATAACATCGGATACTCCTGACAGACAAAGATCTGCTGCGTTCCCATCCAGGTCTGTATATTTGCATCGAATGTGACCGGCACCGCCTGACACATACCGCGCGTAAAATGGCGCTGTTCATAGAATTCTCCATAGTTTGGCAGATGTGTCTTTGGCACGAGCCCGAGCAGCCTGCCACCGTTTATCACTGCGGCTACATTGTAGAGCTTGCCAAGATACTCAAACGGCAATCCGACAAAGATCAGTGCCTGCATCTGCGCCGTGCGCTCCATGAGCCAGCGCAATGCTTCCTTGGCCTCTTTTAACAGCAATTCCTGTAAAAACAGATCATTGCAGGTATATCCCGTGAGGCACAATTCGGGACAGACGATCACCGATGCACCACTGTCTGCTGCCTCCGTTATTTTTTCCAATACTGATACCCGGTTAAACAACGGATCTGCGACCTTTATATATGGTGTCACAGCCGCTACTTTTATGAATCCTTGCTGCACTTTGCTATCTCCTTTAACTCATCGATCTCAAATGTATAATCCGTGTTACAGAAATGACAGTTGACATGGATCGGCTCGCCGTCATCGATCATCTCCTGTAAGCCTTTTTTCCCGACGCTGATCAGCGCCCTTGTGATACGTTCCTTAGAGCAATTGCAGTGGAACTGTACCGGCATCGTCTCATTGTACTCAACATCAAAGAAGGTCAGCACTTCCTCTAAGATCACTTCCGGCGTAAATCCGCGCTCCAGCATCTTGGTGACAGGCTCCAATGTCGCCAGGCTGCCTTCGAGCTTGCTGATGATCTCCTCACTCGTAAACGGCATAAGCTGGATGATAAATCCACCGGCCTGTAAGACACTGCCATCCTTATCCACCAGCACACCCAGCCCGACGACTGACGGGATCTGCTCACTTGCCGCAAAATAATAGGTCAGATCCTCTGCGATCTCACCGGTCTGCAGATCGACTTCTCCGACATAAGGCTCCTTGAGCCCCATATCCTTGATCACGCGCAGCATACCATGTCCCATCGCACCTCCGACATTCAGATGTCCATCTGAACGGGGCGGCAGAGCCACGACCGGGACTTCCGGATAGCCCTTGACATTGCCTTTTGAATCGGCTGTCACTGTCAGTCCTTTCCCCGGTCCATCACCGCTGATCTGCAGGGTCAGGATATCGTTCTCTCCCTTCATCATCGCGCCCATCATCGCACCCGCACTGAGCAGTCTGCCGAGTGCGGCTGTCATGACCGGACTCGTATCGTGGCGCACACGCGCCTCCTCCACGAGATCTCTTGTTGTGACAGCAAATGCACGGATTGCTCCGTCTGCCGCCGTCGCTCTTACCATATAGTCTTTCATCTTATATTCCTCTCTGATTTATATTTCTGATCCGATTCCAGCTGCGCGGTTTTCCCATGCTCTCTGACGACATAAAATACTTTCTCGCTGACCGCATCCGGCGCACCACCATCCTCCGCATCAAATGTGCGTACATATTCCATACCGCTGCGTGTAATATATTCCCGGATCTGTTCGGGGGTATACCCCTGCTCCTCATGTACCTCACTCACACGCTCATACAATCCGTTCTCCTGCCTGATAAACAGCGTCAGATCATATTCGTTCCGCCCGGTCTCCTCATCAAAATAATTATCCCAGATAAAGCTGGCATCCTCATCAGCTTCCGCGATCGTTGTATTTCCCATGACTTCGCGGAACTTATACAGCGTATTCAGGTCAAAGATAAATACACCACCCGGATCCAGATAGTTATTTGCCAGTCTCAATGTCTGGATAAAATCCTCCGGTGTCAGCAGGTAGTTCATCGTATCGCAGGTACTGACGATCGCACGTACCGTACCATACAGCTCAAATTCACGCATGTCCTGGCACAGATACAGAATTCCGGTGTCCTCTGTCTTTTCGCGCGCCTCCATCAGCATCTCCTGTGAGCCATCCACACCGATCATATCATAACCCGCCTGCGCCAGCATGCGCGTGAGTGTACCTGTCCCACAGCCGAGATCCAGTATCAGGCCATCCTCTATACCTTCCTCTTTCAATTCTGCCACGATCAGATCCCGCCATTTCTCATAGGGGACATCCTCCATGAACTGATCGTATACTTCCGCAAATCCGGTATATGCATCCATTCTCTTGCCTCACTGTCTATGTTTTTCCAGAACAACTCCAGAATAGTACCACTATACCATTTTTGCTAAAAAGTTTCTACTACAAATTCAGCCAAAAAGTTCGCACAGTCACTTGGAATTGATCCTCATTTTTGTTACAATGAATATTCAATGGAGGAACACCTATGCAGCAATTAGATCATCTGATAACGAAAAAAATACGGAGTACCTACGGCAGACGTATCTTTTCTCCGATCGTATATTGTATTTTTCTGATTATTATCTGGTTTTATACACCGATGCGTACACTCGTCCATCCGCTTGTGATCTCCGACCAGGCACGGATCTCTGAGCTCGCCAGCGAGGGAAACCGTTATATCTCCACCACATTACACGATCTGAACTTTACCGGATATACACAAAGCCGTCTCGGTTTTGTCACCGGATACTATTATTACACGATCCGTGAGGATGGCTGCTATCTGGTTATTTTAAATCCTGACACCTGCGAGGAGGGACTGCCGCATATTGATGATGTCCAGATACTCGCCAGCATCCGTACACAGCCGGAGAGCTACACCATACTAGCAGAGCATCTCGCCAACGACCTGTCGTGGACGACCGCCGGTTTTTATGATAAGGTGTCTCCAAACATCATATCTGAACCGGGCTTCGGACGCATCGGCAGTTCTGTGCTATGCTTTTTCTATTTTGCATCAGGCACCTATGCGCTGCTGTCAATCATACTGTTTTTACTGTATGCACTGTTTCCGGTACTCTCTCCCGCCAGCCGTCAGCTCGGTCTATATGGCAAACGCGCGGAGCTGCTCGCACAGGCCGAGGAGGAACTCGCTACGCTGCCGCAGCTGGCCACCGAAGATATGTATATTACGGAACACTTTTTCATCGCCTTTGCGAATAAATCTGTGACCGTTATTCCTATCAGAGAGATCGTGTGGATCTACAAATACTCCACACTGCACAATATTCTGTGGTATCATTTCAGCATTTCCTATACGCTGCACATTACCGCAAACAAACATCTGTATATTCAGTTTCCGAAAAATATGAAGTCCGATATTGATGGTATTATTGATTACCTGTCAGAAGCAAATCATGATATCCTGGTCGGTTTCAATGAGAAAAACCGCAAGGCAGTCCAGGCGATGCCCGGTGTGACGCGTTTTGCAGACGGACTGATCGCTTTTCTCAAACAAAAGATCTAAAAAAACGGGTTTGACATTGTGACATGCCAAACCCATTTTTTATCATACATCTCTAATATCTTACCAGTTAAATATATTCTTGAAGAAATCTTTGATACCCTGGATGATCTTTGCGATAAATCCCTGCGCATCATCAGAATTTTTGATCTGATCATACAATGACTTTGCCTGATCGATCAATGAATCCACATTGATATCGAGCTTACTGATCTTTAATAACACGCTCGTCAGCTGATCCTTCTCATCGTCTGTCATCGAGAAATCATATTTATCCAGTGCCTCATCGATGCACTCACGGATACTGCTCTCATCCTTGAGACCACCCTCTAAGACCTTCTGTTTCACATACGCCATGAATTCCTCGACTTCTCCGTCATCGGCCCCCTGGATAATATCTGCCAGTTCTCCGGTCACGACAATCTCATTCATCGCTGCATCCAGACTCTCCTCATCGACAGGCTCTCCTGTGATCTGTGAATATGCCTTCATTGCTCCGATCAGTGCTGCCGTGCCTGAGATCGGTGTCGGGCCTGCCACGATGATATCCGCATCCTTCAGCCCCGCTGTGGCAAGTGCATTTTTATACATGCCCACAGTACAGTAATTAATATTTTTAGTGGAAATGTTTAATCCGTTCCCCTTTTCTCTCTGTACGATCACAACCGAAGATAATGCTCTCGTTCCGATCTTCTCTGCCGGCAGATATTCATCCAGATACTGGTGTTCCTCTGCATTTGTGATCGTCACGACATTGTAATTGTCCAGATTGGCAGGATCGATCCCCATCAGGCTGAGCACGGTTGCCTTCTGCTCTGCGGACAGGTTCTCTCCGAGTGCCAGATACGGCTTGTCATCTGCAGCGATCTCTACATTGTCATCCTGATTGATCTCAGATGTATCGGAGGTAGTATCTGTTGCATCCGCATCAGACTCGATCTCCACATCTGCTACCGGCTTAGACTCACTCGTATCACTGATCGGCATTACATCGCCCTGTACTTCGTCATCCACTCCATCCATCACTTCGTCATCTGCCGAGATCTCTCCCTCTACCTGCTGTGCTGCCGCAGGCACTGCCATCGAACAGACAGTGACTGATACCATCAGCATCGCCAGCCACTTTTTCATATGATTCCTTTTCATCGTTATTTCCTCCTTCTTGGGTGGCACCGGATCAGAGTCCGGTGTTCTTCTTGATCCATCCCCATATATCCGCGTATACGTCTGCCCGGTCGTTCTCATTGAGAATCTCATGCCGGTCATTCTCATACAGCTTCATTGCAACATTTCTGATACCTGCCTTTTTGTACTGGCGATATACACGCTTCACTCCCATTCCGGCATCACCCACAGGGTCTTTGTCACCGGATATCAAAAGCATCGGAAGATCCTTGCGGATCTGTCTGATGTACTTTTCCTTGTTATCATAAGCCACTGTCGTAAACAGTCCATAGTAACCATTCAATGTGAAATCAAACGTACAGAGCGGGTCATCATAATATTTCTTCACGCTCTCCACGTTTCCAGACAACCAGCTATCCTCGGGTCTGCTGCCATCCATACAAAATCCCGCATAGTTCCTGCCAAACGTCGCCTGTTTCACAAAACGGCTGCGATAATGCCAGCCCCGGAACGTTGCGATCGCATGACAGCATGCGATTCCAAAATAACAGGCACCATCCGGCACACTTCCTGTGCCGCAGATGATCGCACCATCCACCTCATCACTATAGATCGTCAGATATTTCCGTAACAGGTAAGAACCCATACTATGCCCGAATATCACATACGGAACACCCGGATATACGCGTCTGGTCATATCAGTCACCTGATGCATATCGGCTACCAGTACCTGCGAAGGCCTCGACTTGCAGAAATAACCCAGATGTCTGCTATCTCTCACCGATTCACCATGTCCGAGATGATCATGTCCAACAACCAGAAAGCCATGTGACGTCATATATTCTGCAAATTCTTCATAACGTCCGATGTATTCCTGCATCCCATGTACCAGTTGGATCACACCATGCACCACGCCGTCATCCGGCAGCCAGCGCACCCCATGTATCTTTGTCTTTGTATCTCTTGATAGAAAATGATAATCCTCTCGTATCATATACGTTTCCTCTCCGGGCTATTCCAGATCATTGTCTGCTGTTTCTACACAGTTACACGTATTTTGAACCATATCACACGAAAAGTCAACCCTTATATCTTTCACCATCATTTTACACATAGTGTGTGATCACAATCTGTATGCTCGTCATCCCCTGATAGTTGTTGATCTGCGGATAATAAGTAAACGCAAAACGCATCTGCTGTGGCTGTCCGTGCAGCAGGGCATCGACCTCCCGGTCGGAATATTTTTCTCTATAATAGTCCAGAAATTCCTCTGCATCACCGAAATACAGTGCATCCATCGTTCCGCCAGCGCAAAGGAGCTGCAATTTTAGCATTTTCCGCTCTCTTCCTATGAAAAACGCTCTGCGCGCGGTCAGCTCCCTGTCTGCAAAGACCGGTTTCTCATTGCCATTTCCACATGGTTCGAGCACAGATAACTGGCTGATCAGCGTTTCCGAAATATAGGAAAGTGGCATCGGCACATCGATACGGATCGTCTCTGTCAGATCCTCCGGTGAGAGCCCGGCCTGCTCACATAACATATTCGCAAACGGTTCCACCTGTGCCCGCTCAAGTGATAATCCTGCCGCCATCGCATGCCCGCCAAATTTTAAGAGAAGCGCCCCTACACGGCTCAGATGCTCATACATATGATAAGCGGGAATCGAACGCCCGGAGCCCTTCACGCAATCCTCCCCATCCGTCAGCACATAGGTCGGCCGGTAATACCGCTCACGCAGCCGTCCGGCAATAATGCCCGCCAGACTCTCATGTGTCTGTGGCAGGTAGACGACTAATACCGGTTTTTTCCATAATTCCTGTTCCTCAACGATACGGACGGCCTCCTCAAGCCCTTCCGTAGTCAGCTGCTTTCGTTCTTCATTGAGCGCTACCAGTTCCTGGGCGATCTGCTGTGCCCGCATTGTATCGGTCTCGGTCAGCAGCTCCAGGGCACGCTTTGCCGTATCGAGTCTGCCGGTCGCATTGATACATGGGCCGATCACGTATCCAATATGATAGGCACGAATCTGCTCCGGATCCAGCCCGCTGCATGCGATCAGCGCCTGCAGACCGACATTATCCGTCCGTCGCAGCTGCTCCAGTCCCAGCGCTGTAATGGTACGGTTCTCCCCTCGCAGCTCCATGACATCACCGATCGTCGCAAATGCCGCGAAACATAGATATTTTTTCCAGTCATCCGGCTGACCGCAGATGCGCTGCACGAGCTGCAGCACTTTCCATGCCACGACTGCGCCACAGATCCCTTTGCACGGATAGTCGCAGTCCGCGCGCTTGGGATCAACGACGGCATCCGCCACTGGCAGCACCGCGGTAGAAGTATCTCCCTCCCAGTGCAGCGGCACTTCATGGTGATCAGTCACAATCACTGTCATCCCCAATTCCTTCGCCAGCGCAATCTCTGCTGCAGCCGCAATTCCGTTATCACAGGTGAGTATCGTATCACAGCCCTGTTCATATGCATCGCGTATGAGCTTTTCACTCAGCCCGTATCCATCCTTGATCCGGTGCGGAAGCGTATAATCTACACATGCACCACAGGCGCTCAACCCATCATATAATATATAAGTCGAAAAAATGCCATCGATATCATAGTCGCCGATAATACGGATCTTCTTCTGCTGGCGGATCTTCGTATGTATCAAATGTGCTGCCTGTGCTGCATCCTTCAGCAGCCCCGGATCATGCAGCCGGTCTAAGGACGGATGAAAAAAGCTGTCCAGTTCTGCCCTGTCTGTTACCTCCCGATTGCGGACAATGCGCGCTATCACAGGATCGACACCATAGGTTCGTCCGATCCCGTTAAAATCTGCGCCCTTTGCCAGTACCACCCATTTTTCGGGTCTTTTTCTCATATTACTTACCTCTACATATAATATAACGAGAGGAGAGTCCGATTCACTACAGACTCTCCCCAAATATTGCTTATAATTTTAATACACGATGCGGTTACGACCACTCTGTTTGCCCTTGTAGAGCTTATCATCTGCCTGTTTGATATTGGCATCCGTCGATATATGTGAATCATACTCTGTCAGTCCGAACGTCATCGTAACATGAATCACCTGATCCTCATACGGAATCTCCAGACGGTTAATCTTCAACTGAAGCTTGGATAACTCATTCCAGGCATCGTCACCATTCATATTCTCAAATAAAAACAAAAATTCCTCGCCACCCCAGCGGGCCACCGCTCCGATGGCATCCATATGCTTCCGGAACAACTCTGCCAGTCTGCGCAGCACCTCATCGCCACATTCATGGCCATATGTATCATTGATATTCTTGAAATGATCAATGTCACCGATCGCTACCGATATGAACTGCATATCACCGCGCGTGTACTTTTTCAGACAATGATTCACATGATCCAACATGCAGAAGCGATTCCACAGCTTTGTCAACGGATCGGTAGATGCAATATGCCGCAGTTCTTTATTATAATCCTGCAGCCTGCTCTCCATCTGAAACGCATCCTTCGTAAAATACACACCGGTAAACAGTATCATCGCACCTTCGAGTATAATGCTCAACAGATATATATACATTTCCAGCTGGTCTGGAAGTCCCTCAATTCTCGTAGGTTGTATAAACTGGCCATGCACATACAAAAACGCACGTATCAGATACAGGACTATCAGCGTCCGCACCGGATGTCTGCGATCCACAAGTAAATCCACCACGATCAATGCAAACAAAAAATGCTGCACACCTGTATCACCACCAAATAATACATAAAAACTCCCCACCCACAATACGGTCGTGATATTCAATATGACATATGCCTGATGCATCTTATCCTGATAGGTACGCCAGAACACATATGCGTACAATATAAAAAACATTGCGCTGATCACAGCAAGATAATGCCGTCCGAATCCGATAAATCCCACACATGCCATCACCAGATAGAGCATGAAAATGAGTGCAGAAATACGCAATACAACAACGATCTTCGGTGATTCGTTTTTATTTTGAGGTTCCTGAAAGACCAAATCTTTGATCTTGGTCATAATAGACAACGATCCCTCTCCCCCTTTTACTACACATAGTGCTATTTTATCACATTGATATTGGTATTACCACAATTTTTCGAAAAAATTTCTTTTTTGGGAACCAATTTTCCACCCTGCAATATACTAAATTAACAACTGACAGGAGTGTTCGTGACTGCAGTCTTTTTGTGCAGTTACGCATTTTTTGTATGAAACAGTTATAT
>JBNMKT010000085.1:0-10774 GCA_050874485.1 bacterium
CTCCACCAGAGCCGGTCCCTGTGCAACCGGTACCGCAGGAAGCGGCTTCAGATTCTGAAAGAACCGGTCATAAGCCGCCGGTCTTTGCATCTGCTGCTGTTGTACTGCTGCCTGCTGCTCACGCTCTATCGCCGCGTTCTGCTGAAACTGTGGCTGCTGGTCTGCCATCTGCTGTTGCTGATGCAGGATCTCCTGCTGCATCTGTTCATTCTGACGTAACTGAAACTCATCCATAGCAAATACCCCTCTCCATTGTTGTGAATTAGCGCCCCGCTCTGCCTGAATCCGGCTACCTTATCAGTTCAAAATGAGCCAGCGCATGATAGATTCCATCTTCTGTCAGGTCTGTCGTGACATAATCTGCTGCTGCCTTTGCCTCCGGCGTACCATTGCCCATCGCAATGCCATGCCCCGCATATTCGAGCATCGCCAGATCATTCACGCTATCCCCAATCGCGAATGTATCCTCACGTGCAATGCCGAGTGCCTCACACATCTTCTGCATGCCGGTCGCCTTTGTATGTCCCCTGGGCACCAGTTCTGCCACTGCAGAATTATGTATCAGATAGGTATAATATTCGTCCAACGCTGCAAAACAACCCTCGCGATCCGCATGGTCGGTCGCACAGGAGAGCTTATTGATCTCCCATGCTCCATAATGATCCGTGATCCCGACCAGTCTGTCACCCATCTCCCGCATCAGCTTTTGTCCGTATATCTCATGACCGAAATCTGCTTCATCCATATACAGATACTCCGGTCCCTCAAGAATCGGCCGGAATCCGTATTTGCGCACAGTCTCCACGGTATGCACCGCCAGCTGTGGATCAATCAGCTTCTCATAGATCCGTTTTCCATCCAGTTCTACGTGTGTTCCGCAGGCTGCGACCAGTCCGTCAAAACCGATCGCAAACAGATCCGGGTGTGTGATATAGGCACGTGCGCGCCCACTGCAAATAAATGCATAGTGTCCATTTGCGCGCAGCGCCTGTATTGCACGCACCGTGCTCTCCGGGATCACATTATGAAAATCCCACAACGTTCCATCGATATCAAAAAATACTGCTTTACTCACGATCTGATCTCCAATAATTTTGCCTTTAGTTCATTTTCCATATTCTGAAGTTCACCCTCTGCAGCCGCGCGCTTTGCACGACCCTCTGTCTGAATCTTCATAACCTCATCCAGTGTCGAAATCAATGACTCATTCGTATGCTTGAGCGTCTCGATGTCTACGATGCCGCGCTCAGACTCCTTGGCAGCCTCGATCGTCGCCGTCTTGAGCCGGTCTGCATTTTTCTTCAGTAATTCATTCGTCATATCAGAGACTGCGCGCTGTGCCTCGGCCGCCTGGGTACTGTGCTCCACGCCGAGTGCGATCACCATCTGGCTCTTCCACAGCGGAATCGTATTGACGATCGTGGACTGGATCTTCTCCGCCATCACAGTATCACTGCCCTGTACCAAACGAATCTGCGGTGCTGTCTGCAATGCGATCGTCCGGGTCAGCTCCAGATCATGCAGCTTCTTCTCAAACCGGTCGATCAGTCCCTCATAATCCTTTGCTGCCTGTGCATCCTCAGGCTGACCACTGGCTGCTGCCTTTTCACGCAGCGCTGCCAGCTCCGTATCACGTGCGATCTGCAGCTTTTTCTTACCTGCAAGAATGTACATCGATAATTCCTTGAAATAATTCAGATTCATCTCATACATCCGGTCTAACATCTGTGCATCCTTGATCAGCTGGATCTGATGGGTCTCTAATGCAGCTGTGATCTTGTTTACGTTCACCTCTGCCTTATCATATTTTGCCTTGAGCTCTGTCAGCTTGTTGGCACGCTTTTTGAAAAATGCCCCAAAGCCTTTCTCGCCCTCTTCGACATCAAAATTCTTGAGCTCGCCAACGAGATCCGTGAGCATGTTACCGATCTCGCCCATATTCTTTGTCTTGACGTTCTCCAGTGCCTTTTCTGAGAAATCTGCCATCTTCTTCTGTGTGCCTGCCCCATACTGCAAAATGGCATTCGAATTGCGCAGGTCGATCTTCTCTACGAACTCACTCACCATCTGCTTCTGCTCCTCGGAGAGCATGGAATCATCCATCTCGCTCTGCGGTGCAGGAATCACCTCTGCCTCTTTTGTCTCTGCGGGCACTTCCTTCTCCTGTGGTGCATCGAAAGAGCCAAAATCCAAGGTCGGTGCCTCGGCTGTCAATGTGTCAAAGTCTGTCATCTCAAACTTCCTCCTTTTTATAATTTCATATGCGTATCAGATGCAAAATCCTTGTTTTTTGTCAATCCTTCCTGCTCGAGCATGACCTTCATCGTAGAAATATCGGACGAGATATCCCACGCAGTATCCTCAAACAGACTGTCAAACAGATTCTCAAATGCCTCATTGATCGTATCGAGTGTATCCTCGATCTCTTTTTTCGTGTTGGCAATGTTTTCTCCATACGACGGCTGGCCATCGAGATCACGATAGGCATCGATCAGCTTCGTTGTCGTCGGCAGGTAATAGGTCATCATCTTATGCAGTTCCTGCGCACTGTCCGGCTGTTTTTCCACCTGTGCAAATATACGGCGCATGATATCCTCAAGCTTTGCCAGCTTCGCACTCATGACCGCTCCGGGAATCGCATCATTGCACTCATGGATATGCTGGATGTACGATTCACCCTCTGCCAGTATGTTACGCACTTCTGCCGGACACTGTGCCTGTGTCTGTGCACTGATCGCGGCCTGCTGCTCACGCAGCCTGCGCGCCTCCTCTGCCTGTTCATACTGCTGATACGTCTCCTTGTCCACGATCAGTGTCGTCCGGGCAGCATCCATATGACCCTCCAGAAAATAACCTCTATCGAGCATATCCTGCAGATCCTTTTGCACATAGGATGTACGTTTGCCGATTGCACGCGCGAGATCCTCAATCTTACAATATCCACGGTCACCAATCACACGCACGTAATGACGGAAACGGCTGTTGCGTCCGGTCAGTCCCACGCCCTTTGTGATCATGCCTATAAAAGGGATCGTCGCAATGCCAAGGCCGAGCGGCACGCCCCATGGCACACCGACAAACATCAGCCCTCCGGTAATGACTGCCGCTAGACCAAACAGGCTCGTTCCTACAATCCCCAGTGACAGACATACCGGCCCCGCCGCCTGTCCGGGCAGATATCTGCGATACCGCATCGGAGGCTGTTTCGGTGCTGCGATCCCATCATTCATGGCGCGTTCCCTGCGCATCTGCGCCTGCTGTTCATAGATCGTCTGTTTGGCAGTCTGCGTATATTCCTTTGTCTGACGCTCGATCTGTCTGCCGACCTGATTCATACTGCGGCCAAAGCTGTCTGCTGCCTGATTGATCACATCACCGACACACTGGCTGAGTCCGGCATAATTACCGGATTCTACTGCTTCGAGAACGGAATTCATGATGTCCTCTCCCACACTGTTCCATTTATTTGATGTAGCCATTGTCTTCTACTTCCCTTACTCTGTGATATTTCATTACATATGATTACTTATTTTAATCAAATCCCATGGAAAAAGCAACAACAAGACTATGCTCACCGGA
Organism: bacterium; assembly: GCA_050874485.1. Classification (GTDB taxonomy): domain Bacteria; phylum Bacillota; class Clostridia; order Lachnospirales; family Lachnospiraceae; genus W0P33-017. The sequence continues at coordinate 3,580 of JBNMKT010000085.1, forward strand.
GCATTTCTGATGCCCCTGGGCAGCTGTCTTTTCCCTGTATGTTTCCCTGTATGACATCCAACAGATGTTGTGTACGCAGTTCATCCTGCAGCTTTTGGAAAAACAGTCCCGCATGATAACCATCTGCCACCGCATGTGCAACCATGAGGTTCACCGGCATAAGTATGCGATCTCCTGTGGCTGTATATTTTCCAAGTGTGACAATCGGAAAGAATGCCGGCTCTCCACCCGCCACCCGGCTTCCGTAACCGGTAAAAGCAGTCCATGGTGTACAGGAGATGCAATAAAAATTTGCGGGCTGGCCAGGCTTTGCTTTTATGCCCTTTTTATCTCTATAGGCACTCATATCTGCGGTTATATTCTGATAGAACACCTGAAAATCATCGGTATAATCCGTCCAGCAATCAGAAAATGTACCATCATCTTTATGGAAAATCGTATAGTTTGGCACGATTTTGTCCCATACACACAGATCTCCCGCCGCATCCCGGAACATGCGGAAATTCTCCATGCCATTCAATACCCTGGTGACGAAGTAAATGACCGTCGGATAAAATCTATATCCGTATGTATGACAGACATCCAGCAATTCCCCGGCTTCTATGTCTGCTGTCAGATTGAATTCTATCTTCAATTGTTGCGTATAATACAGATAATGTTCCTTTCGGGGCCAGCTTTCTATATCCTTCTTTGTAAATCCAGCCATACGATAACCTCCCCATCCTCTGATTTATTTGAATCTTGCGATCATTGCCAGCATCTTCTCCGCATCAAGCGGCTTTGACAGATGATCATTCATGCCCGCCTGTTTTGCTTCTTCCACATCCTCAGCAAAAGCATTCGCTGTCATGGCGATCACAGGTATTTTCTTCGCATCCGCACGGTCGAGCGCACGGATACGCCTGGTAGCTTCATATCCGTTCATCACAGGCATCATGACATCCATCAAAATCACATCAAAGGTACCCGGCTCATTTTTCTCGAACAGGTCCACTGCCTGTTGTCCGTTCATCGCCTTTGTGATGTCCGCTCCGGCATCCGTGAGCAGGATCTCAGCAATATCCATGTTCAGCTCATTATCCTCAACCAACAGGACATTTGTTCCTGTGATATCATCGACCTTAGGTTTTTCCTCTGTTTTTCGCACATCTGCTTCTGCTGCCAGCCGAAACGGAATCTGTACCGTAAAGCAGGTTCCTTCACCGACCCGGCTCTCTACCTGAATGGTTCCACCCATTTTATCGACCAGCTGTTTTACGATCGACATTCCCAGTCCCGTGCCTTCATATCTGCCGGTCATCTCCTCATGCTCTCTCGCAAACGGATCAAACAAGTGCTGCTGGAACTCCTCACTCATGCCGATTCCGGTGTCTTTGATGATGACTGTAGATAAAATATGCTCCGCATCCAGGCGCTCCACAGATGCATGATACAGAATGCTTCCGTTCTTTTTGTTGTATTTGATCGCATTACTGAGAATATTGATATAGAGCTGTCTCACATGCAGCGGACTGCCCCACAGATACGGATACTGCATGACACTCGGATCGTTTTCTATGTCCATCGTGATACCGTTATCCTTTGCCCGCAGTTCAACAATCGTAAAGATATCATCCATCAGTCTATGCATATTAAAAGGTGTCTGCGAGAGCTGTATGCCGGATTCTTCGAGTTTGCTCAACTCGAGCACATCATTAATCAATGATAACAAATGATTTGCTGCTACTTTGGCCTTCCTGCGGTTTTGCGTTGTGAATTCGATATCCTGTGCATGCTTTTCGTTGATATCGATCAGACCCATGATTCCATTCATCGGTGTGCGGATATCATGGGACATTCTTGCCAGAAAAGAAGTCTTTGCATCTCTTGCCCGCTGCAGTTCTTCATTCTCGTTTGTCAGAAATACATTTTTATCCGTCAGGGAAACCTTCTCTTCTTCGAGATTGGTTACATGCGTGATATCCATGAGGGTAGACATGATGACCTTACCACCATATCTGCCGGAAAGCGATTTACTTTCTGCCAGTATCCGCCGCTCCTCACTCGTTCCCTCATTCATGATAATCTGGTATTTGACATCCCCTTCGTGATCCCGCAGCTGTAAAAGCCGCGTGGCATCCTCCGGATTTACAAACCGGATGTTCCCGGCATTTTTGGTCAGATTCACTGCGGCCTCTTCCTTATTTTTCCATCCATAGATCCGAAGCGCCTCCCGATTGATCTGTAACAGGCTGCGTCCCGGAATCGTATACGCCAGAATGCCACAATCGAGCTGCTCCATAATAATATTGGTGAAATTATTCTGATAGTTCAGATCATCTGTCAGCGTCTTTTTCTCGTTTTCGAGTGACTGTCTCTCCTCTTTGTTTTCCTTTTCAGCCAGCGTGTAACTGTCCTTGAGCTGTTTGACATGATCGAGTTCTTTGCGCTTCTCGGTATCGATCACCTGATACGCGTACAGGATCTGTGTCAGTCTGCCCGATGTATCACGCGCCACTTCGATAAAACTGCCTCTGACCCATCCCGAGATCATACCATGATAATCAATATTGATACATTTTTCTGTCTCCATTCTCTGGGAAAGTGTCACGAGATTCACAAAAGCAATGATATCTAAGGCATCCTCCGTTGTCACTGTCTGCTGAATCGCATGATTCAGCGCCTGCTGTGCGGATGTGATGCCATCCAGAAGATTCCGTATCGATTCAGGTGCACGGATGATGACATAGCTGTCATTGACCGGATCGATCAAAAATACTCCTGTATATATAGACGACAGTGCTTCAAATACAGCCTCTATCGATACTGACCCATTCCGTTCATTTACTTCTTCCTGTTTCATACTACGCCTCCTGCGCCCTGATAAATCATTCACTTTCATCCATAAACATCCTAAAAAGGGGAACAGTTCAGCGTTCTCATCTGAACTATTCCCCTTTTCCGCTTACATACACACATTGTATCACAGAAAAAACACTTTGTCGATTTCTATATTTTTATTCTGCCTGTCATCTATACCGCCTGCGATTGCAGCAGTTTCTCGGATTTTCATTCACGATATATTTACTGAATCGACAGATAAGAGTATCCCATCAGACTCTCATCGACTTCACGTGCGACCTCACGACCCTCACGGATTGCCCATACGACAAGGGACTGTCCTCGGTGCATATCACCAGCTGTATAGACATGGTCTATATTGGTCTTGTATTTGCCCTGTTCCGTAGCAACATTCGTGCGCTCATTGACAGAGACACCGAATGCTTTTGTGACATAGCCTTCACTGCCTAAAAATCCCGCTGCGATCAGGACAATGTCTGCCTGCAGCTTTTTCTCACTGCCTTCCACCGGCTGCATCATCATACGTCCGGTCTTTTCATCTTTGACACTCTCTAAACGTACTGTCACCAGTTCCTTCAGATTGCCGTTTTTGTCTTTGACAAATTCCTTGACCGTCGTCTGGTAGATGCGGGGATCATGACCGAATTTTGCGATCGCCTCTTTCTGACCGTAGTCTGTCTTGCACACCTTCGGCCATTCGGGCCATGGATTGTTCTGTGCCCGTGTATCCGGAGCCTTCGGCATCATCTCAAGCTGTGTCACGGATGCAGCGCCCAGACGGATACTCGTACCGACACAGTCATTTCCGGTGTCACCTCCACCGATGATGACGACATGTTTATCCTTGACATCCACATACTTTTTGTCCTTTAAATCTGAATCAAGCAGACTCTTTGTCACACCACTGAGGAAATCCACTGCAAAGTAGATGCCCTTTGCATCCCTGCCCGGAGCCTTGATGTCACGCGGATTTTTCGCTCCACAGGCCAAGATCACACGGTCGTAGTCCTTTAACAGTTTCGCTGCCTTGATATCCTTGCCGACATCCACACCGGTGAGGAACGTCACGCCCTCCTGTTTCATGATATTGATTTTACGGTCAATGACCTGCTTCTCCAGCTTCATATTCGGAATACCATACATGAGCAGTCCGCCGACACGGTCATCCCGCTCATAGACAGTCACCTCATGGCCTCGTTTGTTGAGCTGGTCTGCAGCAGCCAGTCCGGAAGGTCCGGAGCCGATAACTGCTACCTTTTTTCCGGTACGGACCTTCGGCGGTTTTGCATCTGCATAACCATGCTCATACGCATATTCGATAATACCATGCTCATTTTCCTTTGTTGTCACACTCTCACCGTAATGACCGCACGTGCATGCTGCCTCGCAAAGTGCCGGACAGACACGGGAAGTGAACTCCGGAAAGTTGTTCGTCTTTTTCAGACGCTGGTATGCCTGCTCCCAGTTGCCTCTGTAGACGAGATCGTTCCACTCCGGGATCAGATTGTGGAGCGGACATCCGCTCGTCATTCCCATGATCGTCATTCCGGCCTGACAGAACGGGACACCGCACGACATACAGCGTGCGCCCTGCTCCTGCTGTTCTTCCAGAGAGAGTGGAAGATGGAATTCATGAAAATTTTTGATACGTTCGGTTGGATCTATCTCGACCGCCGTTTTTCTCTCATAATCTAAAAATCCAGTCGGTTTTCCCATTTTCCTGTCCCTCCTTAATGTTTTGCATTTGCATAAAATGCTTCGATCTGTGCCTGCTCAGAGCTGAGTCCCTTCTCTTCCATCTGTACGATCGCCATCATCATACGGTTGTAATCGTAAGGAATGATCTTCTTGAACTTCGGCAGATAATCTGCGAAATGATCTAAAATCTCTTTGCCTTTTTCAGAATTCGTGAGTGTCACATGCTCCCCGATCAGCTCTTTCAACTCTAATACGTCATACTTATTGGTCAATTCCTCGGTAAATACCATCTCTTTGTTGGTACGCGTATAGAGATCGTTATCCTCATCCAGCACGTATGCGATACCACCACTCATACCTGCAGCAAAGTTCTTTCCAGTCTTTCCGAGGACAACAACACGTCCACCGGTCATATATTCACAGCCGTGATCTCCAACACCCTCGACAACTGCGATCGCACCGGAGTTACGCACACAGAAACGCTCGCCTGCCACACCGTTTATGAATGCTTTTCCACTCGTCGCACCATAGAGTGCCACGTTACCGATGATAATATTTTCATCCTTTTTATAAGTGACTCCTGCCGGCGGATAGACGATCAGCTTGCCGCCGGATAAGCCCTTTCCGAAATAGTCATTGGAATCTCCTACCAGTTCTAACGTCAGTCCCTTCGGGATAAATGCACCAAAGCTCTGTCCGCCAGCACCCTTACACTTGACAACAAAGGTATCATCCTCGAGTGTCGTGCCATACTTTTTCGTGATCTCTGATCCAAAGATCGTACCAAGTGAACGGTCTGTATTGGATACTTCCAGCTCGATCACACGCTTTTGTCCGTTGTTCAATGCACTCTGGAACTGCTTCAACAGCACGGTCTCATCTTTGGTCTTTTCCAGTTCAAAGTCATAGACCTTCTTCGGATCGAACGTGAAACGCTCCTTGGTACCAATATAAGGATTGTACAGAATATTGGTGAGATCCACTTTTTTCTGTTTTTCGTTCAGATCGTCACGTGTGCGGAGCAGATCACTTCTGCCGACCAGTTCATCGACACTGCGCACGCCGAGCTTTGCCATATACTCACGCAGATCCTGTGCGATAAAGCGCATAAAGTTCACAACATATTCCGGCTTTCCTGCAAACCGTTTTCTCAGCTCCGGATTCTGCGTTGCCACGCCTGCCGGACAGGTATCCAGATTACATACACGCATCATGATACAGCCCATCGTAACAAGAGGAGCTGTCGCAAAACCGAATTCCTCTGCACCGAGTGCCGCTGCGATCGCGACATCCCTGCCACTCATCAGCTTTCCGTCTGTCTCTACACGTACTTTTTCACGCAGACCATTCATGATCAGTGTCTGATGTGTCTCTGCCAGTCCAAGCTCCCACGGCAGTCCCGCATTGTGAATCGAGCTGCGCGGTGCAGCACCGGTTCCTCCGTCATAACCGGAGATCAGGATGACCTGTGCACCGGCTTTTGCGACACCGGCTGCGACCGTTCCGACACCAGCCTCCGATACGAGTTTGACAGAGATGCGCGCATCACGGTTGGAGTTCTTCAGATCATAGATCAGCTGCTCCAGATCCTCGATGGAATAGATGTCGTGATGAGGCGGCGGTGAGATCAATGACACACCGGGTGTGGAATGTCTTGTCTTTGCAATCCAGGGATAGACCTTGGCTCCGGGCAGATGACCGCCCTCTCCGGGCTTGGCTCCCTGTGCCATCTTGATCTGGATCTCCTGCGCACTGACCAGATAGGTACTCGTCACACCGAAACGGCCACTGGCTACCTGCTTGATTGCAGAACAGCGGTTTTTGCCATCCGCACCGATCTTGAGACGATCCAGACTCTCGCCACCCTCTCCGGTATTGGATTTACCGTGTATCATATTCATTGCGATCGCCAGCGTCTCATGTGCCTCCTGTGAGATCGAACCATAGCTCATCGCACCGGTCTTGAAACGTGTCACGATCGAATCCACACTCTCTACTTCCTCAATCGGCACACCCTTCTTCGGATAGTTAAAATCGAGCATACCGCGGATATAATTGCGGTTTTCCAGTTCGTTCACAGCCTTTTCGTACTGTTTGAACATCTCGTAGTCACCGCGTTTGGTGGACTCCTGCAGCAGATGGATCGTCAGCGGATTGTACAGATGTTCATCTGCGCCGCTGCGCATCGCATGCCGGCCAAAGGAATCCAGTGTCATATCATTTTCGAGTCCAAGCGGATCATACGCCTCGGAATGCAGGAAATTGACCTGCGTCTCGATATCCTTTAAGGTGATACCTCCGATACGGCTGACCGTATTCGTAAATATTTATCAATGACGGATTTATCAATACCGATCGCCTCAAAGATCTTCGATCCCTGATAAGACTGGATCGTAGAGATACCCATCTTTGCCGCGATCTTTACAATACCGCCGATCACCGCCTGATTGTAGTCTTCGATTGCTGCATAATAATCCTTATCCAGCAGATGGTCATCCACGAGCTGCTTGACGGTATCCTGTGCCAGATACGGATTGACCGCACAGGCTCCATAACCGAGCAGTGTCGCAAAATGATGTACCACATGCGGCTCACCGGATTCCAGAATAATCGCAAGTGCTGTTCTCTTTTTCGTGACAACCAGATGCTCATGGAG